>JASUTF010000002.1 GCA_030445695.1 Candidatus Iainarchaeum sp.
ACGTCTACCATTTCAGCGGCCACTGCCGCCGCAGACCCGGAGGACGATCCTCCGGGAACCCTTTCAGTATCCCTGGGGTTTCTCGTGGGGCCGAAGTATGAGAACTCTCCGGAAGAACCGCAGGCAAACTCGTCCATGTTTGTCTTTCCGACGATCACGCCGTTGTTCTTCAAAATGCGTTCAACCACCGTTGCGGTGTACGGTGGCACGTAGTTCTCCAGCATCTTTGAACCGCAGGTCATCCTCACGCCCTTGAGAGCGAAGTTGTCCTTTATTCCCCACACAAGACCGTAAAACGCCTCACCCTTCCCCTGCTTTACGAGTTTATCCACCTCTTTTGCCTGCTCTCTGGCAAGCTCGAACGTTTTTGTGATGAACGCGTTTATCTCCCAGTCGCGGGACTCGATAATCTCGATCTTCTCCTCCAGGTGCTCCGACGGAAGGATATCTCCCGACTTCAGCCGCTGAACGAGTTCCTCTATCATGGGCATCACAGGTTTGGTGGGACCTTTGCATAGCGGTCCTTCTTCTCGGGGAACTGTTCCACAATGGCATCCGGATCCTCAAAGGGGTTTGAAGCGTCCTCACGGAACTCATTCTCGTTTTCCGTCATGACTATGGGCTGTGCCTCGGCGAGCGGCAGTTCCTTTACCCTCTCGAGGAGCCGCAAAATATCGTTAAACTGCGGCAGGAGCTCGTTGATCTCCTCCTCTGTGAGCGCGATGCGGGCGATCTTTGCGATGTGCTGCAACTCCTCCCTTGTTAGCATGGGATAATTTTGAGCGGCTGATTTTAAAAAACAGAAACGGTCACTCCAGAAACGCCACGCCAAACGACCCGTAGCCGAGACGCGCTCCAATCGCGGGATCCACGCTGCAAACGACCACACGTTCACAGTTCTCCCTTATCTCGCTTGCCATTCTATCGGCGTACTCGTTCCGCCCCAGAACGCCGGCCCAGACCTCTTTTTTACCCCTTATCAGATCCGCGAACTCCTGCACGACTCGTTCCTGTCCCCTGACCGTTTTCCACAAATGGAACACGCCGTCCTTCACCACAAAGATGGGGTTAAGGCGCAGAAACTTTCCGATCTTGCCCACAACGTTCGGCAACCTTCCGGAGCGGGCTGCCGCTTCCATATCGGCGACCACAAGGTATATTCTCACCCGATTAACGAGTGCTCTCAACTTTTGAAGGGCATCTCCGATTGGGACCCCCTTCTCTGCCATCTCTTTCGCCCTTGCCACGAGTATTCCGGCACCTATGCTCCCTGTCAGCGAGTCCAGTACGTGTACCTCAAAGCCCTTCTTGGCGAGCATCTTCGCAGCGATCTCTGCCGACTTGAAGGTGCCGCTGAGCTTCGAGCTGATTGTGATGGCGAGTATGGGGAGGTCATTACCAAGGGACTCAAAGGCACGCATCCACTCCTTGACAGACGGTGCAGCAGTCCTTGCCCGTATCCCCTTTCTGGTGATGTCCAGCAGGGTATCCACAGTGAAATCTACCTTGTCCTTCATGTCAACTATTCCGGCATAGACGTGCACAGGGACGAAGGGTATGTCCCATTCGGGCGGAAAATCGGCCGTGGAGTCGGTAATTATGCGAAAACTTACCATATCTGATCAATCCTCTCCTGGACGATCTGACCGAAAGGCAGGAGGCGCTCCTTTACCTTCTCCGGATCTGTGCTGTGGATGTGCACCTTCACCTTTCCGTGGCCTCCCACCACCACGATGGAGTCGCCGAGGTCCGCTATGGCGCCCCTTATCTCGTCGGCGGATGTGCCGTTGTTGGTCTCAATCATGAAGTTCGTACAGTACAGTGCAGGACCGCCTCTTGACGTTTCGCGCTCGGCACGCATGCCACGGACACGGTATCCCTGAACATCGACGCCCAGGGCGTGCACAAATCCCTCAACGATGAGCGTGAATCCGTATGCACCGGAGTCGATGATCTTTGGCTTACCGAGCTTCTTCAGCATCTCCGGTGTCTTTTCCAGCGCCGAAAGAGCCGCCTGGTACGTGTGGTGGAGTATCTCCGGAACGGAGTTATACTGCCGGGCGAGCCGCTGGGCCGCCTCCGCGGTCTCACGCATCACCGTAAGTATGGTCCCCTCAACGGGGTTTGCCACCGCCTGATACGCCCAGTTCTTACCCTCGCCAAAGGCAGCCGCTACCTTCGTCCTGTCCAGCGCCGCCGCATCGCCAATACCTTCCCGGAAGCCCCAGAAGAACTGGGAAAGGATGACCCCGGAGTTTCCGCGGGCACTCTCCAGGGCAGCATCGGCGACTGCCTCTGCAACTTCACCGGCGTGTTCGCTGTCCACGTCCTTTACTGCTTCCCATATGCCCTTCATGGTGTTGTACATGTTCGTCCCGGTGTCCCCGTCTGCCACGGGGTAGACGTTTATGGCGTTTATGAACTCCATTTCCTTCTCTATGAGGTCCGTTGCAAGCTTGATGCCTTCTTTGAGGTGTTTTCCGTTCATCATCCCTTTCCACCCCAGTAATGCTTTGGCAGTTCGCCCCTCACCAGCAGTTCTGCCTTTTCACGGTAACGCAGCCAGACAGGTATGAGTGCGAGCACAAGGGCCTCCGGAACGCTGCCGAACAGCACGTAGTAGATCGCAGGTGTAAAAATATGGCCGAGCATTGCCCCCACGGCAATATAACCGCTCACTGCGTATCCTACGGCCCAGAGGGCTGCCCAAATTACTGCGAACTTCCAGTCGAGGTAGAGCGCGGACGCGAGCATGACCGCGATGCCCCTTCCGCCCCGGAAACGCGTCCAAACTGGATAGTTATGGCCCAGCACGATGAAGAACGGGGCGAGCCACAGCGCGGAAGGGAAGTAGTTCTGCACGATCCACAGCGCCAGGATCGCCTTGAGGACATCAAGAACCACGACGGCGACAAAGAGTATCTTTGAACCGGTGGCCCTGTACGTGTTGAGTGCCCCGACGTTTCTGCTGCCGACTTCCCAGATGTTCTTGCCGGTGGCCAGCTTCACCGCAATGTACGCCGTGGGAATGGACCCCAGCAGATACGATATCAGAGCTGCCGCCGCGTACATGTTCACACCTTGTCCATTGTTATGGAACGCTTTCCTTTGTGGGAAAACCGCTGTTCTTCGAGTTTGCCCTGTAGCATGAGCACGATATTATCGCGATGGCTGTAGAGCACGGCAAGGGCGGCAAACGTCACGTATGTGGTCATAAGCGGGTCTGCGATGAGGGCGTGGAGCGGGATCGCCGTCACAATGGTCACGATGTTGGCGAGGCCCGTCATCTGCGTCAGAAGCACCACCACGAACCACGTCGTGATCATGACGGGGAGCGGGCCCCACGTGCCTGTGGCCGTAACGAGGGCGAGGTAACCGCCCGTGATCGTGGCGAATCCCTTTCCGCCCCTGAACTTCAGGAAGATGGAGAATACAGCACCGATAATGGCAAACATCGCCGCAAGAAGGGCGTAGTGGATTCCAGCATATGCATGCGCGAGGTATGCCGGCACGAATCCCTTCAACAGATCCAGGAGCATGACGAGGACTCCATAGCCCATGCCGAGGTTGCGGGCGACGTTGGCACCGCCGATGTTGCCGCTGCCCCTCTTTGTGATATCAATGCCCTTCGCTCTACCCACTAAGTAGCCCCAGGGTATCGAGCCGCTGATGTACCCGGCAAGGGCCCATATCACCGCATTCACGTCCATCTTAACCGATCTCCGTAGGAAAACAGCTTATAAAAATGTTAAAGTTGGGGTTGGACGATCGCCGAATCACGGGGTCAGGATGTCCGGCGTCCTCGGGTATGGCATGGCCTCCATGATCTTGTCCAGATTGAGCAGAGCCAGCGTCAGACGCTCCACACCCATTCCGAAGCCGCCGTGAGGCGGGAAGCCATATTTGAACATCTCCAGGTACCAGCCGAACGCCTCCGGACGCATGCCCTTCGCGATCATCCTCTTCCGCAGCTTCTCCGGGTCGTTCTCACGTGGTCCGCCGGAGGAGAGTTCAAGACCGTTCTCTCCGGGCGCGAGGAAGTCCATCTTCTCTGCAAAGAAAGGATCCTCCTCCCTGAGTTTGTAGTAGAAGGCACACTCTGTTTCCGGGAACTCGGTGACGAAGAAGGGCACGTCGAAGTGGCTGCAGAGCTGCCTCTCTTCCGGTGCGCCGAAGTCGTCGCCCCTCTTTATGTCCACGCCGTCTGATCGCAGGAGTTCGATGGCCTCGTCGTAAGATATCTTCTCGTACTTGTTTGGAACGGGGACTTCCTCTATACCCAGGAGCTTGAGCTCGTCCGGCACCTCCCTGTTCAGACGCTCTGCAGCCGTCTTATATATATCAAACTGAATGTCCATGAGATCCTTTTTCGTGACGAAGGCGGCCTCCACGTCAATCTGCCAGAACTCCGTCAGGTGCTTCCTTGTTCTGCTCTTCTCCGCTCGGAACGACGGCGCTATGGAGAACACGCGTCCAAGGGCAGGAACGAGCGATTGTTTGTACAGCTGGGCGGACTGTGCAAGGAACGCTTCCCTGTCAAAGTAGACCAGCGGGAACAGTTCTGCACCGCCTTCCGTTGCCGTTGCGATGATTATGGGGAAGAACGCCGCCTCGTGGAAGCCCCACTTACGGAGAACCTGGCGTGCGGCGTCAACGATGACGCTCTTCGCCTTGAATATGGCTGCTATACGGGGTTTCCGTAGATCAAGGTAACGATATTCCAGCCGGGTGGGGAACTCCGCGGGGGTTTTTTCGGTTAAATCTATGGGGGTCGGCTCGGAGTTTGCAATAACTTTCACGTCTTTCGCCACGAACTCGCGGCCGTTGGGCGCCTTCTTGGACTCTACCCACTCGCCCTGGATCTCCAAAAGCGTTTCGGGGTTATACTTACCCGCTTCCTCCAGAACTTCGTCAGGCACGTTGCCCTTCTTCACGACCACCTGCTCAATTCTGTTTTCAGGGAACGTTCGTATGAGTATGAACTTGAGCTTGCCTATGTCACGAACGTTCCAGACCCAGCCGCGGATTGTTTCCATTCGTCCCACCGGGTAAGAACGGGAAGGGAAGGCATAAAAACGCTTTTCATTAAAAGCGGGCGAAGGGATATTATAACATGGAGGAGGCTGCACGACGTCTCATCGAGTCCATGCCCGAAAAACTACGAAAAGAGCACGAGAAGATTATTTCTGCGTTGAAGGACGCCGTAGCGGAGGGCAAAAGCATCGTTGTCTTTGCAGACACGGACGCAGACGGCGCGTCGGCGGAGGCGTGGCGCATAATCGCCAAGAAACTAGGAGCAAGGGACGAAAACATAGAAGTGCGCCACGTTGACCGAAGCAACGTGAAGTTCGACCGCGACGCCTTCTATATAGTCCACGACATCACGCTCCTGCCCGCACACCTGCAGAACGTGGCGGCGGGCGCGAAGATAGTGAACATCGACCACCACGGTCCAAGATTGGGCGAAGACGAAAGTTACGACACTGTTCTGAACCACCCAGCAGTTGTGGCGGTTGCCAACCCCTTTGCTACTGAAGTTGATAGCCCTGGCAAGACCAAAATGAGCAGGGAAGATAGTTCCCGCCTTTATGCTTTCAATCCCTCCGCCCAGCTCGTTCACATTGCCCATCGCGTCGGTGCAAATGACATGATATACAAACTTGCGGCCATTGGCATCGTTGGGGACAGGGCGCACCAATACTCCGATGTGGCGAGAGAGTTCGCGGAAGCGGTGGCAAGGAAAACGAGCGCCACGATTGAGGACCTCGCAAAGTTGGCGGGACTCTTCGAGCTACAAGAGAACTTCCCTGGAAAGGTGACCGCCGAGGAGATAAAGGCGGATATACTTGCAGGGCTGCGGGAAAATGACCTCAAGAGCATACCGCGTAGCAAAAAGCTCAGGGAATTGCTGGAGAAGAAGGAGAAGGTGCTCGAGAAGTATCTGGAAAGGGTGAAACGCGGAGAGTACGAAAAGGAAGAATTGGAGGTCAATGGCAAGCCCGTGCGTATTATTCTAATTCACGTGGATGACGATGACGCAAAGGAGGTGCAGAAGATAAAATCCGACTTGGGTTCAGCACTGCTCGACAAGTTTTCGAAAGATCCAACCCCAACCGTTGTTCTTGCGGGCCAGTGGGAGCCGGGAGACGTTGTAAACTACCGCATCGGCGTGAACGGAGCGGGCCAGGATATTGGGTTGCACGCCGGAGAAATCGCAAGGACACTCTCATCAAGGTTCGAACTTCCCGGCGGCGGACACGCAGCGGTTGGTGGTTCAAAAATCCCGCACAGCGAGAAAGAACGGGCAATGGAGCACATAAAGGACGTTTTGAAAAGCATCTACGGGCAACACTAAAAAAGGTTCCTCTCTTTTTCTTCTGCATGGAGATCCCGGGGAACCTGAAGCGCGCGATCCGGACGTTCCGCGACAGGTTGGACGACGGCCTTTACCACGTGGAGCATGACATTGACATGGATGGATTCGCATCGGGCATTATAACCACGGTGGCCCTTCGGCGAATGGGGTTCGATGCACACCCCTACGCCACCGAAAGGGATAAGTGCTTCGTCCCTGAGAAAGGAGCGCTCGTTTTTACGGACATTGCACTTGATGGCGAGCCCGTGGAGATAGTGCAGGGCGCGAGCAAATCGGGAAGAAACGTTTACGCAATCGACCACCACCCGTGGCGGAAAGACGTCGAGAAAAAACTGCATGCGTACGTGAACCCGCACTTCACGGACGTTCCAAGTCCGTCACAATGGAATACGGGCTTTCTCGCGTATCTGACGTTCAGGGAGCTTGTTTCGGACTACGACTGGCTCGCAGCGATCTCCATATACACAGATCACTGTATAGCACCCTGGAACGAGTTCTTAATCCAGCGATTTGGATACGATAAAGTAAAACGGGCAGGGGATCTGCTATCGGCATACATTGCAGTAATTGAAGACCTTTCAGAACTTGATTACATCTTGCTCAACGATATCCACAGCTTAAACGATGTTCTGAGCCGATCCGAGTTCATAGACGCAGAAAACAAGTTCGAGGGAACTGTAAAGAAATACGTTGAAGACCCGAAGGAGCAGGCAGTCATCTGGGATGAGAGGAGAAAAATTATAGTTCGGGTAACGGAGGAGAAGTACAGGCAGATAAACTCCATCGTTTCTACGCGCGTCTCGACGCTGCCCGAGTACAGGGACTGGATTGTAATAGTACTTGGAATGGACAGGAACGGTACGTTGAAAGGTTCCTTCCGCTGCCAGGAGTGGGAAAAGAGGGGCATTCACTTGGGCGAACTCGCCAAACGCATTGCGGTCACGCTGGGTGGAGAAGGGGGCGGCCACCCCATGGCAGCTGGCATGCGAATCCCCAACGGTAATCTCAACTCTGTCCTTTCCGTGATCAACGAGGTGATAAAATGAGCGGTATAGACATCGTTGAGGAATTCATTCGTGAAGAAGGTCTTGATGCAGAGGTCATACGGTTCGCAAAGCCGGTAAGAACGGTGGAGGATGTTGAGAAAATGGGCATTCCTCCCAAGGCGGTCGTAAAGACGCTCATAGTTAAGGTAGATGACAGTTTCGTGGCCGTTCTTATCAGGGGCGACGCCAAGCTCGATTTAAACAAGTTAAAGCGTGTCTTCGGGGCAAGATCTGCACGCATGGCGTCCCCGCCGGAGGTGCGGGAGGTAACGGGGGTGAGCATAGGGGCAGTGTCTCCGCTCATGCCATACGCGAAACGGATCAAGGTGATTATCGACAAGGGTGTGTTCGAACTGGAAGACGCGTATGGCGGTGGTGGAGACGAGAAGGCACTCGTGCTCTTCCACCCGCGAGAAGTTGCAGAAAAACTAAACGCAATGATAGCAGATGTGGCCCGGGCGTGAAACCCCGGATCACGCCTCACCGGAGCCGTCCCACCCGGGCCAAGAGCATCATTCTCTTTCTCTTGTTAGGACAAAGAGGCGAAGGAGCTCTACAACGATGCCCACGAGATCTATCAGGAGCTGGACCGCCGCGCGGTACTCGTCGGGATACTGACGCACTTTTGAGGCGTCGTATGCGGCGAAGAGCAGGAAAGCGATGAGCGCGATGACCGTGGTCACCAGATCCAGTTCATAAGAATACCATTGGAAGAATGAGCCGATCACGAGGGCGAGGGATCCGATGAGTGCAATCACGATGAGCGCGAAAGCGGCACGGCCCGCTGACTCCCCGACCTCACGCTCGTTGAATACCAGGGCAGCAACGGCGAATGCAAGGGCACCGCCGGCAACAATGCCGAAAACAATCGGGCCGTATGCTGCTGCCAGCACCGGGACGATGGAGAGGACGTAGCCCTCCGTCACGGCGGCGAAGAGCAGATACGTGCCGAGGCCCGGCCGGTACATCACTATGAAGAGCGGGACGAACGCAAGGATCGCAAGGAGTATTCTGCCAGCCGAACCGACGGATGCAAGGAGTGGAAGGTATGCGAAGCCCGCCACAAGGGCAAGGACGAAACCGGCAGCCACCAGTGAATATGTCTTCTGAACGTCCGCCATATGCCCCACCTCAGAAGCTCCGTGATCGGAGAACCTTGTCCGGCGTGAACGCCGCGGCGAGCGAGCGGAAGAGCATCTCGTTCTGGGAGTGCACCACTATGCGTTTCGGCTTCACGGACTTCAGAAACACGATGAGCTCATCAATCTGTTCCCCCTCAAGGGCAACGGCGTGCCCCTCCTCGAAGTTCGCATCCTCTATGCTCCACGGATCCACTACGTTCCAGACGGTGGAAGGAATTGAGGAGGGACGGACCAGGATCATCAGAACACCCTGATCTCGCCGTTTATGAGCTTGTCCACCACATCCATGATGTTGTCAAGGTGCTTGTGGACGATTTCTTCCGCCTCTGGCTGAACTTCCTTTAGTTTCGTGCCCTTCTCCGGGAGGAGCTTGACGTGAATGATCTCCGGGTCGTCTATGGGCTTCCCTATTCTGCTGAGGAGGTAGACGTATGCCTCGTGGACGCCGGAGACGTTTTCATAAATGTCCTTGGCGATCTGGTTCGCCACGACGTTGTATATCTTGCCCACGTGGTTCACAGGGTTTTTGCCGGCAGCCGCCTCGAGGGACATCCCGCGGGCCGGTGTTATGAGCCCGTTCACCCTGTTACCGCGTCCTACCGATCCGTCGTCGCCCGCCTCAGCAGAGAGACCGGTGACGGTCAGGTAAACAACACCGTTCTCTATGTCGTCGGCCGTGTTTACGTGAATCTCCACTTCCTTATCGGTTATGTTCTCGGCCAATTCTCGCACCGTCTCAAAGATCGCCGCCTTCGTCTCGAGGTACTCCTGCACGTTGTTCAGCTCGGAGTCCACCATAGCAGCGGCGATGGTGAGTTCGATCTTGTTGTTCTTTCGGACCGCCATAACCTTGATGTCCTCACCCACGGCGGGGTACTCGCGCTTGAACGCGTCGGAGTTCAGGAACCTCTCCGTCTCGAGGGTGAGCGCCTCCGTCTCGGTGAGCGGGGCATAACCGACGCCCAAGGACGTGTCGTTGGCCAGAGGTATCCCATTCTTTCGCTGCTCAAAGAGGTGTTTCAGGTCCACAGACCCGTGTCCTATCTTGGATTCGATAATAACGTGGCTTTCCACGTCTAGGTGCCTGAAATTCTCCCAGAGGAAGTCCTTGGCCGCCTCAATAGCGATGCGATGAACAGGAATCCATTCACCATCGACCATGCTCGTCGCACGACCAGAGAGAAGGATGTATATGGGCTTGATGACCTCGCCGCCACCCCACATGGGCCGGGAACGGCCCCCGACAACCTCCACCTGGTCCGTGTTGTGGTGCAGAACAGTCCCGAAGAGGTGAACATACTCGGCGCAGAGGGCCCTGCTCACTGCCTCCGCGATTCCGTCCGCGATAGAATCCGGGTGGCCCACACCCTTTCTTTCGACGATCTCGACTGCCTGCTCCTCCACAGGAATTGCCTGAACAGTGTCAATTACCACGTTCCTTTTCCCGGCCATCGAGAGAAAAAGAGGGAAAATGCTTATTATTGTTTCCGGGTGGTAACGGCAATCGCCACCGCGAGCTCCGGGTAGCGGGCGATGGCAAGTCCATCCTCGGGGCTTGCAAATATAATGATACGTTCGCCGTCTTTTTCAAGTTCTGCGTAGATTCTCTCCCTCCCGTAGGGAGAATACGACTCTACGTAGCGTTTTAATTCGTAACCCGCGTCCACGTGCCTCTGAACCTCGTAACGGGCAAAAAGCAATGCCTCGTCCCAATATCCGTCGTCAAACACAACCCTTTCAATCACGTCGGCTATCATGTTTGGAGAACGGAACCGTTTTATAAAGGGTTTTTGGAACAGTTGCTTTCCCCTAACCTTCCGCAGTGTTTAGGTTCAGATCGACCGGTAGGGACGTTATGCCTATGGCCATGCCCGTCGTCGTCCACTGGTACCATGCGAGTGCCAGAAAGAGCACTGCAAGCAGCACGAACGCGAACGCCAGCCATATGAACAGGGAATCTATTCCCATGCAAGAAGATATTTGGTAGAAGAAATATAAATATCCAACACGTGTTTAACATATGTCCCTGCGGTTCTTTGGGGAGAAGAAAAGAAAGGAGCCGCCCCGGGAAAGGCCGGTCTTCGATGGAGCGAGCGAAAAGACGAAAATGAAAGATTTACTTGCCAGCGTACACAAAGCGGAAGAGCAGCAGAGAAAACTTACCGAAAAAGAGCGGGAGAAGATACACAACCTCCTCGACGCCTTCGCAGGAGTATTAGGTGCCGAAGACCACAGAGTCCGCCACGACTCGCATTACTACGTTCTGAAAATGGAGGACGGATATCACCTTCTCCGGGTGGGCTACAGGGGAATCGAAAACCAGCTGAGCTTCCGTGTACTGAAACTGGGGACAAGCGCGTAGACCTCGAGAAAGCGATCGAACACATGGACAGGATTGCAGACAGATTCCACGGTATTGAGTTCGACGCAAAATACATGGGCGGTGCTCTGGCTAAAAAGATATTGGAAGATCTTCTGGAAACACTAAAAGATGCTTACGGCGAGGAGAGAGTGAAGCAGATCATAAAGCCCGCTGAGAGGGAGGATGCAAGGAAGATCTACGATGTGTTGCGAAAGATCTACCACGAATCAATGCTGCCTCAACCAGAGTCGGAAGAAGATCTGGAGAACCTGAAAAAGGAAATACTCAGAAGGATTCGCGAAATGCAAAATGAGTGAGAGAGCCCCGGGCGGGATTTGAACCCGCGACCTCTCGCTTACCAAGCGAGCGCTCTACCAGGCTGAGCTACCGGGGCGACCATGCGAACCAACGATATTCTACTGTGCTGTGTGGTCGGTTGCTCCGCAACCGGCCTCGCGGACCCGCGGGCCGCGTCGGCCCCTGAGCTACCGGGGCACGCTTTCAATGAAAGGGAAGGAATGTTTTTAACCCTGTGGCCTCTTCCCGCCGATCCCCGTGACGAGCTTGAAGACGGCGGCAACCACGAATGCAACCCACTCTGCAAAGAGCGTTATGATCGAGTAGAGCATCGCGCCGACAAACGCGTAAATGTAGTGCACGTTCTCGAAAACAGAGCGGAAAACAGGCATCTCGCGAATCTGCCGCTCTATGGCCGACCTCATAACATTCTCGTCCGGGGACTTAATGCTCAATGCGAGCGCCTCCCGGATGCCCTTCTTTATGCCCTCATACTGCTCAAGATACTGGTTGATGAGCTCCTGTTGCTGCTCCGGCGAGAGGGAATCCCAGTTGGGCACCGAACTCTTGACGCTTTCTATGATCTTTTCACGCTCCTCGGGAGTTATGCCCTCGGGAATGATCTGGTTCACGTCCAGAATGTTTTTCTGCGAACCCGCACCGGTGAGTGCCAGTTCAACTATGCGGTCCACGAGGAGGGGCTGGAGGGTGCCAGCCATTGTGGAACCGTGATATATGAGAACAACGAGCACTAGGGCAAAACCCAAACTCTTGGGCGACGAAACGGTGTGCCAGACCCCCATCTTGCACGGATCATCGCTGGAGACGGGCAGGATACCCCCTGCAACGGTCGCCACGATAAAGGCAGAGACAATTGGATCCAGACCCAGCAGCACCGCGCCCAGGACCGCAACGGTCAGTTCAACAGCCCAGTAGATGACCCTCTGGCGTCTGCTGTCGGAGGACCAGCGGAGAAGGAAGACGGACAGCAGAACAGCAGTTAGGGGAATAACAAGACCGGCTGCGGACCGGAGGAGCATCATATCGGGAATTACAATGGATTCAGGTGAAAACGACACGCCAGTGACAAGTATCTCCGCAAGGACCGTGAGAACCACCGCAGCAACCGCCAGTACGTATCGATCGCCCATTCTCCCTCACCAACTTACAAGGTCGAAGACATCTATAAGGATTTCCGCCCCGTCGGGCTCCACAACCACCGTTGTCTCGAACTGGCCCACTGCCGCGCCCTTCTGCTCCATCAGAATCGGATACTGGTGCAGGGACCCCAGCTTCGCCAGTTCGAACAGTGCCATCCGCCCCTGCAGTCCAAACTCCCGCTCGATCCACTTCTGGGCAAAGGGAAGCGGGCCATATTCTTTCTCTATGTGGGAAAGAACCTTCTTGGCCAGGGGAGTCCTCGCCCTCGCACGCTGGAGGGAGAATATCGTGACGCTGGGACCGTTGTTCACGTAACCCCTGCCGTCCGTCATAAACGGCTCAATGGCTATCTGCATGCCCTCTTCTATGACTGCTCGGCCCTCAGGAACGTTAGGAATGAAAAGACCTGCGTGCAAGTTGTATCTTTTAATTTCATGGCCCCCCAGGTTCGATATGGGCCTGACACCGTACTTCTTCGCCACGTCTGATATTACCTTCCCGATCTCAGATACCTGCATGCCGGGCCGTATTGCGTGTACTGCCTCGCTCAGCGCCTCGTACGCTGCCCTTGCAACCGAGACGTAGAAATCGTCGAGCACGTAGGTGAAAGCGGCGTCGGATATCCAGCCGTCTACGTGGGCGCCCGCGTCAATCTTCACCAGCTTTCCGCTCGAGAAGTCCGCCGTCTCCGTGTCCGTGGGTGAGAAATGGGCGGCCACGTGGTCCACTCCAACGTTACACGGGAATGCGTTCCTTGCCTCCTCCAGAATGGCCTGCTCCACGGAGTCCGCCACTGCCAGACCCGAACGCTCTCCAGAATCAATCTTCCTGAAAGCATTCCGCAGGGCCCTCTCCAGAACTTTACCAGATCTGCGGAGCGCATCCGGATCCATTCCGCATCACTCGACAAAAAGCATACTGACCGCTCCCGGGCCGGCGTGCACCACGATAACGGGGCTAAGGAGCACCTTCTCCTCTACTTTGATACCCCTATAGTTCAAGTGTTCCTCCAGTGCCTTTCCGTCGTCCCCTCCAGGCGCGTAGGCCATTAAAACGGACTCTGAGCCCGCGAGAGCAGCCATCTCCGCCCATAGTTTGTTCTTGCGAACCGTGTTCTCAAGATCCACCCTGCCCTCACGGATCGTCAGTATCGGGCGGATACCCACTATCTTGGCCAGTGTCGCCTTGAACGGGTCGAGACGTCCCCCTGCAACAAGGTAGTCAAGCGTGGGGACTGCAAAGTATATTCTGATCCTGCTCCTCAGCGCCTCAAGGGCGGGTATCACTTCCTCAATGGTTTTCCCTTCGTCCCGCAGGCGCAGGGCCTCACGGACGAGAATGCCGATGCCCGCGGACACGGACAGCGAGTCGAAAACGTGGAGATTTACTCCCTTCTTTTTCATGAGGTTTGAAGCGATAAGGGCTGCGTTGTACAGGCCGGAGAGCCGGGATGATAACGTTATGTAAAGCACGTCTCCTTCCATCCCCTCCACGGCGGACATGATCTGCTTTGGCGACGGCTGACTCGTCTTAACCTTGCCCGGCTTCATCTCGCGGATATAACTGAGCACGTCTTCCTTTGATATGGTTCCCGGATACGTGTACTCCTCTTCGCCTATGAAAACATTGATGGGAACCTTGAGCACGTCCTCCGGCGTTCCGCTGAGCAGGTCGGCACCGCCGTCTACCACGATTTCAAACGCCACGTTCCAATATGGCACGATCATTTAAAACCCTGTATCCCCGTTCTACTAGATGGACTATAACGCGGCCATTCTGGTACTCCTCTCGCTTGCCCCGACAATCGAGACAAGGTACACGATTCCCCTTGCCATCGCAGCTGGCTACAACCCCCTAATCGTTTTTGCAACTGCATCTGTTCTCACGTTTGTCCTGACAGCGGCACTGGCATACGGGTTGTGGATTCTGGAACTGCTGATACGTAAAATACCCATCATCCGGGATCTCTGGGAGAGATATGTTAACAGTGCCCGGAGAAGAGTGCGTCCCTACGTTGAGAAGTACGGTGCTCCTGGCGTAATACTTTTCGTGGCGGTACCGCTGCCCGGAACCGGTGTATGGACTGGCAGCATTGCAGGATACCTCCTGGGGATCGAACCAAAGAAACTGATGATATACACAACGATAGGGGGTATAATAGCCAACATTATCACATTTTTTGTGAGCGTGGGCGTCATCACAATGATTTTGTAAGAAATTAAAGAAAAAAGTCAAGAATTTGAAGTAACTCCAAGTTTTTTACAAACTATGCATTTTATATTCTATTACTGGGTGTATTTACTATACGGTGGTTACAATGGTTACCGTTATGCTCCCGGGTCTCCGGGGAGTAAAGGCAGAGAGGGAGTTGCTGAAACTTGCCGCAAAACTCAAGCACAAGTATGATATTCACTACGACAGAAACGCCAACGATGAGTTTGAAGCACTCTACGGCATTCTCAAGGGTCTTGATGAGATCATAGAAGATCTGAAGAAAAGAGAGTACGAGGTGGACAAGACAAAGGCGTTCATAGATGCCATCATCTCGGAAAAAGGCGAGATAACTGCGGAGGGCGTCTACGTCTGGCCCAGGCATCTGAAGGAAGAGGCAGAAGAACTTGGAGTTGACTGGGAAGAGTTTAAGGAAGAACTGAAGAAGGCAGGAGTTATTGAGTTTGACCCGAAGAACAAAAAGTACAAGGTGAAGCTCTGATTTTTATCTTCTTTTACCCTTCCTAATAACATGAGTTACCAGTCGCTCGCGCTGGCGTTTTTCACGGGGTTTGTGGTTGGAGTAATTTTCAGGGCTTTGAAGCTCCCGATCCCCGCACCAAACACGTGGGAGGGCATTCTCGGAATACTGGGCATATTCATCGGCTATATGATACTAAAAACACTGGGTGTCTGACATGACGGAAGAACTATACCTTGAGGACCACTACTTGAAGGAGTTCGACGCGACCGTCGTGGAAGTAGGAGAGGATTACATCGTCCTGGACAAAACAGCATTCTTTCCGCGCGCCTCCGGACTGGAGGGGGACACGGGAAAGATCGTGACAGAAGACGGTAAAGAGTACAGGGTGATCGGCGGGAAAAGAGTTGAGGGAAAGGTTCTTCATTTCCTCGAGACAACGGAAGGGCTCGAACCGGGCATGAAGGTTCACGGAGTGATCGACTGGGAGAACCGTTACCGTCAGATGCGGCTGCACACGGCATCGCACATCGTTGCGTCGCTTTTCTACCAGAAGTACGGTGCAGAAATTACTGGGGGCCACATAACAGCGGAGAAGGCAAGGGACATGCTCAATGTTGATCAACTGACGCCGGAGATGATTGACGAGGTGTTCTCAGAGGCCAACGAGATCGTGAAGAAGGAACTCCCGGTCAAGGTCTACTGGCTCTCCCGTGAAGAGGCGTTAAAAATTCCGGGAGTCGTGAAACTGGCGGCCCGCATGCCCCCGAACATCGAGCGCTGGAGAATCGTGGAGATCCCGGGAGTAGACATGCAAGCGGACGGCGGCCCACACGTGGCGAACACCAAGGAGATCGGCGAGATCGTCTTCCTCAAGAAGGAGAACAAGGGGAAAGGCAAGAAAACGATACATTTCACGGTGAAGCCGCAACTACTCTTCCCAGAACCTTAATCTTATCCTTCTTCCAGATGCAGCACGCCAGGTGGCCCCTGCGACAAATGAACCTATGATTATGAAGCCCTCCAGATAGTTCGTTCCACGTGTTCATCTCCATGAACCGGGGGGTTTCCCCGTGTTTCGCCAGAGAGTGGGTTCTCGATTTCTTCCGCGGTGTTTGATATAAGACCGGACCCCTCATACGCCAGAAATATGAGAAAAACCGCGGCAAGTCCGAGGACAGAGAATATGCCACCGCCGATCATACCGCCGATGCCGATCGCCACTGCATCCCACAGCCCGATTGTCCTACGCACAAGGAATGGAACGAATCCAGCATTTTTAAATCCTCTGCACCAAAATACACCTGCGAGCCAGCAGCGCCGGTAGTCTAGCCTGGTAGGACGTCGGCCTTCCACGCCGACGACCCGGGTTCGAATCCCGGCCGGCGCATTTCATTCTTCGAGTTATAGCACACCCCTTGCGTCGATCAGCACTGGTAGCCCGCGCAGCAGTGAGAATAGCACGAGATATAGTGAATACCAGAAGGAGAATTGCCAGGAGAAGGGAACAACCCCATAGCGCATAAGCGTGAGCACAAGGAAGAAAAGCACCTTGGAAACGCCATAGAGCCCGCGGACAAAACGGCTCTTCACGAAGGTCCTTCCCCACCAGGAGCGCATCATACCGTAAACGGAAACGTTCTTCCCTGCAGCGCGGCCCCGAATGGCATCGGTAAGGGCAGCACGGGAGAGAACGATGATCGGGGCCCAAGCCGGGACGTAGTCGATCGCAAGGAACATCAGCCAGAGAACGATTTCCGTCATTCTATCTCCGACCACGTCCAGAAGCGATCCAATAACCGTCTCGCACTTGTAGCGCCTCGCCACGTACCCGTCCAGCGAATCCATGGCGAACGCGATTATAAGGAGGATAACTGAAAGCCACCACGGCCCCCACGCGTAGTATACAAGAACAGCAACCACAAAAACGAGGACCGTCCTGATAATCGTGATCCAGTCGGCAGGAGTCACGGTCAAAAAAAAGAAAAGGTTGTATAAAAAGGTTCAGCGGGCAGCCAACGCTATGCCGATGAACGTTGCCCCGCTGAACAGCAGGTCCAGAGACACGTAAAGCCCGAGGAACCAGAGCGCTGCGCCGGGCCACTGGATTGCTATTAAGACACCGAGAGCGATGCTAATTATACCGGAAAGCACTATCCAGCCCCAGTACGGGAGCACGTCCCTGTTCTGCCAGGCAATCCAAGCACGCACAATGCCTATCGCTATGAACGCCGCAGCCATGGCGAGGGTTATTGCAGCGCTGGCCATCACGGGGTTGTAGAATGCTAACGCACCGAACACTATGTAGAGCAATGCAAGGACTATGTTCGCCACCCTGCTGACCCAGCCACCCGTATGCGTGAATCCATTTATGAGCTGAACGACACCGGCGATAATCGCAAGTGCTCCGAAGAATAACACTGTTGCCATTGTGGTTAGCGGCAGATACAGCAAACCCGCCACTCCCAGCGCGATGAAGAAGACGCCCACACCAAGCATCCATGCCCAGTACTCCTTTACATCGCCGAACATGATTTCACCTCCTTTTTGGAATTGCCAATAAAATTTGGGTAGAAGTGGTTAAAAGTTCAATCTATTATCTTCTTCATCCATCCCGTCCAGAACACGAAGTACAGGGACAGCAAACCACCAAGCACATTGCTCAGGGCCATACCGAGGAAAACACCGTTCACTGACCCCCAGGCCCGGCCCAACAGGTATGCTAACCCCACGCGGAACACCCAGAGCCGCACAAATGCAAGCGTTGCTGAAATCTTCGTCTTTCCTGCAGCGCGAAGGGCATTCATCACGGGGAAAAAGATGCCAAAGAACGGGACTGAGAGCGAGAAGTAGAACAGGAGCATAGCACCAGTATTTATCACCGCTGGATCAGATATGAAGATCTCGATCAGGTCGTAACGGAGCGCGAACACCACGAGGGCAAGAACGGACATTGTCGAAAACGTGATCTTTATCGTGGTTGCCAAGATGTGCTTTGCCCTTTCATACTGTTCTGCACCGATGTTCTGGCCGATCATAACGGACGCTGCCTGCGACATGCCAAAGGCAACAGCGGAGACGATGTTGATTATACGCATGCCGATTCCATAGGCGGCCACTGCCACCGAGCCGAAAGCAGAAACGATCGCCATAATAGTAGTGAATGCAAGGCCGTTGAGCGAATTGGAAAGTCCTGCAGGCGTACCGATGCTGACTATTTTGCTAATCAGCGATCCGTCGGGAATCAGGTGCTCCAGACGGACATGTATGTGTTTCCAGCCCTTAAAGAGAATTACAAGCGAGACCATAGACGCAACGGCGTTTGATAGTGCTGTTGCAATTGCTGCACCTGCAACACCCATCGCAGGAGCACCCAGCCAGCCGAATATGAGTACCGGGTCAAGGATAGCGTTTAGCGTGATGGTTGCGAGGTTAATCTTGGTCGGTGTCCACATGTCACCAACGGCACGCAGCACCATGGAAAAAACAAACACCACGAAGGAGAACGGGAGCGACGCAAAAATTATTCTGAGATACGTTGCGGCTTCAGGAATTACATCTTCAGGGATTCGCAACAGGTGCAGGATCTGGGGCGTAAAAACGTACCCGAGCACACCGAAAACGATGGAAAGCGCACCAAGAAGAACAAGGAGGTTTCCAACAACTTTATCGACCCTTTCCCACTTGTTTGCACCAACGTACTGTGAAACGAGGGCCAGTCCCGCCGTTGCAAATCCCCCGCCAAACATCGTTACAGTAAAAACAATGGGCCAGGCGACGGCGGGGGCAGAAACGGCTGCACGGCCGAGACGCCCCAACCAGAACGTGTCCACAAGGTTGTAGAGAATCTGAACGAGCTGCGTGAATATGAGGGGTGCTGAGAGCTTTAGCAAAGTCCTGACAACGTCTCCCTCGAGTATCTGCTGGCGCATCCTGTGTGGCGTCATATTTGCTCACCAAAAAGCAGGCGGATATAAGGTGTGGTACGTAGCGAATAAAAAAGAAGTGCTGGAAAGGAATTTAGTGCTTCTGTCCGGCGAGTTCAGTTATAGGCACTGCCTTCTGTTCCCCGCTCTCCATATCCTTAACCACAACTTTGCCCTCTTCCGTTTCCTTGCCCACGATGATTACGGTTTTTATCCCTCTTCTCTCTGCGTCTGCCAGTTGCTTTCCGAGTTTCCTTCCTGTAACGTCCATGAACACGCGTTTTCCGGATTTCCTGAGTTCTTTTGAGATCTTTATTGCCATATCTTCATACCCCGGAATCACCGCGACGAAGATGTCCGCCTCATCTGCGTTCAGGTTCATGGAATCCACGTAGAGATCAAGAACCCGGTCCACGCCTATGCTGCCGCCCGTCGCTGGAACCTCCTTTCCTCCCAGAAGTCCAATGAGTTCGTCGTATCTTCCGCCGGAGAGTATGCTCGTGGGTCGGTCCACAAACGTCTCAAATATCGGCCCCGTGTAGTAGTCCAACCCGCGGACGACGAACACGTTGAATGCCCAGAGCACGCCGAAGTCGTCCAAATACTCGCCGAGTTTCAGCAGGTCGTCCTTTGCTTTAGAGATCTCTTCGCTCTTCTCGGGCAGTTCATCCAAATCCACGTTGAACTCAAGGAACTTATCCAGGAACGGTGCGAGATCCTTTAGTTCTTCACGAACGCCATCCTCCCCGATCTTATACCACTTGTCAATGGCGCGATAGAATTCGTCCCTCCGGTCTTTGGACAGTTCAATGTAATCGGCGATAGCGTCCAACAACCTCCGGTCGTTTAGCTGTACAGTTCCCTCAAGACCTGCACGCTTCAGCGCAGTCCAGGGTGCCGCAATGACTTCTGCATCCGCCAGCAGGTTCGTCGTTCCGAAGATATCCACATCCGCCTGAGTAAATTCCCTAAAACGTCCGGCCTGCGGACGGTCATACCTCCATACCTTGCCGATCATATAACGCTTGACGGGCAGGGGCATGGTCTTGTTCTCCGCCAGCACACGGGCGGTCGGGAGTGTCAAATCAAAGCGAAGACCGATGCCTCTCCCAGCCTTGTCCTTGAACAGATACAATTCGTCACGAATTTCTTCTCCGCCCTTAGACGTGAGCAGCTCAGCTGTTTCGAGGGCGGGAGTATCCCAGGGGGCGAAGCCGAACTCACTGTAAGTTTCCTCGATGATCCTCAGAAACTCAGCACGTTTCACGCTCAGCGGCGGCAGAAAATCGCGGGTTCCACGAACGCGGTTAGTGAAGTCCATCACCCATCACAATCACCAGACGTAACGGAAACAAGGATAATAAAAAGGATCACAGTCTCTCCAGAATCTGCTGAATAACCCGTTCCGGCTCTGTTGTGGACAAAGAAACAGCATTCGGGTGGCCCCAGTACTCTGCAGCGCCCAAATTCTTTACCATTGAGAGCAAATCT
The DNA here is from genome assembly GCA_030445695.1 of Candidatus Iainarchaeum sp. Classification (GTDB taxonomy): domain Archaea; phylum Iainarchaeota; class Iainarchaeia; order JAADDC01; family JAADDC01; genus SZUA-1452. The sequence continues at coordinate 20,494 of JASUTF010000002.1, forward strand.
CCCTTCCCGCGCATTGTGACGGTATATCTGAAGCTCTTCTCTGCATCCGTGACAATTACGATGTCGTAGCCCCTTTCATCCATCAAGCACGAGGCAATCTTGCCCTTGTGTGGGTAGTTTGGCGTATATGAAAGTTTCACGATGAGAGCCCGCTTCCCGTTGATTTCCTTCTCTTCCATCTCCGCGTTCTCCAATGCCATTTCTACTTTCATTCTGAACAGTTCGTAATATGTCTTCCAGAGGTCCGTTTCCAGTATCTGTTCGGCCAGACGGAGGTCAGCACGAATTGCCTGTGACATCTCCAGCGCCAATGCTTTCTTCCTGTCCTCTTCGCCCCATTCAATCACCGAACTCTTATCTCCCGCGGCAGCAATCCTCCCCCACTCTGGCTTCTCCACCCACGACTTCACAAGGTACGAAACGAGCGTTGCCGTGTTGTATTTGGACAGCTCCGGTGAGTGAAGAGCAGGATTAATCACCACACCGAAGCCGTGCTGTTTTTCAGCGTAGTGGTGGTCCACAACGAAGGTCGGGCCGTAACTCGAAAGCAAGAAAAGGCCGGGGCGATCTCTCCAGTCACTACCCACGTCCAGAAGGAGATAAAGAGGTGCATCTGACAGCCAGATTTGGGCCTCACGAAGCGTCCAATGCGAAATCGTTGAAAACGCTCTGTCCGAAAGTCCGAGTGCCTTCTTTATCAGGAGCGCCGCGATGATACCGTCCGCGTCGTTGTCGTAAAAGACCTGCGGCGTTTCACCCGTTACCTTGAGAAACGCCAGTTCCTTCCAGAGCACTTCAAAGTTGCCGCGGAGGAAAGCAATCTCGTCGGGCAGTTCCAAATCCACCTTCAGGCCAGATAGAAAACGTTCCTTCACCTTCGGGCGGACGCTTTCGCTCAGCGAGAAGAGTTTGCCGTCCCGCAACTCCACACTGTCCCCAGTCCTGAACCGTTCTCTAGAAACAGCCCTGTAATACTTCTCGCCATCAAAAATCACGTACTCCGTCCCTTCCCTCCCGCGGAAAGATGATGTGATAATACCACGAGGCATAAAGATAATTATTGTGGGAATAGTTTACAAATACTCCTTCAAAATTTCTCTCAGCTCTTCCCAGTTCTTCGCTTTTCTCAGCCGCGGTATCGTCTTTGCCACTTCCTTCTCCCACTCTGCTGTCGTCGGGAACTGGAACCAGACGGGGACAATTCTTCCATTCACGTTGTGGCGAAAGCGGTGCGGCCTGTCATCCACCCAGATGAATATAGCGTCTCTGTATTGCTCTCTCAGGTTTTCCAGCAACTTTTTCCGCTCCCTGTAGTCGCGGAAGCTCACAACATCGTCAAAATACTTGTCCAGCCCTGTTCTTCGGAAACGCCGCTCCTTGTAGTCGGAAACCCAGTCCTTCGACGAGAAGAGGATAATAGTGGCGCCCCGACGCTTTGCCCACTTCAGCGTCTCCTCCACGCCAGGGAGGACTTCAGAATGTTTAGCCAGCGCCCGGTTCCACGCCACGAGAACGGGATAAAAGATTATACCAACAAGACGACCGAGAACCCCTGGCTCCCCCTTCGTTCCCTTTCGCTTCACATACCTCCCATAAATCCTGTCCAGAATTTCACGCTTTCGGGGCAGGAAAGGGAAGAACAGTCGTGCAACGTCCTCCGATGCGTCCACGAAGTGCGCCGGCGAATCCACAATCACTCCGTCAAAATCGAGGAGCAAAACAACCCGCATGGATAGTTTCATGGACTGAAACCAATAAATATATTCGGTTTCAGCGTGGGTAGAAACATGGACGTTCAGACGTTGTGGACGATCACCGGACTAGCAGCCGTCGACATGGTAAATCCCTGCACCCTTGCAGTGCAGGTACTCCTACTATCTGCTCTTGTGTTAACGAAGGGCAGAAGAGACGCAATTATCGGCGGAATCCTATTCACGGTAACGATATACATAATGTATCTGCTCTACGGGCTTGGCGTGCTTCAGCTCATTTACACGCTGGGAATTCAAGACCTCTTGCGTGCGATTCTCAAGATTCTGATACTCGTGATGGCAGTTCTCGAAATCATGGCTTTCTTCAAGTACCGTCCCGGCTTCATATCCCTTGAAATGCCCATGTCCTTCCGACCCATCGCTCAAAAAGCTCTGAAGTCCGTTGAGAACCCGTGGATGGCCGTACCCGTCGCCGTCCTCTGCTCCGTACTTTTGCTCCCCTGCTCCTCCGGGCCATACCTTTCCGCAATCATCCTACTTGCAAACACAGCAGTTGAAAAAATCTTCTACCTTCTTTACTATAACATGATATTCATCCTTCCGATGATTGCAATAACGGCAATCGTTGGTTTTGGAACAAAACCGGAGGCGGTGATGGAATGGAGAAAAAGACACATAAGGGAACTGCACCTGATCGCGGGAATACTGCTGCTGGCGGTGTTCGCTATGCTATCTATGGAGTAATTTTCTCAATCATATTGCTGGTAGCGGCCCTTGCGTGGTATTCCGGCCAGACAGGCGGCGGGAAAGATATGCCACAGGAGGGCAACCACTTGGGCGTTCTCGTATACTCTCCAACCTGCCCGCACTGCCACTCACTGATGAAATACCTAGACGAGAAGTATCCGGACGCTCCGATACTGAGAACAACGGACGGCTCCAAGATAAAGGAGTACCTAAAGGAAGCGGGCGTTTCATGGGACGGTGGCGTCCCAATCATGGCGGTGCGCGTGGATGGAAACGTCTTCGTGCTTTCTGGCTTTCCGTCGGAGAACCAGGACGTGAACGGCTACTTCATGGGCAGAGAAAAGGAACTGTCACTCTGTAAAGGAATGCGAGGAACGCCGTACCCTAACGAGCAAAACTACCTCTTCTGCATACTTCCGGACGGAAAAATACTGGGAAACAAGTACGTAGTGGACTGGGTGCTCTCTAAGATCGGATAATGTCCTTCAGTGCGGGGCCGGGGAGGATAATATACGTTTTTCCCACTCTTTCCCGCCTGATAACGTCACGGGCCTCGAGGGCTGCCACCGCCCTGCTAGCACGGACCTTCCCGAAAAGCTCGGAAATCTCGGACTGAAGGACGCTGCCATTCTCAAGGACGGATCGGACGATGAACCACTCTTCCTCCTTGTCAAAGAGCGTGGCGATCCTATCCAGATCATAATGCGAAGTGTTTCCTCCTTCCGGAAATAGTTTCAGGAGGGCGATGCCCGCGATTATGCCAACCGCAAAGAACGTGGGGATATATAGCGGAACGGGGAAGGAACAGCCACAGACGTTACCGCTCGCAATGATCTGCTGGACGTGGTAGGTCTGGTACGCCACGAGGAGCGTGGACGCGATCAGTATCCCCGCCGGTATGTATTTCCTCATTGTGCGATCCTCCTATACGTCTTCTCGTCGAGCGCGTAAACGTCAAATCCCTGCTGGCGGAGGACAGACGCCTTTGCCATAGCCGCCGTGCCGGTGGGGCAGATCAAGAGGTATTTCCTCCCTTTCTCCGGCACGAAGTAGGGGTTCTCACGCAAGTTCACCACGACAAAACCCTTCAAGCTCTGGCCGTGGAAGATAACATCTTCGTCAGCGTGCTTCTCCGTCTCGCGAAGCCGATCTACAAACTCTTCGTAATTAAAACCGAGCTTACCTACGAACATCTGGACCTTTTCGGGCTTCGGGTTCGTTACCGCGTGCTTCGACAGGACGCAGACCTCCGGTACCTTTTCTGACGCTTCGAGCGTGCCGATCCTCCGGGCAAGTTCGACGATCTCATCCTTGTCGTATGAGATGAGTGGTCGGAAAATCGGGCGTGAAGCGTATCTCTCCAGAACGGTGAGCGACTCCAGCGTCTGCGTGGATACTTGAGATAGAACCTCACCCGTTCCGATCGCGGGGAGATTCAGCTCGTCTGCCACTGCATCGGCGATTTTGTACAGGACTGCCTTGAACACGATCTGGCGGTAACCCTCGGGGACCGTATCTATGATCTTATCCATTATTTCCGGTGCGTCTATAACGTAGAAGTGCAGGTAGGGGAACCACTCTGCCAGACGTTCGTAGACGCTGTATACGAGGGTTTCCTGGGCAGGCCCGGCAACGTTGACGAAAAGGAGTGTTGGCTGGACTCCACGCTTTGCCAGTCGCCATACTGCCACGGGTGAGTCGATTCCACCGGAGAAAAGGAAGAGTACGCGGCCTGCAACGCCGACAGGCAGCCCGCCCGGACCGGGAAACACGTCGCGGAAAACATAAGCTTTCCCGTTGATAATCTCTATGCCGATGTTTAGCTCTGCGTTCTTCAAATCGACGGTGGCACCAGTTTTTTCCTTGACATAGCCGCCGACGAGTCGATTAATCTCTGGAGAAGTCCAAGGCACGTCCTTAGTCACACGCTGCGTCTTCACTGCGAAGGTCTTCTCCCCGCGGTAGAGGGAAAGTGCCGCCTCTCTCATTTTCTCCGGCTCCGCGGGGACAACGATTGCAGGGGAATACGACTTCACTCCGAAGACCTTGCCCACCTTTGTCCAGTCGCCACCCTTCAAAATGATTCTGGCTGCCTCGCGGTGTGCTTTCCCGCCTGTCTGGCGCTCGAGATTCCTGACTAACTGCTGCTCGAAGCGTATGCGAACGGGTCGGCTCTTCAGGGCAATCTCAGAGTGGCGGACAATCACAACGTCGTAGTTCACAAAAGTAACAGAACTGAAACCAATATATTACCTCGCGTAGAGGTGGCCCACTTCGAGGTGCGGGCGGAAGATGTGCGGTGCGTAAATTTCGATAAGAGCGTTGGTGAACTCTTCGGATCTGCCGTCGTGTATGCCCTTCTCGGCGATCTGATCAGAAAGCATGTAGTGGAACTCGTCCTCGCTCATATTCCCGCGGTAGACGTAGATTATCTCGCCCTCGGGTATGTTGTAGCGGGAACGGAACTCCTCCTCCATTTTCCGGGCAATATCGTTAATTCTTTCTTCTCCCTCAAAACCGTCTAGGCCCTGAACACCCCTTCTGGATAGCAATGCAGCCAGTTTTACCAGAGACGTCCGAAGAGGCGTCAGCTTCTGCCCTGCACGGAGAAGCGCCATACCCTTGACTTCGAGATACGTGGGCACGGATTAATAAGGCAGCGGAACAATATAAAAACAACGTGATGACGCCAAGCCGCTACTGACGAAAGGATGATGAAAGGAGGGATTGCTGATTATAAACTACTGATTTCAGTTCTAAATATGAAAGAAGAGTGGAAGGGGCAGCTTCGTATCTCCACGAACTATACCCACTCGGTTGTAACCGCATTGGGGATCAAAGAGGGCCATCGCGTTCTGGACGTTGGCTGTGGGCCGGGCTATCACTCGGCAGTAGCCCACGTTCTTGGCGCAGAGGTGCACGCAATTGATCTGAACAAGAAAAACGTGGAGACGGCGAAGAAACTCATTATGCATCTCAATGAACTGAAAGAGGCCAAAAAACTTGAGCTACCGGGAGACCCGGCCAAAATACAAAAGATAATACTCAATGCAATGAAGAATGAGCCGCCCAAAAAGCTTCCTGAGCGAGCACACATATATCACGGAGATGCGGCGGAACTGGACCGGCATATCTCCGATAAAGACGAATACTTTGACGTAGCGCTGGTAATAGACGTATTACACCTGGTAAACATGCAACGCGGCCCAAAAGGTATAATGAAGGTGCTAAAACAGGTGCATAAAAAGTTAAAACCGGGTGGAAAGCTCGTAGCATTCAATTTCGAGCCAGGAATTCAGAACTACATCAATAAGATACTTGAGAGGTGGGGCTACCAGAGAATTGGCCTCTCCGAGCATGGAATTACAGAGCATGACAAACTAGCCCTGAAGCACGTGTGGATAAAACCCAAAGTATAAAAGCATCTTTTTCGTTTTGAGAACATGGACTTCAGCTTTGACGTGCCACAGGAGAAGGACCCGAAGAAGGAAGCACTGCTAAAATACTCAAAAATCGTGTTCATCGGCTGCTCGAGGAACGAAGAAAAAGATGCACACACCGTCCCAAAGTTCATGAAGGAGCACGGGTACGAGATCGCCTGCGTTAACCCCTTCGCAGAAGAGAACATTCTCGACGCGCCCACGTTCAAAGATATTGCAGACGTTCCAGACGAGTTCCTGGAAATCATCGATGTATTCCGCCCCTCTGAGGAGATACCGAAGATAGTGGACAGAATCATAGAAACGGGCAAGATTCCGAAGGTATTCTGGATGCAGGACGGGATAAGAAGTGAATACGCCCGCCAGAAACTCGAGCCATTGGGAGTCACGGTCATCGAGGACTCCTGCATCATGCGCAAGCATATGGAGTTGTTCGTGAGCAAAGACCCCGTTTATGAGGCGATTCTGCGGTTTGCACGTACATATGCGAAGGCACAGGGCTTTGTTCTGAATCCAGACCCCGAGAAATTGGACGAAGTTATCTCAGGCCTTGCATACAACCAGAAGACGTATGGCTTCCGCTACTGTCCCTGCCGACCGATTACTGGAGATCTGGAGGAAGACAGAAAGAAGATCTGCCCGTGCTTCTGTCACCGCGACGAGATAAAACGCGACGGCCACTGCCACTGTGGCTTGTTCTGGGATCCGGAAGCTGCAAAGAGGTTGCAGAAGTAAATATGCAGGGTCTGACTAACATTGTTAATTCTTTAAAGAACCTTTGCACAATTGTGCAAATATACAAACAAGGAGGTGGTCAGATGGTATTTGAGCAGGGTATAAAGCGGTTGGAGCACACGGCAGAGAAGATAGGACTTGAGGACTGGATTCTGGAGGCACTGAAGCGTCCGAAACGTGTTGTTAAGGTCTCCTTCCCCGTCAAGATGGACAACGGAACCATAAAGACGTTCACGGGCTATCGCGTTCTCTACAACGACGCACGCGGCCCAGGCAAGGGTGGAATCCGCTATCACCCCAACGTGAACGAGGATGAGGTCACGGCACTGGCGTTCTGGATGACCATTAAGAACGCTGTAGTGGATCTGCCCTACGGCGGTGCAAAGGGCGGAATTACTGTTAACCCCAAGGAACTATCGCCAACGGAACTCGAACGCCTCTCCCGCGCATACATAAGGGCAATAGCGGATGTCATCGGCGACGAGAGGGACATCCCCGCACCTGACGTCTACACGAACCCCAAGATAATGGCGTGGATGGTGGACGAGTACGAGACCATCGTCCGCAAGCACGAGAACGGTGTGATAACGGGCAAGCCCCTCTCCATCGGCGGTTCCAAGGGAAGATTTACTGCAACGTCCTGGGGCGGATTCTTCGTCATGGAGGAGGCCTTGAAGACCTACGGCATCGACGGAAAGACCGTGGCAATCCAGGGTATAGGCAACGTGGGTGGTGGGCTGGCACAGATACTTTACGACAAGGGCTACAAGGTCGTGGCTATCTCCGACTCCAAGGGCGGCATATACAACCCGGACGGTCTGAACATTCCCGCAGTGATGGAGCACAAGAAGAAGACGGGCCGCGTCTCCGGATTCCCAGGCGCAAAGGACATAACCAACGAAGAATTACTAGAATTGGACGTGGATGTTCTCGTCCCCGCAGCCATAGAGAATGTCATAACGAAGGAGAACGCGGACAGAATAAAGGCAAAGATTGTTCTGGAACTGGCAAACGGCCCGACAACCGCAGAGGCGGACGAGATACTCAAGAAGAAGGGCATCGTCGTCGTCCCAGACGTCCTGGCCAACGCGGGCGGAGTGACTGTATCCTACTTCGAGTGGGTGCAGAACCGCATGGGCTTCTACTGGACGGAGGAAGAGGTGCTCGAACGCCTGAGGAACAAGATGGTCTCAGCGTTCCATGACGTCCACAAGAAAGCAGAAGAGCTCGACGACGATTTGAGAACAGGAGCCTACGCAGTGGCTGTGGAAAGGGTTGCGGAGGCCATGCGCGACCGCTACGGCCACTGAACCCATTCTTCAACCTCTTCTTTGCATGCATTGAATTCTACCCTCTCGTCACACGGGCAGTAGAACGGGATGAAATCGTCCGAAGAGTGCCAGTAGATCGTGCCGGAATAGCACTCACAGTTTATAGAAGAAGAACCCAATTCAATTAAGGGCGATTCTGCGTTACTGCAGATGTATGAATAACTGTCTACCACGAGTGTCACATTCGAGAAGTTAGCGTAAATCGCAGGTCCCAAAGTGGGCCGGAGAATCCGGATTCGTTTCAGCATAATGCCATCTGAAAAACTAATGACAAGCGGTGCTGCAGCGTCAGCCCAGAAGTCCTCTCCATTCTTCGTCATTTGCTTATCAAGATACGCGATGGATACGCCGTCTAGCCGGCAGGAATCAGAATTGTACAAAACAACTCCAGATCCCGTAGGGTCTGTCGGTACTGCTACCTCGTGAAGAGTAACGTCGTAAGAGTTCTCTATGCGTATGGCAGACCCGCCATAACCATGAAATCCGACCACAAGGTTGTGTAGAACGACGCGTGAGACACCATCCAAATGAATGGAGCTTGCCCAGCCAGCATAATCCCACACCTGAACATTAATGTCCTCCAAAGACACACCAGTGGACGAGTTTATCTCAATTGCCGGTGAACTGTTCGGGTTGAAATGCGTTGCATATATAAAGTGTCCGTTTCCGTCAAAGACAATCCACCGTTTATACGGTACGCGCAACCCCGATACTTTAATGCAAGAGCCGTTCTGTCTACCAATATCCCGCGTTAAAGTAACATAGACGTTGATACCCATCGCATTAGCAATTCTATTGGCCTCCAGAAGAGCGTTGACGCACGATTCGCAAGAGTTACATTCAAGATGGCCTATATTTTGAATGTTAGGGTGTTGGGATCCGTGTTCTTTCGCGCTCCTGGGCTGGATGTTCACTAATGTAGAATCGACGCGCACCAGCGTATTTGAAAACTGAACAATCGCCACAACAACAACTAATAGAATCAAAAAGATTACAGCAAGTTCCTGTAGCTTTGGGCGATACATCGAGATATATAATGCCTCGCTACTTTATTATTCCTGGCGTCGGTTTTTCAGCGCTCAGAGTTTTCTCTGCCAGTTCAAGAATTCTGCGGACAGCATCAACGTCGTTCACGTAGACGATTATCTTCCTGCCCTCACGACGAGAAGTGACTATCCCGGCATCCTCAAGAACCTTTATGTGACGCCAGGCGGTAGAAACGTCCTTTCCTATACACGCAGCAACGTCCTGAGCACATTTGGGGTCGGATATTATTTCGTAGAGTATGCGCAACCGTGATTCGCTGGCAAGAGCACGGAAAAAGCGGGCAAGACGTGTTAGATCGTGATAATTCATATTTGCATAGTTATGCAAACATCTTTAAAAACAACGATTCCATTTAACAGGGTTAAAGTTCCGATTATCGAGGTGAGAAATTATGGTTTTGAGTGACAAAGACAAAGAGGGTGTTAAGAAGCTCCTCGAGCCGGTTCAGAGGGACGTGAAGATCCTGTTCTTCAGGGACGACTCTTCGCGTTGCCAGTACTGCGATGTTATAGAGGAACTGCTCGAAGATATTCATTCTGTCAACGAGCACGTCATCTACGAGGTTCTGGACGCGAACAGCGACAAGGCAAAGGAATACGGCATTGAGGGTGGCCCCGTCCTCCTCTTTGAGGAGAGGCCGAACATCCGCTACAGGGGAATTCCTTCAGGTCACGAGTTCCCAGCATTCCTTGATGACATCGTTACAATCGCAAAGGGATCCGTGGATCTGAATGCAAACGCCGCGAAGAAGATCGCAAGGATACAGGAGCCGCTCCACGTGCTGATCTTCGTCACACCGACCTGTCCATACTGTCCACTGGCAGTTAGGGCTGCACACCACTTCGCATACGCCAACGACAAGATACTGGCAGAGATGGTAGAGGCCATTGAGTGGAGTGACCTGGCAGACCAGTACCGCGTCTCCGCGGTGCCCAAGATCGTTGTGCTCGACCCCGAAACGGGCAACGAACTGCTGGAGTGGGAAGGTGCCGTCCCTGAGGAAGTGTTCGCAGACTACCTGCTCCATGCGCTTGAGCACAAGCACGGGGCCCACGACCATCACCACTGAGGAGGTGGTGGCATGCCGTCCCCCTTCTCTTTTTCCCTCGAATCACCGGTGCTATCGAAGGCAGAGCTGAAGCCGGAATATGACGTGGTCATCGTCGGCGGAGGACCTGCAGGCCTCGCAACAGCCATCTACGCAGCCCGTGCCATGCTCCGAACCGCTGTAATCTCCAAGGATTTTGGAGGGCAGGTTTTAGACGCACACTCCGTGGAGAACTATCCCGGATTCATCAAAACAACGGGGCAGGAACTCATGAACGCGTTCAAAGAACACGCGGAGCATTTCGGTGCTGAACTCATTCAAGCAACGGTAAAGGACATCTGGAGGGAAGGCGATCACTTCGTCGTCGACACAGACAGAGGAAGCACAAAGGCACCGGCCATCATATACGCAACGGGCTCAACGCACAGGAAACTGGGCGTTCCGGGCGAGGAAGAGTTCCTCGGGAAGGGGGTTTCTTACTGTGCCATCTGCGACGCCGCTCTGTTTCAGGGTAAGGTCGTTGCTGTCGTTGGCGGGGGCAACATGGCGTTCATGGACGCAGACCTGCTCACTCAGCACGCCTCCAAAGTTTATATCATCCACCGTCGCAACGAGTTCCGTGCAGAGCCCCTCTGGGTTGAACGCCTGAAGAAGAACCCGAAGGTGGAGTTCATAACGCCCTACGTTGTCGAGCGCATCGAGGGCACAGACAAGGTCGAGAAGCTCATCATAAAGAACAGAGAGACGGGAGAGACGAAGGAACTGCCCGTAGACGGTGTGTTCATCGACATCGGCATGATCCCGCAGACAGAACTGGCAAAAAGGGTCGGTGTGGAACTGAACGAGCGTGGATACATCATAGTCAGGGAAGACCAGAGCACAAACGTTTCGGGCTTCTTCGCGGCGGGAGACGTGACCACGGGCATGAACGGCGTGCATCAGATCGTCACCGCAGCGGCGAAGGGAGCCATAGCAGCTCTGTCCGCCTACGACTACCTGAAGGGCAAAGGCTTCGTGAAGTAAACCCTTTTATTGTTCGTCACTCTTCTCTTTCTCGTGCCAGAAAAGAAAAAGTTCCGCTACTCACTTAAACGGCCTGAAGACGTTGCAGGAGAAGCATACTTGCGGTCACTGACCGGCAATGAGGCATCAGAAATATCCAGAAGTATGAGGGGAACAGGACTTCAGAACAACCCAAAGCTGTGGGGTACCAAACTAAGGAGAAACGCGAGATTCGCGGCGGTTCCCAAGAACGTGGAGGAAATACGCAGAATTCTTGGAATAGGAGACGAGCATACTGTGATTGTAGCGCCAGTATACTCCGGAGAGTGGAGCAAAATGCACCCAAATGCCGTAGGAATCGATTTCTCCGAGGAAGCCCTTAAAAGACACCACAATGAACACAGAGTCCTGGCAGATCTCCGGAACATTCCGCTCCCGGATAGTTACGCAGACCATATGGTGATGTTTGAGCCCACCCCCATGCACCCGATAACGGCGTCTCCCAGCGATGTGCTCAGAACACTGCTTGAAGCAACAAGGGTGGCGAAGCGTGTCCACATCATCCAGAGGGCCAAGAAAAGGTTCCTCACGTGGAGTGACCCGTTCCTTACGAAGTACCTTTCGAACTTGGGTGTAAGATACGAGGTAAAAGATCTGACGAAACACACTGAGCTTGACCCAGGAGCACACCACGTATCTTGGGGGGTGGCAGCACTAACGCTGAAGAGTGAAAAACGTTAAACCAGTGCGTGACGTTATTGAAAGGGATCTGGCCGCAGTGGAGAAATTCATGAACATGGCAAGGAGAGGGAAACTATACCTAGCATGGCAAAAACTCGAAAAAGAGGCATCACCTGCGCTCAGGAAGGCCATGTACCACACTTATTTCGCGTGGAGAGCAAGGCACATGACCGAACCGCTAAAAAAGAAGAGGCGTGGCTAAAGTGCGATCACCACATCCCCCCTAAACACCTTGGCAAGCTTGTAAAGATCTTTCCCATCCTCCCGCACGTGCTCCACGATACGGAAACCCTGTTCCAGATGTTTCTTGATCCAGCCCGTCTTTTCTTTCGATATCTTACACCATACCGCGCGCATGCCCCTCTTGGAAAGTTCTCTTATCGCAGTTCTACGGAGCACCGTGCCGATACCCTTTCCCCTCTGTTCCCTTGCGACGCCCGTCAGCCATATGTAAGCGATGCCCGGAAGCGTCTCATACCACACTGTGAAGCCAACTGGCTTTCCCCTGCACTCCGCCACGATTACCCCGTGGTCGCTCTGCAGCCGCAGCTCCATATCCGTCGCGTCGATATACTCCAGGTGCGGAAAGCATTCCCGAACAAGGGAAATGTTCTCAAAAAGCCAGTTTTTGTCATGCACTCGGAAAGATATTTCCGCTAAAATGCGCCTTACGGCGCCCGTCTGAGTTGGGATGGCATCACCATGTTCCCACACCTCCAAAAGAACCGTCTGGCAGAAATTGGGGCAGTAGTGGTATTTAAATCTCTGTTTTCACTTGCTGTAGTTACAGACGTCCCGCAGCGGACAGGCATTGCACAGGGGATTCTTTCTACAGATGCGTTTGGCGTGTTCATCAATGAGGGCATGAAACTCCTTGTACACTTGCACGTTCGGCGGGATTTCAGATTCTACGAGTTTCTTTATGCCCTCGTAGTCGTAAGGACCGCTCCAGATGCCGAGACGCGTGAAAATGCGATGTGTATACCTGTCAACGACGAAGGTAGGTTTATTCGCCGCGTAAAGGATGATCGCATCTGCCGTTTCAGGTCCGATTCCTTTCACGGAGAGCAGGGTTTTTCGCAGTTCGCCCAAAGGGAGAGAGAAGAGCCGTTCCAATCCACCATAATCTTGGATGAGTTTGCATATCGCTTTCAATCGCTGCATCTTCTGGTTATAGAAACCGGCAGGACGGATTAGTTCGCGAAGGACATCATCGGGCGTTTTGAGAACGCTTTCAGGATCCATGAGTCCCTCTCGCTTCAGATTGTCAATTGCCTTCTCAACGTTCCTCCAAGCAGTGTTCTGAGTTAGGATTGCACCAACAACCACTTCAAAGGGCGTCTCCGCGGGCCACCAGTTCTGAGGGCCGTAGAACAATAATAAACGCTCGTAGAGCTCCTGCAAACGCATGTATGAAAATCAGGGCAAAAGGATTAAAGCACCTGCAAGGAACCAGAGCGCCAGAAGGAACATGATCGCCGTGTGATGCCAGAAGATGCGGTCAACGAACTCCTGTGCGTGCAGATCTCCCTCCTTCGTCTTCTGGTACTGGGGAACTGTGTAAATGACAGCACCGAGTAGACCAAAAATAAACGCAATTACGGAGCGAGAGAGAACGTAGAGCGTTGGGACCGCAAAGAACATGGCAACAAGAACGAAGAACAGGCCAACAGGGTCCGTCAGAGCGTGCTTAGCCTGCTTCCTGAGTTTGTAGACGATGTGACCCAACGCGTAGAGCGTCGCGTACTCGAGGAAAACAGAAGAAGGCCAAGTCCCTGGAAAAGAACTGTAAAGAGCAATCCAGCCCGCGACGAAGTTCAAGTACTCAACGAGGACAAGAAGCACCTGGCGCGGAAGAACAGAGCGGACGTGAGAGCGTAGGTTGTTCAGGAAGACTGCGAAGAACGTGACAATACCAAGTAGGGGAGAGTAAAGCGCAGTAAGGAGAACACCAAGCGCGAAGAGGTTAGTCGCGAGGAAGAGATACTCCTTTTCGGTTGCCCGCCCACGTGCTAAAAGTTTTGCAGGATATACGGCCTTCGTTTTATCATCCTCCAAATCTAACAAGTCGTTGTAGAAGTACGTTGAAAGGTACGTGATAAAGAAGAGCAAGAAACCAACGATTCCAGACAAATTTGGAGCGTTTCCGAGAATTGTAGCAATGAAGACAACAAATGCAAGCATCTGGAGTTTCAAAACAAACTTTGGAATTATCAAATCTCTGAAAAGGGAGAGGATATCCATGCGCACACCTCACAGCATAAAGTGAAGGATTTCGTTCTGGTACCGATCAATACTAGAAAGAACCACTGTCATCTGGGCGGGTGGCTGAACTGGTAGCGGCTCGATAGGAATATTTGCGTACACGATGGCAGCACCAATCAGCATGAGCATCACAGTCCCTATGACAAGGGCTACGTCGTGGGCCTTGAATATCTTCTCCATACCCGCCTCTACGTTATTTGCGTATCTCGCAGCCTGTACACCAACGGCGAGTACATAAAGTGCAGTAAAAACGATTAGCGCAATAAAGTGTGCTGTGCTTTCCGCGGCAAGCGGGATGCTAAACACCGCTGAGACGAACAAGACACCTGCAAGAACCCAGACCCACCACTGGCGAACCGCCCAGAGTAAAGGTTTTGATCTTAGTTTGTATAGAGCGTGAGATAGAGCGTACGCGGAGGAGTACGCTGCGAAGATTGGTACTGCAAGCCAAGGGATCAAAGAACCGTAAAGTGCAACCCAGAAGCCCTCGAAGTTCAAAAACTCCACCACAGCGAGGAGAACTTCCCGAACAAATAAGTTCTTGACAACTGTACGCGCATGGTTAACCAGGATGGCTAACGCTGCAACCACCGCAAGAAGCGGCGAATACAGGTACGTTGATAGGAGCCCCGCAACAGGAACCCATGCGAGGAGGTGTACATAGTCTTTCTCCGTTGCTTTTTCGTGGCGCAGTAGTTTCTCTGATGGCATATACGCCCGCTTTTTGTCCGATTTGTAGTCGATAAGATCGTTGTAGTAGTAAACGGACGAATACGTGAAGAGGAACAAAACAACGCCGATGAAAGATTTCCAAGAGGGGGTCAGTGCGAAATAAGTAGCCACGAAGATCGTCACCGCGATCATGTTGAACTTGCGCTTCAGTATGGATCCCCAGAAATCACGGAAATATGCACTCCAATCCACAGTATAGATAACGTCTGCAGGGTTTTAAATGGTAATGCATTTCGACGATTGTCAATGTAGTTTTTGATACAAGACGTAAGACCAGATCCACAGCACCACAATCGCGGCAAGGAGAGCAAGGATTAAATACATGAAAAATTTGGCCGAAATAAATGCAGTGATCAGCATCGCAACGCCGAAAGCAGCGAAAAGTATGCCTGCAGCTCTATTCACTCGCTTCCACACCTCTGGAGACGATAGCGTCCACGGCGTTCTGAACCCGACGAACCAGTTGGGCTCAGATACGTACATGATGTAGCCCGCACCGATCATGAGCACAGAGACGAGAATAAGGATGGGAATCGTTACGTCGGAGAACCAGCCGAGGTTGTACCCAAGCACGAATACTTGGACAACTGCGAGGAACACCGCCAACCCCACAACGAACCAGTCATACACCTTCCTGAACTTCTCCACATTCCTGCGTAGCGGGTCAATGAACGGCAGGCCCCAGACGATGAAGACAAGAACAGCATAAGCGACGGGAAACCAGAGTATTGCGTTCCTGTTCATCCAGCCGTTCGGTTCCCTGTTGATCCCCCAGTGCGTTACGATCTTTGATGGAAGTGCAGCGTAGTAATAGGCGGAAAGGAGCAAGGACAAGAAGATTATAAACTCGGCGAGCAGCAATGCATCACGGCTCTGCACGATAAGAAGATAACCATAACAAGTATAAAAAGCGGTCAGCTTGGCGGCTTCTCATCACCGTCAGCGAGGCCCAAAACCGCTCATCATCCCTAAAGGAAGAGGAAAACAAAGTTCAAAAGAGAGCCCCTAAACAACATTGTTGGGCCCTATGATAGTATCGCCGTAACGCTTGTGCACTTCGCGGATCTTGTTCTTCAGAATCTTGATCAAATCGACCTTGGAAAGACCGCGTTCGTGCAGTTTCCAGAACGGTGCGCCATACTGCTTCTCCAAAACAACCAATGTTCTCGCAAGTTCGTCAGCAAGTTCTTCCGCACGCCCAGGACTGACATAAAGTGTTTGCAGCTCAGGCATCAGTTCGGACCGGCCATGCACAGTATCGGGCAATCCAAAATGCGGGCCGAGCTCGTCATGCAATCTCATAAAAAGATCAGTAGCGATCCCGAAAAGTCCCGTTCTGTCTTGTTCTATCCTCTTACAATGTTCGTCCACACCGAACTCATTCAAACGGTGCTGGAGATACTTGGTGGTGAGCTCACCCCGCACAAACTCGTGAAACGGCTTGTAGTTCTTCAAACGTTGCCGGATAGACGCCTCAAGTGGTTCCATACAGTAACAACCACACCAGAATATATAACCATCGCTGGTGGACAAATGTAAAGCTTTATTAACGTAAAGCATTATTTACATAGAGGTGAGCCAAGATGGAGAGAAAGTATCTGCGTGCCGGACTCATCATAGCAACCCTCGCGATAGCAGGATGGTTAATGGGTGACGCTGCCGAAAGAGGGGACGTGTTGCTGTTTACGGTCGAGTGGCTCATCGCAGCAGCGATCGTTGTAGCAATAACAACGGTTTTTGGGCCGGTTCAAACCGCGGACGAGCGTGCGGTTGCCCGTTCAAAGGATGCTGCGCTCATCGCGGTCCGCTGGTCCGCAGTAGTCGGGTTAATAGGCGCAGCATACGCGAACATGCTTAATCTGACCGCTGCAACGGTATTCCTCACTGGCATGATGTTTCCGGGACTCCTTTGGACAGTTGCATACTTTATACTGAACTGGAGGGACACGCATTGAAGAACAAACTGAGGGAACTGCGGGCAGAGCGAGGAATTACACAGGAAGAGTTAGCGGCAGCGTTAGGCGTCACGAGGCAGACCATCATCGCCATAGAGAAGGGCAAGTACGACCCGTCACTGCGTCTGGCGTTCAAGATTGCCCGCTTCTTCGGCAAGAAGATTGAAGAAATATTTGAACCAGAAGATTAACGGCCCCCGCTCGCGACGCCCGGGGAGGAGATGAACCGGTGTCTCTGGCGGGGGCAACAGTTCACTCCAATTCTATTAAGTCGTTAAACGGAGCGTATGCGGGGATAAATCCGTATTCGTTTCCTCTCTGAACGAGGTAGTAGTTGACCGGCTCCTGGGCAGTTTCGCCGATGAACTCTCCGAAGGGATCCCAAGTTGATGTGCCGGGAAGATTGGAGGTAGCACGCGTGCACCATGAGGGCAGGCATGAATCCGTTTTCTTTAGATACTCTCCGCGGCCGATACCCCAAACGTATTTCGGAGATTCACAGAACGGGTCAACGCGTGTTGAGAACCCGCGGATGGAGTAGTCATAGAAAAAGTACTTGTTCCCCCTATTCACCGCCAAGAGGATCTTCCTTTTGCTCTTTAGCCCGCCCAGATCCCAGTAAACGGCGTACGGATACATTTCAGGAGGTTCGGGGAGTATGTTGGAGTAGGCAAACCACATGGCGTAATATCCAGCCGGGCTGATGCGAATATCGGTCAGTTCCTCCGAATTCACCGTCCAGAACTTGCCGTTCATGGACAAGGTCAAAAGATGGACGGTGCATTCCTCAAACGTTGGCCCGAGTTCCATCCGCTCCTCCACGGTATGGTCATAGTGGATGTTCAGTTCCTCGTCTCCGAATCGAAGGGAGCCCACACAGAACCCGAAATCGTCGCAACTGGAGGACAGGGTGGCTGGCAGGACGTTGCCGTCCACCAGCGCGTATGTTTTTTCAGGGTGTGCGAAAGAGTGCTTGGGAAATATCTTGCTGTAGCTGGCTGGCACGTGAAGGACGTGGAGTTCTTTGATTCCCTTTTTCTGAGCGTATGCCATGGACAAGAGTAGAAGGCGGTTGTCGCAGAGAACGCGGTTGCAGCAGTATGGTGTTTCACAACCGGAGGTGGAGGAAGAGAACTCGTAGAGCGAGTCCTGTGGGAAGATATAGGCGATGCGGTCGAGCGCTGTTTTGTCTGCATACCTGGAGAAGTAGACCACCGGCCTCAGGTAGGGAATGGGAGAGTAGTAGATGCCCTCGCTGTCGATGGTATTCCTGATGGCGTTATACTCGTTGTAATGAGGGAAATAATAGGAATCGAAAGAGACGTATGGGGATTCGTCGATGACGTGAGCCGGCGGGAATGCAAAGTTCGGTGCATCTGTCGGGCGGGCAGGAAGCCGGGCAGCGTCCCTGATGGAGAAGCGGATTACGTATTTCCCGTCCCCGTCCTTGAGCGGGGTGCGTATCTCGTAGAGGTGGTCGCAGTTTAGCTCGTTGTATATGCTAGGATCAAATACCGGGTTTCTGCCCGTGCAGGCGTTGAAGGTCAATTTATATCCCGTATCGAACTCCTTGATGCCCATAGCACGATTTCCATTTAGTTCATAGATAGATACAGGGATCGGAAAGACCGTTGTATTCACCAAATCAAGGCCGTCGAGGTAGAGAATCTCCCGGGGATCGTAGGGAGCTCCGTAAAAGTTGTACTCCAAGCTAAGTACCGCTGTGCGCAATATGCCATTTGTGGGTTCTAGATCTGGCGCTGCAAAAACCCTCAAATTGTGAACATCTCCTCTAAGGTAAGCAATGCGATTCGTTATATACCGCGGATCCGAGATTCTACATGAACCGTGTCGCGACACATCTTCAGTATCGCCGTAAATGTGTAGTTTGATACGCTCTCCAGGTCTTGCAGAGCCCCACCCCATTATCGTCACTAAACTATCCCCACCATCTACAGTAATGATTTTGGCTCGCAACAAATTCGAGATAACAGTGCCAAACACCGTCTTGACACCCAGACACTTGGGATTAAATGATTGATAGGCGAAAGGCGTTACCCACGGCTGATCATTTATGTCCACCGGTACTGGATCTGTGGGGTCCACGCGCTCGATTTCATAGCAGCCAGAGAGATTATTGAAAGTCACCATTGTGTTACCCTCAGCATATTTCAGAGGCAGCTTTCCGGGCGGTATTATTTCCACACTAAGACGAACGCGAGCCACGAAAAGACCCGTTGTGCCCGTCTCTTCTATTATCTTGGGATCAGATACTCTTGGGTAACACCAAATACTAACCATACGGGCATAACCATCACAAACATCGCCTTTCTTGGGTCTCACCGGATTCGAAAAAGTACAATAAAAATCATAGCCATGAGTTTCAGAAACCAGCCGAATATATGCCATGGTTCCATCTTTCAGGAACGCACGATAAGGATGTCTCTTGATGTAATCAGCAGCAGAGTCGAAAGTATCAAAAACGAGTGCTTCAGTATTGGGAATAAACAATTCCTCGGGATAGATCTCAGGCCCAGCTATCGCGTTTATATCGTTCGTACACAAATACCATGTGGCCCTGCTGGCCAAATCTAATACTTTAATGAGGATCGGGGATGGGTACCTTGTCCCGATGAGTGATAAGTTAGGATATAAAATAACCGGCCTAAGTACTAGCTTCGGCGGAAGGTAAGCATTTGATCCGACACTTCCATCAGTCAGGTCTTGGTAAGTGTTGTTCTCTGAACTCCCTTCACCCCAGAATGCGGATTCTGATGCATTTACCTCCTCCTCGAAGTAGATGCCGTCGCCGGAAACGGTGAGCTCGCTGTTGAACTCGATGACGTTGGCATCGAGCAGTATTTCGCCCTCACGCAGGTGGTAGACGGAGGTGAAAGTGTTGCCGTCCACGGTGAAGTTGAGCTCAGCGACAGTGTCTCTCAGTCCGACTAGGGAGATGTATGCCACTCCGTCGCCGGCGATGACGTCAACGCAGTAGGAATCGTTGCACTGCATCCTGTCGGAGAGTATAGGGATTCTCAGTTCTCCGGCAGGGGTTTTAATGGTTAACCACTCGCCACGGTGTTTAGGGCCGAAAACCTGGAGAAATGCACAGTTTTCCGTATCTATGCGCCTGCCCTCATCGGCGAGGATGAAGTTCACATCCGCGGGGGTGCCCACAAAGCGTGCGGGACCATCAATACTGGCGTAGTTCCCGTTGCGCCAGGCAATGGCATAGTATCCGCCCTGTGAAACACCGAAGATTGGGGTTCCGTCCAGTTTGAAGGTGAATGCATCCTTCCCGAGGTAATCCAAGGTGTCTAGCAGGTCCTGACAGGTGAGGGAAACGGGTTCGCGGACTTCAACCATTGGAATGGTTCCGCCATACAGCCGAACCAGCCAGGAGCCACCGGCGTCTGCCACGAAGAGGAAGGAGTTTTTGTCAATCTCGTTGACGTCACCGACGACCAAGGACGTATACATGCAACTACCGCCGTCCGATGAGAAGATGCACGCCCAGGTTGGCTGGGAGAATTCTATCTCGTAATACTGTGGCGGTTCCTCCGGCTGTAAAAAGACGGTTTTCGTGTCCCGGGAGACGGTGGCCGGGGTTCTTCCTTCGGCGATTACGGTCGCGGGCACGGGGATATCATAGTTACCGTCGCTGGGGATGAAGAGGGTGTTTCCCTCGGCGTAGACCACCGCACCGTCGGGAGGGACGTTAAGGATTTCAACGCGGGTAAAGTTGGCCTTTGAGGGCGTTTGCAGGATGCTGGGCCGGCAAAGAATGATTGCTACTGATAGGAGAAGCAGGACGAGTGCGAGCATACTTTTCCTCATAGTTGAGATTATCTCCTCGGGAATTAATTAAATTTTCGGTGAAGTAGTGGCTGGGGCAACAGTTCCAAACCCTTTGGGCAAACGACACAGCATTTTTATTTCCGAGAAGAGAATTATAGTCGAGCGAGCATGGGTGGACAGTTGGCCCGGGGAAATCTTGGCCTTCCTGCAGTTTGTATATTAGTTCACGTACCTTGAGAGGGAAATTACTCATGATTCAACGACAGTCAAAATTACTCTCAAATGAGACAATGTCAAACGTTCATGATTCGAAGCATGACCGAGGAAGCAACATTTTAATTCTGCCAAAACGTTAGGACTGCGAGAGTTGACCGGAAGGTGAATGTAATGAAAATCATATATGCTATGACGGGCGAAGTCATCCACGCCGATAAGGAAAAGTCCCAGAAGGGCGTTAAAGAGATAAAGGGCCTTGAAAAAGCACTGCTTGCCCTTCTAGTCCTGGTCTTTGTGGGAATCATGCTCATACCAATCATATCCGGAATTTACTATCTCCTGCAGAACCAGGACGCCCTCAAATATGCGGGAGATATAGGCGTTCTGCTTCTCGAGATAAGCATCATTGTGTTCATCGTAGGCATAGTGATCATCATCTACTCTCTTGGTAGTGAGAAAAGAAAACTGGAAAAGGCGAGGAAACTCGCATCGAAACTGGCATCGATGGATATTCGAATAGATGGAAGACGGGTGATCGTAGACGGCAAGAGGCCGCGGCTCGCAAGGGGCGAATACATCAAGATTCGGGGCAGAAACGTGGATATTGAGTACATGGTATGGAAGCTGCACGGCGAAACAGAGGGCGATAAATACTTGATTATGGGAAGGAAGGGTTTGCTTCCGATGTACGACTTCGGCGAGTTCTACGTTGCGTTTCTGCCACCGGGAACGAAGTACTATCTGAAAATCAAGGAAAACTTGGAAATAGATACGGGAATGGACAAGGCACGACTGTTACAAGACCCGGGAGAAGAAGAAATAGAGTTCCACTACGTTGCGGGAAAGAGCAGGGACGCACACGTTCTCTTCGACTGCTGTGGAGTTGAAGTGCCGATACTGAGGGCAGAGGGCATTCCTTTCCAGAAACACATTGTGCATGCAGGGGCAACCGACGACATATATGCCCTGATATTCGATAATCCACGCCTCGGCACGATATGGCAGGACTACTACAAATACAGGCAGATGCGCGCGCACATAGGACGGTACTACGTGAACGGAAAGGGAAAGGTAAAACTGAAACTTGACTTCCCCATGGCGCCGGATAAAGTAGCGGAGACGGAGGCAGAGTTCGTGCTTGCGTCGGAATAGCGGAAAGCAACTCCTCCGAAAGGTGGTTTTAAAACGTCAGTGCAGTTACAGAGCGTGATATACTTTGTCAGCCCGAAGAAGGGAAAGCCAGCAAACGCCATAACAGTTACAGACCTGGCCGACTTCTACATCTGCCCGCGCCGCTTTCTTTACCGCAAGATTTTTGGACAGAAATTAACGTCTGCCATGATACACGGTGCAAGACAACACGCGAAGAAGTACAATGAGCACAAGGAGCGAGCAGAGAAGAAGATGGAACTCGGACTGGCGGTGGATTTAGCGCTCGCCGGCGAGGAACTCGTCGGCAGGGAAGTGGAGATTCACGGGAACGGGCTCTACGGAGTAATCGACGAGATACGGCTGTACCCAGAAGAGGCAGTGATTATTGACTACAAAGCGTCTCTTTCAGAGCGGGGCAAGATTCAAACAATGGCGTACGCGTCGGCACTACGTCCGTACGGCGTGGAGAACATCACTGTAAAGATTGTACGAACAAAGGACGACGAACCGCTCTGGGAGAAGAGGTTCGACGAAAACGACTTCTGGTTCGTGGAATCGCTAAAGCAAAGGTTCCACGCGACGGTTCGGGCCGGCACGTTCCCAAAGAAAGAGCATCCGGAAGTGTGCGAGACCTGCCCGTTCAGAAGGATATGCTCTTAAAGGAGAAAGTCAATAATCAAACGTGCGGTGGGTTAGCGGAATCACGGGCGAAGATTACGCGCACACAAAGAACGAGCCAATAAAAGAAGAATCCAAAAGCGGTGCGTGGCGTCTCGCAAAGGCATCGCCAGCAACAAAGGTTGTGCTGTTTTTTGCAGGCACTTTGATCATAATCCTAGCGTTTACGTTCTGGATGTTCAACGCGCTCTTCGGCCCAATTTTCAAAACAATGTCCGCATTCTTCCCGGAATCTTATGGAAACACTTTTCTGGTGGGTATGGGATTCATAACGATTCTGGAAACTCTTGTGGCAATAGTAATGCTGACAGCGGTATTCAAGCTCATAAAAATAATCTTAGAAGCCGCAAGAGGAATTATGAGCCGTACAAGGCGTTTTGCCACCAAAGCGGCAAAGGACATCACGTTCACGGTATCTGGAAACACTTTGGTTGTGGAGTCAAAGAATCTGAGCATCTCAAGCGCGGGATACGTGGAGATACGAACAGAAACGGACCTTATTGACAAGGGAAAAGACGTTCAGGTCGTGAGATACGTGCAAACGCACGCCCCCGACGACCCGCATCGAGTTGAAATTCCGTTGGAGGGGTTCTGGAGCAGTTACGCGGCCAGATTCCCGGCAATCGAAACGGAGGGGCACTTTGTTGGGTTTGTCCCTGCACTGGGCAGATTGTACCTGAAGCTTAACGGCAAGTTACACGTGGAAAAAGGTGTCGACAAGGCGGATGCCGAACAGGTTGGAAAAGGCGTGGAGATACGATACGTGGCAATGAAAAGTAGAAAAGCGAAGTTTGAAGTGTTGAAAGGAAACCTGCAGGTGCTTGAAGAAAAACTTGAGGGCATTCCCTTCGTGCAGAAGGTATTCAGGCCCGGCAAGAGCAGAGAATCCGTTGCAGTCGTGTATCCCGCAATGGGGGGTATTTCGGCAAAAATGGACTGGCCTGACGCTACTGCTGTGTTATACAAAGCTACCGGCGATCGATTCGGAGCATTCGGCCCGGTAACCGTCCGACTCTCCCTTGACATACCGGGAGCCCCAGACGTGTACGACGAATGCGATGCAGAGTTTGTTGCAGAAGAATAAATAGGAAGAAAAGGTCAGTAGACCTTTGCACTGGGCCTCTGCTCGATTTCCTCCCCGAACTGGAGGTACTCCTTCTCGCGGAAGCCGAACATCGCTGCAACGATGTTCGTTGGGAACATCTCGCGGAGCATGTTGTAGCTCTGCACCTGGTCGTTGTACAAATACCTTAAACGTGCGATCTCGTCCTCTACGTCCTTTATGGAGCTCATAAGGTTCTGAACGACAGCTGCGCTCTTCAGGTCAGGGTAGTTCTCCATCACTGCCATCAACCTACCAAACACGTTCCTGGCCACCGCGTCTGCGTCCCTTACGTCCGCCGGCGTGTTCAGGTTTATATTCCTGAGCTTTGCTACGTCCGTCATAACGTCCTTCTCGAACTTTACGTAGCTGGATGCCGCTTCAACGAGCTGGTTAATCATGTCAAACCGCTTCTTCATGGCGACGCGAATCTGGTGGAACGTGTTCTCAATGGCGTTGTCCAGCTGCACGAAACGGTTGTACGCACCTATAAGCCAGAGAACGAACAGAACGACCAGCGTGGCAATAATCCAAACCCAAACCATACAACCACCGTGTAAAATATCGCGTTCGGTGTTTTTAATCAACACGTGAGAAAAGTATATCATGCACAACTCTGGTACAGACTGGCTCCTCATCGCCATCAGAATCGTGTTCTTCGCCCTATTCGTTGCCGCCCTATACTATGGAGGGGTTGGCCTCGTGGACAGAATCGTGGCGTTAAACAGCCAGATGAACGGCGAACTGCTGAAAAATTGGGCAAAATACGCGGGGTTGGCAGTCTTTCTGTCCTTAATTCGCTCAATGCTCGGCAAAGATGCGCAGCACGTAATGGACTGGGCGATAGCAATCACCATCGCCGTCACAATGATATACACGCTGGGAGCTGATTTCATCACGTTTTTTGCCATGATAACGGGCGCAATGCTACTCGTAACTTCCATACTGTATGTCAGAATAGCAGGGGTTACCATAAAGACCGTGACAGGGAAAAAAGCTACACACAAGGCACCATGGCTTGAAATGTCGCTCACAGCATACTTTGCAATCGTTCTTGCAGCCGTTTCAAAGTTCTTCGAGGGGCCTGTATTCACTGAAGCAGAAGTCACGCCCGTCTATCACGACCCGATAATAGCAGGCACCGTCATGGCAGTTGCAATCTTTTACGTCGTGATGGCTGTGCCGGAGGGCCGGAAAATACAGCAAAGGTTTTACGAATACTGGGAGTGGTTCGACCGCAGGGGATTCAGGAGAAATCCTGCAGCAGGCGTTTTGGCATCATTCCCGATGGTGATTAGAATAATTGTATCCTGGAACAGACTATACTCAATTTATTTGGCCCCGATCATGGCGATCTTCGGTATATTTGTAATGGCGAGCTGGATCAGTTTTCTGAAAGAATACTCTGAGTTCAAAAAGATGCAGGGGCATGGAATACCCGCAGAGACAGTGGAGTAATTACCGTGCTCCTCCGCCGCCCCCGCCAAAGCCGCCTCCGCCACCAAATCCACCGGCTCCAGAAGCGGCGGAAATTGCAACGGATTTCGCGCTTATCGCAAACTGTACAGAATTCAAGCCAAGATACATACCCATATACACATCAGAGTACTCAGATACATCGGGCACGTTGAGCTCCTTTATCGCCTTGAGCACCTTGTCCGCGACGCCCAGTGCCGCTCCGTAGATCAGCCAGTCCTGCCACATGGAGCGGAACTGTTCGGAGTATTCCTTTATGCGAGTCAGGTCGGAGAGGAAACGCTTGAACGCCTGCCACCGTGAGTATTCTCTTCCGTAGCCGTCCTTCCAGCGGCCGAGAACGTCAGGGGACATACCAGACAGAATGGCTACGTTTGCAAGCATGGCAAAGGCAACGCCAAAGGAGAAAGCATCTCCAGAAATATAAGAAATGACAAAGTACAGAATTGCTAGACCCGCGAGACCGTTGCGAATGATTTTCGAAGGATAGCGGACAAACTGCTTCGCGGCGTCTTTTGCCAGAATCGAACCGTTTGTGAGCTCCTTCCATAATCCGTAGATGTTCAAAAATTCCAGCCGATCTGCATCTTCAACGACTTTCTTGAACGCCTTGGGTGAAAAGATACCATCTACAGAATAACGCCGTAAGAAAGCGAGTACGGTGTATTCATAATCATCTACGGCGGATGTCAAAGATTTGGGCAAAACTATAACTGTTTCATCTCCCCGCTTTTCGAAACGGAGAATTCCACGACGTTCGAGATCCATGATCGTAGAAATGAACGCCCCTTTGTCAAACTCTCCTGCCTTGCCATTAAAAACCGCGTTAACGACCCATGGCTTTCTCTCTGGGTTAGGCACGTTCGTGAGAAAATCAGGGACGTCCGGATACTCCTTCTCACGCCCATACAGAAACCAATATGCAAAAATCAAAAGGGGGATCAAAAATAGAAGCACCAATGAGATAAACCGATATGCATCATATATGTCTGGCGAAAGTTTTGCCAGCTCGTAGCGGCTCTTAACACCATGCGTCTTCTGAATAAAGGGGTAATCGGCCACTGGGGCAAGAAGTGCCTCTATCTCTAATCTTTGATTGCCATTCAGACCAAACAAAGCAATCATCCACTTGGGGGGGCGAATGACATAATCCTTCACACCAACTCCAGAAAATGCCACACGGACATTAGAGTAGGGAAAGTGATTGTTCCCGGCAAGAGATATGTTCGCGTGGCAGTATTGGCCGTCGCACTGCACAGGAGGATAGATGGAAAAACGAACGCGCATTTCGTACGTTCCGGCTGGGAGTGTACCCGTCTCGGATGCGCACCCAACCTCCCCCATCTTTGCCATTTCCATATACGCATATGGAAGCGTGGGAATGTCGTATCTGACCTCATACTCAGGAACCCACGCCCCCTTGTAGAACACGTAAATCCCTGATGGCTGGTTGATATAAGGTAAGGTTCCTGGCGGACATCTAACATCAAGAACGTGAACTCCGGGGTGATTCGGGATGGAAAGATAAGCAGAAACGTCCCAGTCCCTGTAAATCAGATGCCTTGTTTTGTCCAGCTTAAAAACAAAGCGCTCTGAAACGGTGAAAACTCCGTTACCGTCGTAATTCACGTTGGCTTCGTAGAAAGAAACGCGGTCGCCGAAAATCTGGAACTTGGGAATGTAGAGAACTGCAACGGCAGCGGCCACCAAAAGCATAAGAAGCGTGGCACCAGCAACGATGATGAATTCGCGGTCCACGGGATAAAAACGTCAGGCTTATTTAAAACAAAAACGCAGGATTATATGGAGGTGAGGAAGGTGAAAGGTGATGGACGGGTCCGCGGAACCAAGGATTAAGGAGAAGCGCTGGAAGATCGATTTTGAGGAAGAGATGATTAAGAAGTGGGAAAGCGAGGATTGGTGGAAGTTCGATCCGAATTCTGACAGGCCCGTGTTCGTTATTGACACACCGCCGCCTTATCCTGCTCCTGTCTGGCATATCGGAGCTGCGGTTTCGTATTCCATGCAGGATATAATCGCCAGGATCCACAGAATGCTCAGTTACAACGTGTTATACCCCATAGGTATGGACAGGAACGGAATTCCCATCGAGATGTACGTGGAGAAGTACGAGAACATAAACATGTGGGAGCACGACAGAACGGAGTTCGAGCGCCTCTGCAAGAACTATTTAGACCAGTGGACTGAGAAAATGAGGCAAATTATGAAGCGTTTGGAACTTTCCGGCGACTACGAGGAGAACTACTACCAGACGGACTGGCCGGAGTATAGGGGGCTCACGCAACTTACGTTCAAGATTCTCTGGGACAATGGGCTAATCTACGAGGCGGAGCGCCCGAATAACTGGTGCCCGCACTGCAAGACAACCATAGCAGACGCGGAGATCGAGTATAAAGAGAAGGATGGCACGCTCTACTACCTCAAGTACAAGGTCAAGGAGACGGGAGAAGATCTAATCGTTGCAACTACACGTCCCGAGCTCCTCTTCGGCTGCAAAGCCATCATCGTCCACCCTGACGACGACAGGTACAAGCACCTGCACGGAAAGACGGCCATCGCCCCGCTCATCGGAAGAGAGGCGCCCATAATCCCGCACAAGGAGGCAGACCCAGAGTTCGGTACTGGTGCTGTCCATATCTGTTCCTTCGGTGACGTGACGGACGTCCGGCTCTTCAGAGAACTGAAGTTGGAACCGGTCAGAGTGGTGGACACCGAAGGAAAGCTCACTGAAGCAGCGGGCAAGTACGCGGGCATGACCGTGAAGGAAGCGAGAAAGGCCATCGTCGAAGATCTGGAGAAGGAAGGTCTGCTCGTGGACAAGAAGCCCATAAAACACAAGGTGCCCGTGCACGAGCGCTGCAAGCACGAGATTGAGATCATCCCCATGAAGGAGTATTATCTAAAACAAACGGAGTTCCTGGACACGCTCCGCAAGTACGCGGAAGAAATGGAGTGGTATCCGGAAAAGTATAAACAGCACCTGCTCAACTGGATCAACTCCGTAACCGTAGATTGGCCCATCTCCCGCAGGCGTTACTACGGAACGGAACTGCCCATCTGGTATAACAAGAAGACAGGCGAGAGATTCGTCTACGCGGACGGGAAGTACAGAAAACCCTGGAAGGAACTGCCGCCAGAACTGCCGGAGGGATGGAACCCGGAGGACGTGGAGGGAGAATGGAGAACGCTTGACACGTGGATGGACTCGTCCATCTCTGTGCTCTTTATCACAAAGTGGATGCGCGACGAGGAGTTCTTCAAGAAGACCTTTGAGAACGGCACGAAACTCCGTCCGCAGGGCTACGAGATTATCAGAACGTGGCTGTACTACTCGTTACTCCGCGTGCACCAGCTAACGGGCAAGAGGGCTTTCGAAAAAGTATTCATCAACGGCATGGGCCTTGACGAGCAGGGCAGGAAGATGAGCAAGTCCCTGGGCAACGTGATTGACCCCTTCGACATCATAAACAAGTACGGAACGGACGCACTGAGGATGTACATTGCCCTTGAGACGAGCATTGGAGAGAACTACCGCATATCCGAGCAGAAGATCCAGGGCGCAGGAAAGTTCCTGACAAAGCTCTGGAACATAGCAAGATTCATCTCCATGTTTGAACCAGTTGACGAGAGGCCGGAACTCACACCAACGGACGAGTGGATACTTTCCGAACTGAACAAGGTGCGCGACAAAGTCATCAATTACTACAAGGAGTTTGACTTCCACAACGCAGCCCTTGAGCTCAGGAAGTTCACGTGGAACGTCTTCGCGGACCACTACATCGAATTAGTCAAGAGGAGAGCACGTGGCGAAGAGGGCTTCAGCGAGGAGGAGAGCAAGGCAGCGAGGTGGACGCTCTACGAGGTATTAAGACAACTGCTGCTACTCTTCGCACCAATTATACCGGCAATCACGGACAAGATCTGGAGGGAGCTCTACAGCGAGGAGAGCATACACGCACAGCAGTTCCCCGAGCGTATCGAGGGCATCAAAGACTATTCCGAGCTGACGGAGAAGATAGTCGAGTTTAACAGCACGGTCTGGAACACCAAGAAGAAGAAGGGCATCAAGTTCTACGAGCCCATCTCCGGCATTGAAATTCCAGAAGAGTTGGAGCCGTTCAGGAAGGACCTGGTAGCGACGCACCAGCTCCAGTAGCCAATCTCTTTTTCTGTCCGTTCACGTACTCCATGGACCGTAGAAGCTTGAAAGGATGCTTGGACCGTTCAGAGCAGCATCAGCAAATAAATAGACGTCCTTTCCGTTCCATACATGGCTGTGAGAATTGTCTGGAAGGGTTACCATCCGCTTATACAGAGGTTCGTGATGATCTGGAACGCCTACGGACCTCTCACGGCGTTCGACCGCCTGGAGTACGAGCAGATGCGAAAGATCATGAACATCGCGTTCCCCCGCTTCTCCTGGGCTTGGTGGAGTAAGGGGGAAGAGTGGATCTATCAAGCGGTGCAGAAGAGGATCCGGGGACAGCCCCTGAACACGGAGGAGCAGGAGATCATCGAGGAAATCGAGGGCATACACGTGCCGGATTACGTGGAAATGATCGCCAGATCCGCAGAGGAAGACATCCGAAGGGGTTGGATCAGGATCACCCGTGCCTTCGATGAAGTAACATCCAAGGTCTACGGGCCCCACGCGTCGTTCGGGGAGTTGAGCGTGTACACCGCAGTGAAACTGGGCCGCGGGGCAGAGGGGACAACAACACCTGCCGGGGAGATCGTGATAATGGTAGGTATGGACAAGAATTCGGGCAGGGCAGCTGGAACGAGAGTGCTGCCCCACGAGATAATCCACGTGCTCAACAAAAAGAGCGGGCTGTCGAACATACTCGCGAAGATAAAGGCAAAAACAGGGCAGAACGCGGAGGAGGCATTCACAAACACGATAACGAACCTTGTTCTGTGGCGGGCAGGCGTTCAGGAGAGCATGTTCGAGGGGTACTATCAGCCTTCGTGGGAGGATCTGTGCAAACTGGAGGATAGAATGCGAGAGATAGTAAAGGAGTGGTGGCTCAACGGCGGAGACCTGGCAAAAATGCTGGAAGGGAGGCTGGCGCGTTGAACTGGCCGGTCATACCCTATACCCCGAAAAACCCGGGCCCCTCCGACCAGACACTGGAGGAGATGCTCATAGACCTAGAACGACTCGATTCAGATGGATTCCTGAGGATAATAACGCACGGGGGTGAAAGGGGATACCACATAAAGCTCGTTATGGATAAGGGTAAACTCGTATCGCTGTATGCGTGGAACGACAAGTTCTTACGAGGAGAGAGAACGCTGCTCCGGTCCTATGGCGTCTGGCCGATCGAGGCCATGGAAATCGACCCAGAGGAGGGGGACAGGATCATCGCAGAGGGCAACTATCGCCTGAAGAATGGTATTCTGGAAATGAAGATCGAGAAGGCGTTCGAGCAGCCCGCGAAGGCAGGACTTATCAGATACCGGCTCAAGCTGGCCAGAATACGCGAGTATCAGTCGCCGAAACACGGGTGGTCTGTCAGGCCGGAGTACTACGCCACCCCACTACCATCTTCGTTAAAAACACGAGAAACAAGAATATAGTGTGGAACCAGAAGTTGTGGCGATTCTCGGCGTTCTGACGATACTCATAGTGGTGGGGGTCTTCCTCTACCTGCCAGAAGTCGGCGAAGAGATTGTAACGGCAGCGAGGGACTTCTATGAGAGCTACATTGACTGGATGGTCGTGGTTGCTGCAGGCATCATTGCATTAATAACCACCGCAACGGTTCTCGGCTTCTACGTGACTGAGGGGAACCCCAGAGATGCATATCTGGCTGCAGCGGTGTTCGTATACCTTATCAAGCTCGCGCTCAC
>JASUTF010000003.1 GCA_030445695.1 Candidatus Iainarchaeum sp.
ATGATGGCTGCCTTCCAGTCGGCGGGGATGTCCACGTTGTCCAGGACGTGGGGGCCAGTGAACACGATCTCCTCGAAGGCGGCGAGGGCGTCCTCAAAGACCTCCGATAGCTTCTTCTCTATCTCGGGGATCTCGCTCTCCGGGCGGGCGGCCATCTTGGCGGCAGCACGGAGGAGGCCCTGGCCGCGCTTCTTCCTGCGGAGTTCATCGAGCTTCCTCCTTTCGATGGCCCCCGAGACGCGCTTGAGGGAAAGGTCGCACATCTTCTTGTGATGGGAGACGTTCAGAACCTTGGCGACACGCATCTGTCCCTCTTTGATGTGGTGCCGTATGTTCTTGACCCAGGACGTTGAGATCTCGGAGATATGGATAAAACCCCTGTATCCGGGGTACTCTACAAGCTCAACGAATGCCCCGTAGGGCACGATGTCCTTCACGACCACGATGACGTAGTCCCCGGCGTTTGGACCTTCCGCGCTCATGTTAACGTCTCCACCACTTTACCGAGTATCTTTGCCTTGCCACCCGTGGGGATCGCGAGCGTCTCACCACAGGTCAGGCACTTGACGCGGGTAGCGGCCTTGTTAAAGACGATCTGCTCGTTTCCGCACTTCGGGCACTTGACCACGAGGAAACGGGATCTAGGCATGGGTATTGTCTTCATCTCCTACCACCTCTGCAAGGTTCCTCACCAGCAGGATATCGGCAATCTCCTGCGGCAGCTCAGCGATCTCGCCGGCAGCGTAGGGGCCGTAGGTCTTGTAGTCGGTCCCTATGAACTCGGGAATTGCCTTTAAGATCTTAACACGAACGGTCTTTAAACGCTTCTCCTCTTCCTCCTTCTTCCCTTCCTCCTCCTTGAGCCCCACGAACACAAGTGCGCTGTCGCGGTACTTCCTCACCGTCTCCACAACGTCCCTGTAAAGGTCCTTCTCCCAGCCCACGAGGTTCTCCGGCTCCCACGCCTCGTCGAACATGCTGGCAAGGGCCAGTGAAACGATCTTGCGCTGGCGGATCGCGATGATGTCGTTCACGAGCTTCACGAGGTTCGCGAAGAGGACAAGACGCTGGATGTCCTGCTCCTGCCAGGCAAGGTCCACTTCCTTCTTCTCCCCCTCTATATACTCCCTCAGCAATCGGTAGAAGTCCGGCTCGAGGGGTGTGAGGCGCGTGCGGGACTGCTTCTCCAGCCGGTAAAGGTTCCTCAACCGCGAGTAGTTAATCTCCAACTTGCAACCCCCTTGCTCAACAGGAATATACTAACATGAAGTGGTAGCTCCACATTTATATCCTCGAACGGTCCCCACGTCTCGCCGGCGAACTCGAACTCCGGTGCGAAGTCCACGTGGAGGTTCAGGTAGGGCCGCTCCGGGAGAGCCACGGCGTCCCTGTAGGGGTCAAAGGCATTTAAGTTATCCACGCTCTTGGCAAGCAGGCCTGTGCTCCCGTGTATGGAGTCAGGGACGCGGATCAGGCGGTGAATGTCGACGGACGTGTTGGTGTCGATCTCCTTCCCCATGAAGGGGGAAAGGGACCGGACAAGGGATGCAACGGACTCGAAGGCGTCCGCCTTCCTCGTGTCTATGAAGGGCCAGATGCCCTGCCTTATGAGTTCCACGATCCTTTCCCTGTCGCGCATGATCCTGCGGGCAGTGGAGGGGCTAACGCCTCTCCTGACGAGATCTGACACGTCCCGGGCAGAGGAGAGGATTGAGATGACGCCCCTCGCTATCCTCCCCTTCCAGCCGCCGTCCGTGGGTCTGGGGCCGACAATGGGCATTCTTGGCACGTCGAAGAAGTAGCGAACGTCGATCTTCTGCCCTGTGACGTATTCCACGATCTCTATGCGCGCCTCCTTGTCCAGTTCCCGGAGGGCAGGAGAGCGGACATGTATGTGGTATCCCCTGTTTCCGGAGAAGTTTATGGAGATCTCCTTCTTTGATATGCCAAAATCGTCCACAAGAAAGTCCTTAATGAGGGTCTCGACCTCTTCCTTCAGTTTTTCCTCTCGCTCGGCGTCAGGAAACGTAACAACCTTCGTGGGCTCCCCGCACCTCGGACAGAACCCAACCCTGAACCCCTTCAGGTCTTTGACAAGGCCCCTTGCCCCGCAGGACGGGCAGACCCACAGATCGTTGGGCGCGAACAGTCCCAGTTCATCGGCGTCGAACTCGAATATGAGATCCGCTCCCAGGAGCCCCTTCGCCTCCATGGGGGTCGCTTCAGGCCGCTCAAAGTAGCCCACTGAGTAGGAAATGTAGAGGGGTGCCTCTTCCCGGAGGTAGCGGCGGAACTCCCGGGGTGAGACGAAGGATATGTGCCGCCGGACGATCTTCCTCCCGTAGTCGCCCACACCGAACTCCCTCTTCTCAAGGTCGGGGGGTGGCGGCACGTCGTGAGACCGGTAATACCTGCGGAACGCGTCCTTCAGCACCCTTGCTATCATATCGCTCACTGGAGCACCCCCAGATCACGGAGCATCTTGACAAGGGCTGGATCCGTGGATTCCACCTTCTTCAACCCCCAGGGGCGGATACCCTTCCTCTTGGCGAGGATCAGCTCGTCCTTAAGCCACGATTTCGTTATCTTGCCTCCGCTCTGCCGGGAAAGCCACTCTTCAAGGACGGGGAGCGCGTCCTCTGGCGCCATACCCTTCACGTTAACGAGGTATGGGGCAAGCCAGAAGAAGATGATACGCTTCCTCCCGTCGGGCAGACCGGAAGCACCCATGATCGACTCTATGAAGGAGTATCCTTTTGAACTGACGGGTTTTGACCTCTTTATGGGAACCGCTCGCCTCGCATAGTCAGCAAAGTGCTTCGGCACGCCCGAAACGTCAAGGGGGAGTCCCTTCCTGGCAAGGGTGTACGCCACATCTCCGGCGAAGAGGCGTGCGGTAACATCGTCCAGATGCACGATACCGCCCCTCAGGTCCACGTGGTATAGGAGCGTTTCAGGATATATGTGCCTGTAACTCATGTAAACGGGCAGGGGAATGGCGGAGGGGTCTATACCGAGCTCGGCGAAGAGTTCGGAGGGATCGTGCTGCCGCACACGCTCAGCATAGAAGCGGCCGAGCAGATCGTAGTAATACTCGCTCCCCAGGATCGACGCGAATATGCGGAAGAGGATGAAATGCAGTATCTCCGTCCTCTCGTCCAGAACGGGCAGGTCAAAACGCCTGGAAAGGATCTCGCGGAAACGGTCAGAAGCAGCCGTAATTTCTAAATCCCCCACGCCCTCCATGGTGATCCCGAGACGCTCAGCACGCTTCGAGGCAGAGGGGAGAAAGGGGTAGAGGGCGTAGAACGACACCATGATAACATATGGACGGTGGTAAATGTAAGGATACACGGTTCGGGTTTCGAACCGGAAAAGAAAGAGAGTTCAGAGTATCATTTGAGCCAGGAAGAAGGTCAGCCGTATGCCCCCTATCTCGTAGGAGATTTTCAGGGGCGTGTCGTTGCCAAAGACCATGGTTACGAACCCGTCGGGGTCCGCAGCACGCACTATGTTCTGAAGGAACGACAGGGAATACCTGGAGACCGCCTCCGGACCGCCCTCTATGGAAACGCCGTCTCCCTCCCTTGCAACGGTCCTCGTGACCCCCGTCTGGCCCTTCGCCTCCACCATGAACACGTCGTCCCGGGCAACCAGAACCGCTGAGGACGAGAAGATCCCGGCGTCCTTCAGGGCGTCCTTTATGATCCTGCCCAGAACTCTGACAGTCACAACGCCCTCCACCGGTGCTATCTCCGCCTCCCTGTCCGGAACGTCCATAAGCGGTATGTAAAACTCGCGGCGGAGCGTCCCGTTGGGCAGCTCCAGAAGAACGTAGAGATTCACGTCCTCCAGCGCCATCACGAGCCGGTCCTCGGAAGATGCGCGCGAGAGTATCTTCGTATACTCTGAAAGGTCTATGGGAACGCGTATGGGCGACTCCACGAGGTTATACTCCCTGAAGACAGATCTGGGGGCGAAGAAGTCCACCATAACGACCTGTGACGGGTCTATGGCTCGCAAGCGGACACCGTCGCTGTTAAAGTAGAATACGCCCTCGGGGAGAAAGGAGTAGAGGGCGTCCACCGCCTGCTTCCAGGGACGCGGATCCTCGAGGGAGACACGCAGTAGCTCCATGGTATCAACCCGTCTCTATTCTGGGCGCCAGGAAGTATATGAAGTTCGCATCTCCTATCGCGTAGGCCAGCTTCAGCGGTGCATCCGTCGAAAGGGATATGGTAATCGCGGCGCTCTTGTTTGCCTGCGAGACCATGTCCTCCAGATAGTCCAGCGGATAGGACGCTTTGGCACGCTCCGTAACGTTCAGGTCGAGGAGCGCGTCGTGCACGTCCTTCTTGAGCTCAAGAACGTATTCGCCCTTGCTGCCGGAGGCGCGCATCACGAACTCCTCGGGCGTCACGTCAATGGTCACGTGCGTGGAGAAGTTGGACGCGTCGTCAAGGGCAGAGGCAAAGACGTCCGCAATGACCTTGGCCGTCGCGGTAAACGTAATCTTTGGCAGCGGGAGCTCCATGCCGCCGAGGTCAAGGACGGAGAGGACGAAACGCCTGCGTGCACGCCCCACGAGTTCGATCACGAGTCGAGAACCGTCCTCTGAAAGCGACATCTCAACGGACTCCGAGGCCTTCGCCTTCTTGAAGACGTCCTCGAGGTCGGAGAGGTTCAGCCCGATCTTCACAGGCCCGGGAACGTCGTATTCGCGGAAGGCGTGCTTCGGAAGGGAGAAGTCAACCATCGCTATCTTCGAAGGATCCGTGGCGCGGAGCTTCATGCCCTCCTCGTCAAATATGAACTCTCCCTCGTCTATCAAGGCAGAGAGCGCCTTGACGCTCTTCTTCATAACGTCCGCACTATCAAACACCACCTTCATTGTAAACCCTCCTTTCCAGATCGCGTATTTGAGCGTAAAGGGCAGGATCCACGCCGTCCATATCCTGAACGACTTCCGCCCTAATTAATAGTCCATCCTCCGATTTATAAGCCCTGCCGAGAACGCGCACAAGGGCCCCCGGCTTGAGTTTCTCCGCAAAGAGGATGTCCTCAAGGATTACAAGGGCAATGCCAGTCCCGTCATCGATCTTGCCCTCCATCTTGTTCGTATCGAAATCAACAACGGTGCACAGAACCGAAACGCGTTCGCCCTCCCCCTGAATCTCGGAAATCGTCACATCCCTTGCATGCATACGTCGGAGGGCCACGATAAATGCTGAGGGAAAGGGCATATAAATGACCTCTTCCATCATTAGAGCATGGACAGGGCACCCACTGGAATTGACGGTCTGGACGAGCTCATAGAGGGAGGCATACCAAGAAGGCGCATGGTCCTCGTATCCGGAAGCACAGGTACGGGGAAGACCATATTCTCCGCACAGTATATATACAGGGGGGCCGTGGACTACGGGGAGCCGGGAATATTTGTCACGCTCGACGAGCGCCCGTCAACTATCCGAGAGGACATGCTCCAGTTCGGCTGGGACTTCAAGGCACTCGAGGACAAGGGGATGATCCGGATCATCGACGGGACGGTAACAAAGGTCGGTATCCCGTCGGAGGAGGAGTACGCACTGCCTGAGACAGGGTTCAACCTCGACAAACTCCTGGTGGAAATCATAAAGGCAGTGAAGGAGATGGGGGTGAAGCGCCTCGTCGTTGACTCCCTCCCTGCTCTGGGGTTCAAATACGACACGGAGGCAGAGGTAAGGAAGGCGATCCTGAAGATGTCATACGTGCTGGCAAAGACGGGGGTCACGTCCATCGTCACCACTGAGATCCCGGAGAACGCAGGGGTCTACTCCAAGTATGGGGTGGAAGAATACGTGGCAGACGGCCTTATAGTCCTCCGATACGGGGCTCTGGGCGGAAGGGCTACGAGAACGCTGCAGGTAAGAAAGATGCGTGGGACGAAGCACTCGGAGTTCGTCCACCCCTTAGAGATAACGAGGGAGAGGGGCATCGTCGTTTATCCGATTGAGGAGGTATGATCACCCCTCCTTGTCAGAGACGCTCAGGGGCTGCTTGAAGTCAAAGAGTGAATCGTCGCTCCCGCCCTGTGGCGGATTCTGCGGTGCGGACGAGCCGCCGGGTGGCTCCTGCTCTTGGTGTCCGTGCTCCAGAATGTCCAGAATGTAGAGGTAGGCATCGATCAGCTCGTCCAGCTCCACACGCACCCTGTGCGTCTCCAGGAATATCTTCAACAGCTCGAGGGCGACCTCCTTGTTGTCCATGTTTTGAAAAGGAGCAGGGGGTATATATTGGTGATGGATCTCAACAAAGCAAAAAGATATGGGTGGATAGGAATACTTTTTCTCGCCGCCCTGCCCATGTTCTTGTTCAACACGTGGGCCCCATACCACACGGATTCGGCGGGCATTGCGCTAAGGGCTGAAGAAATACTCCACGGAAAGATACAGCCGGGCTGGAGATGGGGCACAGCTGTTGTGGAGGCGGTCCTCGGGGCACTACCATACTTCATAACGAGGGACAGGGTCTGGTTGCACATGGCTGGGGCCGCTGCAGGAATAATCGCGTTTCTGGTTGGACTCTACCTGCTGCTCGTAAGGGAGAGCAAAGACAGAACATTCGCAGCTATGCTTACGCTGATCGGAGCGTTATCTCCCGCTGTACTGATCACAGGAACCATAGGGAAGGAGGACTTGCTCGCGATAGGAGAGATACTCCTCGGGGCAGCGATGGCGCCCGCAGGAATGGCACCGGCGGTCGTGGCGGGGGTTCTGTTCGGTCTGGCACTGGCATCCAAGGAGATGTCCTTTGCACTTGTTTACCTTGCCATTGTATACATCTTCACAAAGAACCGGAAGGCAGCGGCAGTGGCGGCAGGGACAACGATAATAACGTTGCCCCTGTGGCTCCCAATGCTGGAATTCGTCCTCAGCAGCCGTTCCGTGGGCATGGGAAAGTTCATGGGCTTCTGGAGTGGTTACCCATTCGTGCTGAGCGAACTCATAAAGGGTACGGGAGCGGCAGCGATTCTGGTGGGAATAGTGGCACTCGTACTGGCCATAAGATCCAAGCGATGGGATAACACCGTTCCACTGCTCCTCGCAGTGTTGTTGATACTGTATCTGGCGGGTGTGAGCGTCACCAGATACAGGAGTGCCGCGTGGGTCGTGCCGCTGCTCCTCCTGCCCGCCGCGAGACAGGGCGAGAGGTGGATGCGATACGGGATCTACGTATCGCTGCTCGTTGCCTTCATCGCCATGTTCGACATTATGCCAACGCTCGAGTTCAGGGCCGCCACGAACCTGCCAGGAAGCTATCCCTCCGGGGCGAGGGGCATCTTGGAAAGGAACGGGCTGATCCTTGCAATGGATTCCTCGGCACTGGTCCGCTTCTACACGGATCTGAACGTGAAAACGCATAAACCATATCCAACGGAGGAAGAGGCAGCCCAGATACGTAAAGAAGTAGAAGAACTCGCAGGGAAAATGCCAGTATATATTTACCCCGACTACCTGGCGTATGACAACGGGACGCTGGCAAGGGCACTGTCGGACCTGAACGTGACGCCCGTTTACACAGCGTGGTATAGGGATTACCACGCCGTCCCGATATATCCGAAAAAGGAGGAGTGGCTGAACAAGATAAGAGAAGCCGGCTACGTATACTACTTCCTGTCAAAACGGGCGGACAGCATTAACGGCGTTTCAGTCACCGTCGAGACGTATAGGATCATCACCCCCTGACGGGAGAATGGGAGACGTTGATGTGGCGGTATACAGGGGCGTAGTCCTCGAAGGAGTAGCAAAAGTGCCGATATACATGGTCATTCCCTCAGCCGCACCGCCCTGACGTAACCACGGACGTTGAGGCGGCGGGTCTCCACAACACCCAAGGATTCCAGCTCCTTTATGTAGTTTCGGAACGCACGGAGCGTTATCTTATCCGCCCTGCGAACGTACTCCTCATACAGCTCCTTCACGGTGAGCTCTCCCCTCTCGCGGAGGATCTCCACGATGGGGATGAACTTGGGGTCCACCGACTCGTGGCGCGACGACTTTATGAGCCCCTCAACGCGGCGCACGTGCTCAGGGGTTATTCTATCGGCACCTTCCCGCTCCGCAAGGACAGCCGCCTCGTAGAGGCAGGAGATTGCTGCCCTGGCGTCGCCGCCCCGCTTCCAGCCGATGGCTGCACAGAGGCCGATTACGTTCTCGTCATACGTCCCCTCCGCCAGAGCGATTTTTGCCCTCTCGCGCAGGATGTCCTTGAGCTGGGGAACAGTGTACGGCGAGAACTCCACCTTTCTTGAGAAGAGCGTCGAGTATATGCGCGGGTCCAGGCGGTAGACGAAGGACTCGGAGTTGGCAATGGTGATGATGACCGTGGGGACTTCAAGAAACTCGTGGAGGCGGGAGAAATCGTAGAGAACGTCGGTGGACTCCCTGGAGAGCCGGTCCACCTCGTCCAGAACAATCACGGCACCACGGGAGTCGTTGAGCCGGGCGAATATGCGGTCATACGCCTCGTCCGGTGCCACACCCCTCCGGGGGACGGGTATGCGGAGCTCCTTGGCAAGGAAAGAGATGATGGAATACCTTGTGCGGTAGACCCAGCAGTTTATGTATGTCTGGAACGTCAGGGGGGAGTAAGAAGAGAGTTCCCGGAGGATATAGCGGACGGATGCCGTTTTCCCCGTTCCCGGCGGGCCGACAACGAATATATTCGAGGAGTGCCCAGTATCAAGCGCGTAGGATATTGCAGAGGCGATTTCCTTCATCTGTGCCTCACGGTGGGGGAGAACATCTGGAATGTAGTCCGTATCGAGGACTTCCGGGCGGAGGAGGATTGTGGCACGGGGTTCCTCAAACAGGCCCATGAAGAAAAAGGGAAGGGGATTTATAAATTAGTGGTTGTTACGTCTTTCCGCTGATCAACGGAGGAGCTTCCAGCGAATGACTGTAACGGGAGAATCGGGGGTAATATCGGGGTATATGCGGCGCAGGTGCTTTATGAGTGCGTTGAGCGACTTGAAGCCCTCCATTTTTATCTCGTGCTCCGATAGTTCCCTGAGCTTCTTGACGTAGACGTGCGTGATCTTGGCGCGGGCGATGGGCTTTCCCCGGACGGCCAGAAAGACGATGTTTCCTGGACGAACGTCGTAAGATCTTCCGTATCGGATGGTGATCCTCTTTTTCCCCGAGAGGACGTCCCTCTCATACTCGGGGCGGAAATGGAGCATCACGATACTTCACCCAGGTACCATCTCGCCAGCCCGTAGAGGATCCTGTCGAGACGGCGCGCCACCTTCATGGGATCCTTGCCAAAGACGTCGCCGACGCCCTTCCACGTCCTCTTCTTCAGCACCTTCTCAATGAGGTATAAACGGTCCTTCTCCTCCATAGGGGGCTCCATCTTGCCGATGAAGTAGTTGATGGTCATCCGGTATATGACCTCGGAGAGGGCGTCATAGTGCAGGCCACCCTCCACCATTCGCTTTAACTTCCTCTTCTCGGGGGTCGTCAGGTCGAGCGGGACGTCCCTCTTCTCGCCGGAAGAGAAGAGGAGAAGGGCAACCCGCGCCTCCATGTTCCTGTAGAAGTTGTCCAGCTCGTATGCGAGGCGCAACTTCATGCCGAAGTTTGAAACGTTCACTATGTCCTTGATGGCCGGACGCAGCGGGTAGAGAACCGCCGTGGAGTACTCTCCCGACTCGGGGTTGCGTTTCGGCGAGACGTGCACAGGGATAAACCCGTTCTTCATCCAGAAGCGGAGGAGCATGTCAGAGGAGCCGAAAACAGCCCCCACCCACGCATAGTCATTATCTCTGGCGTAATCAATGAGGTTCTTCAGGGCAAACGACCCGATGCCCTTCCCCTGGAGTTCGGGGTGCGTGGCGATCCTCACCACGCGGAGGCCCTTGGCACGGGCGAAGTTGTCGTATCCGTAATACTTCAGCATGAGGTCGGGGATTATGTTGCCCTGGACGATCTCCCCCTCCTTGAGGAGGTCAATGACCGCCTTCGGAAGGCCGCCCTCTTCGGCTATCTGGAGGGAACAGACGATCTTTCCGGACTCCGTTCTAACGGCGAAGGCGTTCTGGTTAGGGGCGTCTGCAAGTATTGCAACGTCGCGCGGGTTGTTTCTGTAGTGCGCGTAAACGTATATGCCGATGAACTGGCGGAGCGTTTCCTCGTCCTCGAGGAAGAGCTTCTCAACGTCCAGTTTCTCAAATACCAGACGGCCCTCTGCCACCTGCTTCAGATCTTCCTCCGTCAGGTCGGCCGGCTCGGCGTCGAGGAGGAAAACGTCGTAGAGCCATTGCTCGATGGGGTCGCCCTCGCCGTAGCGGATCGGCTCGCTCATGCGGAGTGTTTTCACCTCGAACTTCTCCTGCAACGCCGGGAGAAAGCGGTACTGGAAGAGGCGGCCCGTTCCCTCGTAACCGTGGGTTGTAGTAGCGAAAACGATGCGTTTGTAACGCTGCATGAACGAGCGGAGTATGGACACGTATATGCCCGCCGCCTCGTCCACTACCAGTATATCCGCCTTCCTCTCCACCGCCTCCAGCGGCTCAAGGAAAACGACTTCTCCACCCTCCTTAACGCTAATTTCCCGCTTCTTCTCCTTGTACTCCTTTCCAAGCGCCTCAAGACCCGTCCTGATGAACCTGAACACCTCTTCGGCGTTCTGGAAGGAGGGAGCGGTCACAACGACCTTCCACTTCTTGGAAGAGAGTATTCCGGCAAGGGCAAGACCCATGGCCGCCGATTTCCCCCTTCCCCTGTCTGCAAGTATGACGTAGGCGTGCTTCTTCGCCTTCGGGACGTTCTCAAGGGCATGGATAACGTCGATCTGATCCTGCGTCAGGGCGAGTTGATATATCTCATCGGGGAATTCGTGCTCCTTGGGTATCTTCAGCTTCCTTTTCCTCTTCTTTGCCTTCTTCTCCTTCGGGAGTTTAACGGGCTTCCCCTCGTCGGAGAGGATGTATATTCCGTCGTGCTCGAAGAGCTTCTTAACAACGCGGTTGAGGAAGATGTCCCTGCAGTCCTTCACGGAGTATGGAGGGGTAACGACGTACTGTTCATGGAAGAAGAGTTTGGAAGATGCCCACTTCGGGAGTTCAGGGACGAGTAGGACAATAACGCCGGGGCCGCGAACCGTCTCGACGATGATGCCTATGTCCCGGGGCGGGAAGTTCTCGTACGCGTCCAGAACGAGAACATCGTATGTGCGCCCCAGAACGGAGGAAGCAATGGCGAATGGCTTCTTCTGGACGAGGTACCCGAGGCCGTGAACGTTACGGGCAAACTCCTTGAATCGACGTTCCCCGATGTCCGACTCCTTGGGGAACTCCGCAAAGTAGAGGAGATCCCTTCCGACGAAGTCCCTCGCCTCGCGTAGGATCTGCCCCACTACCTTCATGCCCTTCTTCCAGTCGCCGGATATGACGAAGAGCCGCCTCTGACGTGTAGCCGCAGCCGTCTCGAGTGCCTTCCTCACAAATTCCATGTCACTCACCGTGGGCGTCCGCTATGTAGACCTCCGTGATCACCGAGAGGGACAGAACAAAGGAGATCGCCTGGTAGAGGACCAGGAGGAAGTCAGATGCCCACGGAGCCCGGAGAGCAATGAAGTCAAAGATGTAGAGGAGAAGGGTGGTAACGATGGAGACGGCGAGCATGTAGAGGATGATACGGATCCAGCGTCTCCTGCCAACGAGGACGCCGTCACGCAGTGCCTTGGAAACGGTGTCTGCATCGATGACGAGGGCTGCCATGGAGGGCGCGACCACCGGTGTGTAGACGAGGAGGAAGATGAGGAAGAGGGCGAACATGACAGTAAGTAAAGATATGCTGTAGGAGAAGTAGAGCATGAGGGTGAAGAAAACGGACACCGGTGCAAAAACGATTATGGAAAGGATTATGAATGGGATCAGAACGTCAACGGCCCTCTTGAACGGGTTCTCGGGGTAGCCCACGCGTTTCTTGGCGATCCAGCCGATGACCACGAGTGACAGATACGTCATCAGGACTCCGTAGATGAGGACGGAGAGGAGGACAAGGGGGTCTGAGAGGGCGGAGAGGGCATCGTAGAATGCAGACCGCATGGCGAGCAGGGGATCGGGCGATGCAAGGATCGTGAAGAAGTATGACGACTGGACCTCCGCAAGAGCAGATCCGAAGGCGTAGAACATACCGTAGAGGAAGAGAATGACCACCGCGAGCAGGCCCAGATCAAAGGCGTCCGCCAGAACCCTCTTGAAGACGGCCATCAGAGAAAATACGCCCCGGAAGTATTTAAATGCGCAAGCACGAGATTTATAAACTCTACTCCGCCGTTGATAGCGATCGCCATGGTGGAGGAGGAGAAGGAGAAGGAAGAGTACTACGAGGGTGAGGAGATCGACGAGGAAGAGTGGGAAGAAGAGGACTGGGACGAGGAAGAGTGGGACGAGGACTGGGACGAAGATGAGGACATAGAGGACGAGGAC
The DNA here is from genome assembly GCA_030445695.1 of Candidatus Iainarchaeum sp. GTDB lineage: Archaea > Iainarchaeota > Iainarchaeia > JAADDC01 > JAADDC01 > SZUA-1452. The sequence continues at coordinate 12,476 of JASUTF010000003.1, forward strand.
TACGACGAGGAAGAGTGGTAAGGGTCAAATTCTTCCAACTTCTTCCTACTGACGGGCAGCACAACAAGGCCGGAGATGCCGTTCAGCGTATACGGTAGACGGGCCAGGGAAACGCCGCCCGCGGTCACGGGAACGTCCACACCGTATGAGGCGTAGCGTCTTGCAAGTTCCACCCGCTCCTCTATAGTATAGAGGAACGTGTCCTCATCGCGGACGTGGATGTGGAAACCCCTGCCAGAGAAGACGATGCGTAAACGGGAGAACTCCTCGGCCAGGGCATCATAAAGGCGGATCACAGCATCTTTAACGGCGGGGAACTCCTCGGGGCCCACCTCATCACGCCTTTTCCCGGTCACCCTTTCCGGATCAACGTCGAACATCAGCTCCTGGCCCAGATAGTTGGGGCAGCGTTCGCATAGGTTCCTACGCCTGAAGAACTTCAGGGGGCAGCCATAGCAGTATTCGGGGTCGGAAACAACGTTCCTCCAGTAATAGACGCCCTCCGGCAGGTATTTCAGGAGCTTGGCACGCAGGGCCTTGGGGTTCCGCACGTTCCGGAGATACACCATCCTGTATCCCTGCCGAACGAGGGAGAGCATGCGGTCAGTTGCTATACGCGTGTACCAGCCGGGGTTTATGGCAAAAACAGGGGTTGCAGATATGGTTCGGGCCCACGAGAAGGCATTCCGTGCATCGAAGGATCTGTAGAAGACCCTCCTCTCCTCGAGTGTGGGGGGAGGCACAATAGATAATGGTTTCCGGGGGAAATATATATGGTGAACGGGGAGGAAAAGATCCTTGAACTCTGGAAGAAGCGGGGCCTCAGGGAGCCCACAGAGGTGCAGAAGAGAGCATACCCCCTCATACGCAGTAGCAAGAATGTCCTGATCATCGCACCGACGGGCTCCGGGAAAACGGAGGCAGCCCTCATTCCCGTGCTTGCAGAGATGCTGAACACGGAAGCGAGACCTGTGACGCTGTTATACATAACTCCCCTCCGCGCCCTGAACCGCGATATGCTGGAACGCATACGGTGGTGGGGAGAACATCTGGGGTTCCGCGTGGACGTCCGGCACGGGGACACAACCCAGTACAGGCGATCCAAGCAGGCCCGCGAGCCGCCACACATACTCATAACGACGCCCGAGTCGCTGCAGGCCATGCTCCCCGCGGAGAAGATGGGAGCACACCTGAGGAACGTGAAATACGTCATAATCGACGAGATACACGAGCTGGTGGGGGAGAAGCGAGGATACCAGCTGGCCATTGCCCTGGAGCGGCTCAGGGAGAAGACGGGGCACGAGTTCCAGAGAATAGGGCTCTCGGCAACCGTGGGTTCCCCCGATCTCGTGGCACACTTCCTGGGCGGGAAAGGGCGAAGCGTGGAGATCGTGGACGTTTCCATGGAGAAAGATTACCGCATAACCGTGACATACCCCACGCCAGACAGGAAGATGCGGGAGGAGGCGAAGAAGCTCGGGCTCTCCCCAGACGTCTACGCACGCGTTCTGAAGCTGAAGGAAATCGTGGAGCGGCACAGGCAGGTAATCACCTTCGTGAACACGAGGAACATGGCGGAACAGTTGTCCCTGTATTTCTCGGCGTTCCACGACAGGACAGACGTGCATCACTCATCCCTGTCGAGGGACGTGCGCCTTTCCGTTGAGAAAACGTTCAAGTCGGGCGAGATAAAACACCTCATTGCGACGTCATCCATGGAGCTGGGCATAGACGTGGGGGAAGTGGACGCCGTGGTCCAGTACGGATCCCCGAGGCAGGTGACCCGGCTAATCCAGAGGGTGGGGCGTTCGGGGCACAGGTGGGACCGCCCATCCATCGGATACATCATTGCCCTGGACGGAAACGATTTCGTGGAGGCAGCCGTGATTGCAAAACTCGCCACGAGGAAGCAGTTAGAGCCCATCGCGCAGGAGGAAAAGCCGTATGACGTCCTTGCACACCAGATCGCCGGCATCCTCATGGACTGGGGGGAGATAGACATAAGGGAGGCATACGAGATCGTGCGCCGGGCCCAGCCCTATGAGAACCTGAGCGAGGAGGAGTTCTGGGAGGTTGTAAAGCAGCTGGAGTCGGAGCGCTTCCTTCGGGTGAGGGGAGACAGGATCACCAAGTCAAGGGACACGTGGAGGTATTATTACTACAACCTGAGCATGATCCCCGACGAGGAGCGATTCTACGTGGTGGACACCATAAGCGGCAAGCGTGTGGCCACGCTGGACGAGGACTTCGTCACATCATACCTGGAAAACGGCGTCGTCTTCGTGGTCAAGGGCCGACCGTGGCGTGTGGTCACCATAGAGGACAAGAACGTCTACGTGGAGCCGTCTGAGAGTTTGGTGGGAGCAATACCGGCGTGGATAGGCGAGATGATTCCCGTGGAGAAGAGTGTGGCGGAGGAGGTCTGGCGCGAGCGGAGGAGAATCGGAAAGGGCATGGAGACCATAGGGGACGTGGCCAGCGTGACGGACATCGACAAGGTGCGGGAGCTCTTCAGGGACGTTCCGGGGGAGAACGAGGTACTAATAGAGAAGAGTGAAGAATATGTAGTCATACACGTCCCCCTCGGCTCTAAAGGAAATACAACGCTCTCCCGGCTGATAGCAGCCGAGATATCGAGGAGGTATGGCATGCCCGTTCGCGTGTTCTCCTCCCCCTACGCAATAGTCATCGAGTTCCCCGCCCCGGGTTTCCCCGTGGAGGAGGTTGAAAAGATCCTGAAGACGGTGGACCCGGAGGTGCTCGACATCATACTGGAAAACCACATAGCCAAGACGAATCTCTTCAAGTGGCGGTTCATACACGTGGCAAAGCGGTTTGGCCTCATATCAAAGAACGCAAAACTGGACAGGATAAACGTGCGCCGGCTCGTTGATGCCCTTACTGATTCTCCTGTCTACCGCGAGACGCTGAAGGAGCTCTACGCGGAGAAACTCGACGTGGACGCCGTGAAGGAACTCCTGGAAGACATACGTGCTGGGAAGCGGAAGATCACAATACGGGATGGTATAGGTAAAATAGGAAAGATGGAGCTCTCGCGGGCGCTCCAGGTCCCCGAACTCGTGAGCCCTGACACGCCGGAGCACACCATCGTGGAACTCTTCAAGCAAAGGGTCTTAGAGAAGAAGGTAACGCTCATGTGCATCTCCTGCGGCGCCGAACACGTATACAAGGTGTCAGAGGTGCCGGAGCAGCCGAAGTGCCCGAGATGCGGATCCCCCCTCGTCGCGGTGGTCCACAACGTGGAGAAGGCAAGGGAGATATTGAAGAAAAAGAAGCTAAGCAGGGCAGACGAGAGGAAGATGACTGACTTGATTAGGAGCGCGGAACTGGTAAAGGAGTTCGGCAAGAAGGCAGTCATAGCGATGGCGGTAACGGGGATCGGCTCGCAGACAGCGGCACGCATCTTGAGAGTCCCCTACAGCGAGGAGGAGTTCTGGAAGGCACTTCTGGACGCGGAAAGGAACTACTACAGGACAAAGATGTTCTGGGGCTAGCGGACAAGAACGACGAGGCGGTTTCCCTCGCGATCTGGATAGGCGTCGAGAAGGACAGAATTTCCATTCACGTCAAAATCCGCGGACAAATACCAGTTGCTCCCGTTCACGAGCCGAACAACCTTGCCGCCACGGCTCTGGATCTCACTCACCAGTGCATCAGGGCCTCCGGGAACGGGGGAGTAGTAGAGGAAGTAGCGGCCGCCGGTGCTGTGGCGCATCACGAGGGACGCGTCGGGATAGGCGGAAGTCACGATCCCGTGGGCAAAAACTTCTAAAGGGGCGACGGGGCGAATGGGCACGGGCTTTTCTTCAGAAGAAAGGACGGAATAACCAGTGATACGTATTTGGGGAGCGAGGCGCCAGGCAGCATAGACAACGACAAGGAGGAGTAGGATCTTTACTATGCGGGGGACGTGCATGTAATGAAAACGCAGTTACGCATTTCAAGCATTTCGGAACGATTACCTACATGCCCACCGTAGTGGTATCCAAGAGGGACATGGCGTCCGTTCTCATCGGTGAATACTTAACGGAGAACTACTTCGAGAAAACGGACAAGACCTTTGGCAACTACCACGTCTTCAGATACAAAAACGCGGACCTCATAATCATCGACACGGAGCACATATATGCGGACTGGCTGGAAGAAAAGTACCCGTCGGACCTCTACATCGTTGCATCTCGCCACTCCGCGGAGTCGGGGATTCCGTGCCTCACGGTGCACACAACGGGAAACTGGGGGGACGCCATGTATGGCGGCAAGAGCAGAACGCTGTCGAGGGCCCCCGCACAGCACATGCTCTCGGCGCTCCGCTACCTGAAGGAACACCCCCTCGAAGGATTCTCCGTCTCCTACGAGGTGACGCATCACGGCCCCACCACAGAAACCCCCATCATGTTCGTGGAGGTGGGGAGCACGGAAAACGAGTGGGGAAACGAGGAAGCGGCAGCGGTGGTGGCCGAGGCAATAATCGCCGGGCTCGAGCCGGAGAAGGTGCCGACCGCCATAGGGGTGGGCGGCGGCCACTACGCACCCCGCTTCACCGAGATAGCCCTGAAGAAGAGTATAGCGTTCGGCCACATGGCACCGAGATACGCCTTCGACTATTTGGACGAGTACATGCTTCGTCAGGCGGTGGAAAAGACCGTCCCGAGGCCGGAGTACTACGCGATGCACGGGGTGAGCGAAGAGGTAAAGGAGACATTGGAGGAAATAGTGGAGGAATACGGTCTGCAGAGGATCAGGTGAGCTGTTCCCCTATAACCTCGTCGAGCTCTCTTAGGAACTCCTCCTCCGCTCCCCTTGGTATCCTTGCACCGGCTGCGGGCCGGTGGCCGCCCGCCTCTCCGCCCACGTGGGCAGCTGCCCTCCTCATGGCCTCCGCCAGATCCAGACCCTTGCGCACAAGGGAAGAACTGGCACGGGCAGACACCTTGACGAAGCCCTCTTCCTCATACGCCATGCCCACTATGGGCCGGTCAGGCGGGACGATACCGGAACCGTAGACCATGCCCGCCACGATGCCCACGAGGGACGCCGGAATGAAGGAACGGGCGTGGAAGAAGTAAAAGTTTCCGTAATCCTCTATGCCGTACTTCTCCACCCACTCTATTCCCCTACGCAGGGCCTCCCTGTGCTCGTGCAGAAGTTTGAGCGCCTCTGAATACCAGCGGTCGCGGTCGCCCATGGCAACGTGAACGCCGACCTCCGGGCGTCCATGCCGTCCACAGGCGTTGAGGAGCGTAGCGTACTCCCGGACGTCACGCAGGGGGGAGTGCAGATCCTCGTCCGTGAGCTCGTACACCTCGCCTATGAGCTTGGCGATTTTTTCCTCGCTCCAACCGGCACGGGAGAGGTAGAGGGCAAGTTCCGTGAAGAGATGTCTTTTCTCCTCCTCGTTCAGATCCACATATGATATCCAGACGCCCTCGCGCACGTATTCTATCCCTGCACGGCGGAGAAGGTCAAAGACGGCGTCCTCGTTCGCCGTCAGCCCGGGAAGCACGGGATCAGACGAGTAGACGAACATGTAAGGCAGCGGCCTCGATGCCCTGCCGTAGAGCGCCAGATCCCTGTATGCGAATACCTTTCCGGAAGCGATGGCATCCCTTAGAACAACATCACGGTTGTAGCCGGTTAGGGCGCCCCGCACGAGCTGCACGTCGCCCACCGCACCGACCACCGCAACGGGTGCAAGGGAGATGTCGCCGGTGAGCACCCTGGCGAGGGCGTATGCCACGCCTGCCCCGCTGATCTCATGGGCCCCGTCCAGGCCGAAGAAGTGGGGGTGCAGAAGAAGGGGGTAGTCCTCCCCTTTCGGTATCTGGTGGTGATCCAGAACCACGAAGGGCTTCCCGAAACTGCGACGGAGCGTGGGGAGCTGGCCCACGCCGAGGTCCGCAAAGATGAAATGCTCCCCCATGTCCTGGATACGCTCGATGTCGTCGGTGTAGAGCTGCTTGAGGTTGATAAAACGCACTTCCTTACCCATCTGCTCCAGGGCGGAGACGAGGATGGCCGTGGATGTGATACCGTCCGCGTCGTAGTGCCCCACCACAACAACGTCGTCCCAGCCACGCACAACGTTCGCTATCCTCTTTGCCAGTTCCAGAAAGCCGTCCACAATCTTCCATGAGTGGAAGGTTTTAAGGTTGAGACGCGTATTTTATTGGGGATGCATATGAAGGCAAGTGAAGAGGTTATCAAGACCCTGGAAATGCTTAAGTCGGCCGGTTTCGAGCCCGTAGACGCCATATTCAAGGGCATGATCACGGTCATGAATAAGAGCCAGCTCGAATGGATCCAGGGGCTGGCGGACGCGAAGGAGGCCGTGGGCACGATCACCATCATATACAAGACGCCGGACGGAGACGTCAGGACCATAGAAATACCTGTGGGCGAAATACCCGGGGAGGAAGAGGAGGGTGGATCTCAGTAAAGTGAAAACACCCATGGTATACTTCGTCGTGGGGGTCCTCGTCACGGCCCCCGTTTTCTACGCCCTCGGCTACTCCATAGCAGAGGCGGGCATGGAAAGGTCAGTGGAGTCGCTTCAGACCAAATACGATCTGGCAAAAAAGGCACTGGAGGCGGAGATAGCAAAGAACAGGGATCTGGAGAGCAGGGTGGTACATCTGGAGACAACGGTGCGTAACCTTTCAAGGATTCTGGACACGGTCTATGACGCAGTCAGGGACGTGAAGGTGAGCGGGCAGTATGACGGAATAGACGTGGAGGCACAGGCGCTCTACATCGTGGGGAGCCGCTTTTGCATTGAGATCACCATGAAGAACACCACTGACCTTCAGAAAACGTTCACGCTGGGTATCTCCGGACAGGGCGTCGAGGGGGACCAGAAAGAGACAACGCTCTACGCGGGGGAGCGGAGGAAGGTGGACGTCTGCGGGACCCTTAAGGACATCGCCGCGGAAGCGACCATCGTTATGGATGGCAGCCCCGTCGTCAGGACGGTACTGGTGGCGGAATGATCTGCTCGCAGGAGTAGAGGATTTCTACGCGGAACGGGACATAGCCCACCGCGCAGCTGCGCACTTTATCACAAACGGACCTGCACACGTGGTACCCGCCAATCATCACCGCGAAGGCGAGCAGCAGGAAGATCACGAGGAAAACAGCGAACACGTTCTTCCTAGGATGTTTTCCCTCACCGAACCACGCCCACTTCTCTTTCTCCCAGAGCTGCTCGAGGATAAGGGCCACGGGCACGGACAGAATAAAGACAAGGAGATCGCTTCCGACAAGCAGGACCTTCCCGTCCTGCCGGAAGACCTGAACGAAAGGTGTCCCCAGCCCCCAGAGCTCAAGCGCTATGAGGAGAAGATCAAGCGAAAGAAACACCAGCACAAGAAGAGATATCAGCGTGATAACCCTGTCCTTACGCATCACATCACCCTCTTGACTTTACCGCCGGGACTCTCCTCGGCAAATACCTCTGCCTGAAACACATATATATCCGTATCGGGCCACATCCACGCATCCGGTGGAAGACCCGATTTCAGAGCGGTGTATGCGAGGAATTCCTCCGCGTTCCAGCCCTCCTCCACGGGCACCTGGGGCAGCAGAAGCCCCGAATACGGCCCGTAGCGGACTATCAGGCCGTCACGTCCCACCTTTATGTGCTTCGGGAGCTCTTCCTTGGGTGCGTCGAGCTTTTTGGGCGGGGTAAGGGCGCTCACCTCAATAACCACGGAGTCCAGTTCGTCCCCCGTCATGGGTGGAAAGCGAGGGTCGTCCGTGGCGGCAAGGACCGCCGTCTCCGCAACTGCCTCGTATAGCGGCTTTATGGGCTCGGGGTAGCCGATGCAGCCCCGGAGTCGAAGATCTGGGTACGTTTTGATGGTTGTAAAGACGCCCGACGGCTTTCTCAGCTTATCCGTGGGCGGTTCGAAATACTCCACGTTCCCCGTCTCGAAAAACCGCTCCAAGACGTGGCGGGCAGTTCTTACCAGCCACTCCCCCTCCGAGTCGTCAAAGTATGCCACGTATAAAAGGAGGTCGAACAGAGTTTAAACATGGACCCCGTCCTGCGAACGGTCACCGATCTCCGCCGCCTGAGATCTGAGGTAGACAACCCCTTCGACAGGGAGAAGGTTGTGGAATACTTCTGCAAGCTGGCGGATGAAATGGGGTTCAAGGCGGTCAGGAACCTGCGGTGGAGTGGGGTGCGGCTGGACTGCGGCTGGAAAGACGGTCAGGACCTTTTCCTGGCAATGAACGTGGAATATGGAAGCGAGAGGGAGATACTGGGCGCCATGGCAGAAATCGTGGTGGCATCGCCGGAGGTGGGGGTGCTTGTAACCGCCAGCAACCCGCTAAAGCCAATAACATGGATACTGGACGCTGCAAAGCGGTTGGGCCCCTCCTTCGACCTGGCGATACTGGACGTGGGCAGGGGACGCTTCGAAATCTTGAGGGGAGAAAAGTGAAAGCGCAGGACGCAGCAAGGTATATGGCTTCGGTAATCCTCGGGGCAGCGCTGGCGCTAATACCAAATCAGGCGATACTATCGTTCGTAACGGGAATCGTACTGGCATTCATCGCTCAGGGAAAAATGGCATCCATCGAGGGGCGCCTGTTCTCATCCAGCTACCTGCTCATCTACGTGATCCAGCCACGGACCGTCCACGTTCCTTTCCTGATCGCCGGGGTGCTGCTTGCGTGGATCATTTGTAGAGCGATGCGAGGTTCCTCACGGCCTTCTCGATGAGCTGTTTGGAGGAAAGGATCTGCTCAAAGACCGACTCGACAAACGCCGCGGGGTCAGCGTAGGACGACTCGAAGCCCTTGGCAAAGCGGTAATTGCCTCCTCGAACCTTCGTTTTCTCTATGATCCCTGCGGCTTCCAGACGGCGCAGATGGTACCTTATTGCCTCCATCACCACGGGCTTTTCCCCACGCTCCTGACGCCGGCGGTTAACAAACACGTGTATCTGCTCAACGCTGGGTTCCACATCCTTCCCGTGGATGTAGTAAAAGATCGCGTCCAGAACGTCTATAACCGCGTCCCTCTCATCTCCGGGCGATATAAGACCGAGAGAAAGCGCAACCCATCGGAGCAACTGCCTGCGCCTGGACAGGATTTCAGGGGGTAGTTCAAGGAGGCGGATGGTCCATTCCCTGCGAACGAGAGCTGCCTCGGGGTGGACATTTTTTGAACGCTTATACATAAACACCACTTCCAAACATTCTTCTTTACAATACAAAAACAATGCTTGCGAAAACTATTTAAATGACCTTGACCTTATAGCCACGGGCGAGGGGGGCGAGGAGGATGAAAGGCCATGAAGATACTGACGTGCGCGGTATGTGGTGTTCCTCTTCGCCCCGAGGAAGCGAGGAGATGTCAGGAGTGCGGCCACATCGTGTGCCGCAAGCACATAAGATATCATAACGGAAAAGGGGTATGCGTAACGTGCCTTAGGAAAAAGCTCCACAAGGAGGCGGCACCGGCGCGGAGAGAACTAGAGCTCGAACTGGCAGTGATACAGTTCTGACATCATGCGCCTCACCTCTCGAGGCTCTGGAGGGCGAGGGCCAACCCTCCCCTCCAGATATTCACCACTGCGGTCAGCTTTTTATTATAGTTAAACCATGTATTAGCGATGGTGAGAATATCCACGATGTTCGTCCCCTACAAGCTGGTTCTTGCAGAGCGGAAGCCGGTTGTCCTTGAGGTAACCGTAAAGAACACGGCGCAGGAGCCCAAGCTTATGTCCATTATAGTTGAAGTGCCTTACGACCTCTCCCTGAACTCAGGGGGCTATATAAGGCGTCAGGAGCAGCGTCTTGGAACGCTAAAGCCGGGGGAGGAAAGAAAGGTTAACTTCAACATATTTGCAAAGCCCACGACCCTGCCGGGCACCTACGAGATCACGATCACAGCAGTGGAGCACATGGATGACTATGACTATATAGCCAGAGAGACAAAGAAGACGGTGACACTGCGGGTGGTTTGATGATAGACGAGCTCATTGCGAGGGCATTCCGGGTATGGAGGGAGAACACAGGCCTGCTCATAGCCGTCGGTATCCTTTCCTGGCTTGTACCCATCGCGTTCAGTTTTCTGCTCGTGGTAATCGCATCGCTGTTTGGTATAACCGACCCGGCAAACATACCCTACTGGGCGGTCATCATCACGTTCGTCGCGTCCTCTGCCCTCATGAATGCGGTTGCGATAAACGGGAATTACGCGGTCAGGAAAAGGGTTGGAGACGTAAAGGAAATCACGCGACGGGCATTTGAACATTCTCTTGAGACGGCAACGGCAGTCCTTTTCACGGCATTCCCCGCAATAACGGGCGCCCTACTGGCACTGGTTGTAATAACGCTGCTCGGCGAGGCGTGGGCATGGTTGGCCACAGTCCTCTTCGTTGTGGGAGTCCTCGGATCCGTTCTTGTCACGCTCATGCCATACTACGCGGCCGAGCACGGGTGGCAGAACGCCATGGAGCACGCCATGGACACGGGAAAGAAGATATACATAACACTACTCCTGCTCAACCTCTTCTTCGGCCTGATATACATAACGATCGTCCTTCCCTTCGACCCCGAAACAGCCAGCTTCATACTGATAGCAGTGGACACGCTGTTCCTCATGCACCTGCGGCATCAGACGTTCTTCGAGGTTCTAGATTCGGTATCGGGCCGCGAATGACGGGGTCAATGTCCATTCCTTCTCTCTTGTTCTTCAACACGACAATGCGGGACGCCTCGTGCTCGTCCATGTACTCGAACCCGTCCAGGCGTTCCTCAAGACCCCTGGCCCACTCCTTGATGTATTCGTGCGTTGGCATGTTCTCCTCCTTCAAGCGCTGGCGGGAACGGCCGATATACATGTACGCCTTGACCTCGACGAAGTGAGGATTGTAACGATTGATTAGTTCAACCCACTCGTCGTAGCAGCAATCGTTGTAGCCCTTTATGAGGGTGATTCTTGCCACCTTGCGCACGGGAGCATCTGATAGTATGTCCAGCGTTCTAAGGAAGCGCTGCCACGCGTCCTTGTGTATTGGGTGGGATACCTTCCGGTAAATCTCCTCGTTGGGTGCGGTGAAGGAAACGTAGAACTGCGTGGGCCAGACGCCCATATCCTTCATGCGCTGGACCTCTTCCGGCACCTGGCCGTTCGTGACGACGAAAATACTCTTGATCCATGGCCAGTGCTCGCGAAGGTATTTAATGCTCTCGGGAACGTAAGGATAGAGTAAAGGTTCGCCCATGAGAGAAAACGTCACGTGGTTTGGCAGGAGTGCCTCCTTATACTTCTCCGGGTCCACCTTGGGGTTCCCGCCGAAGCCCGAAAGGAGTTTGATCCTATACTCGCGCAGTTTCTCCAGAGTGACCTCAGGCGGGTCTACCTGGTCCTTCGGGAGCATGTTCGCGCCGGGCATGAAGTCCTCGTTGGCGCGCCAGCAGTAAATACATCTATTGGTGCACCACGCCACCGCCTGGCTTATCTGCATGCACCTGTGTGTATCAATACCGTAGAACTTGTTCTTGTAGCAGTATTCACCCTCTGTAAGCGCCTTCTTCGTCCATGTGCAGATCTCCACGCCGGAATGGTGGTATATTCTGTAGCCCGCGTCCTCAAGGGCCTTTCTTATGTCCTCTCGAACCTCCAACACCATGCATCAATCTGGATACAACGTTGTTAAAGCGTTTAGCAGGAACTCCTTGGAGCGTTCTATTCTCTTTTCTGTCCTCCCGTCGAAGGGGTATTTCGTTTTTCCGTTCAGGAAGACGTGCGTCACCAGATCGGAGTGCCCGTTAAACACGAGGTTCGCAAGCACGTTCCTCTCCGTCACAGGGAAGAAACGCAGGCCGGAAACGTCCACAAGCATCCAGCCGGGACCCCTCGCCGCGGAGAGCACCTCCTGAACAGGGGCGACGGTGGCGTCCCAGTATCTGTCCTTTGCACTCAGGGCAGCCATTCGCATCTCCATGAACAGGTCCTGTGTGTTATTACTCACCTGCGAGTCCGTGCCGAGGAGTATTCGTATGCCCCTTTCCCTTGCCTCTCTCCAGGGGAAGAAGCCGTGCGTGGCGAGCTTTGCGTTGGAAACTGGGCAGTGAACAAGGGCAGCGCCTCGTCTCGCGATCAGGTCCAGTTCACCCTTGGTCAGCCAGCCACCGTGCACTAAAGTTGTTTTCTCGTCGAGAGGAACGTGTTCGTCCACGTATTCTGCAGGGTATTTCCCGTACTTCCGCTTTATGTCCACCACTTCCTCCCTCGTCTCCGAAACGTGGATCTGGTGCGGTACATCGTACTTCTCCTTCAGTTCTGCCACCGTCTCCAACGTTTCAGGCGAGCACGTGTAAGGGGCGTGGGAGAAGATTGTAGGTATTGTGTGTTTCCACCTCTTCCTAAAGAACGATTCGGCGGAGGCGACGCGGTCCCCCATCTTGTGGTCGTCCACGAAGACAGGGCCCACGTAGTAGGGCAGTCCGAACTCATCCACCGCATTTGCGGTCTCCTCGTAGAAGAAGTACATGGAGATGGCAGAGGTCACGCCACCGCGAAGGTTCTCCGCGATGGAAACGACTGACGCGTGGTAGACGATTTCCGGGGTCAGTCGCTCCTCAACCTTCCAGACGCCGCTCAGCCATTCGTGGAAGTACTGGTCCTCGTGGTTCCCGCGCATGACAATCATGGGTAAATGCGTGTGTGCGTTGAAGAATGCGGGCAAGAGTATTTTTCCTCTCCCGTCAACCACAACGTCCGATTTATCCGTTCCGATTGCTGCGTTGTTCTCTTCATCAATAACAACGTTCGTATTCTCCCGAAGTTTTTCTCCGTCGTAAAAGAAGCGTGCGTTCTTAACGAGAATCATTCACACCACCTCATCGATTATGAAACGTTTTCCTTCAACGTGACCTGTTACATCCAGCTCGTATAAGGGTGTTTTGACCACGAACGTCTCGTATTCTCCGCCTTCGCCGGCGGGGTTGAATGAATGTTTTTCGGCGAGGGCGATGAGTTCGTCCACGTTCTCCTTCGTTATCCTCCGCCCGAGCCACGACTCATCCAGACCCCCCGCGGCTACACGCGTGATTATGAACTCGAAACCGTCTCGCGTGAGTTTCTTCAAATACGCCTTCGGCTCCAGATGCCAGAGTGGCGTATGAACCCTAAGTCCCAAGTCCTTTGCCACGTAGTTGAACCGCACACGCTGGTAGTCCGACGCGAGGGCGCCCACCACTACCCACTCAATGCCATAATCGTCAATTCCTTTTTCCAGAACCCGCCGCAGTGCATCCAGCTCCGAATCCTCGCCGGAACTCGACTCTGCAACGATGGATGGGACGTTCAAGGCGTCTGCGTGTGCCGCGGCAAACACTACGTTCTCGTGCTGGACAACCATGGAATCAGACGGTGGGACGACAACGCCGGCCGCACGAACGTCAAAGCCCTGCCAGAGTGCAATGTGCATCGCGTAGACGGAGTCCTTTCCACCGGAGAGTAGGGCGATGGCAGGGCGCATACAGAAAGAAGCACGGTAACCATTAAGAACACATAAAGGATTCTTGTTGGGTGGGACTCGAATCCAGCACGCTCCGCTGGCTGCTCAGGAGACAGGTTCGAAGGATGGCAGAAGAGCTGAAAGAGTGGGGCATAAACCCACACGCCAACGAAACGCACGCCAAAATAACGGCATGGGTGAGTGAAACGGACCACAGAACAGGAGAGATGCAGATATTTGCACTAAGCGTGCTGAGCAAAGAGACAGTGAGACACGAAGGGGTTCACCGCGCTCACATTCTAAACACGCATGCACCAACGCCAGAGATGCGGAAAAAGCTCCGTGGGAAATACATGGCCGGAGAGGACGTGCCCAGGGATTTTGAGGCAATATCTGAGGCGCTGGCAGGGCTCGCAGAAAGGAATATCAGATACAAAAACCAGCTAGTGAGGACGTTGGACATGATATACAAGGCGGGGAGGGGCGGCAAATTCCTTCATGCTGTCCGCAAGAGAGTATTGCACCTATGGGAATATCTTGACAAAAAGAACGTTCCGCACGAAGAGAAGAGATGGGCAATCATGCAAGCGCTCTACCACTCCAAGAACCTGCGAGAACTGAACGAGAATATCGAGGCGGTAAAGATTTGGGCAGAGTTAAAGAAGTCAGGGATCAGGACGAGCGTAAGAGAAGCTCTGGCAATGAAGCGGTTGGGAAGGTGGAAGTAGCAAAAGAAATCCACTTAAACGCTCGCTTCGTTTTCTACCCGTGGAACGCTGGTGGGCAGAGAACGTAAGGACCGTGGAGATAGCGCTTGAAACGGACGCAGAACGAGGGCTGACAGAAGAGGAGGCAAAGAAGCGTCTGGAACGGTATGGAGAGAACAAGATTGAGCGAGAGAAGAAGGTATCTCCTCTTGTTATTTTCGCCCGCCAATTCCAGGACCCCCTCGTATACATACTGCTGGTTGCCGCGGGCATAAGTGCATTTCTGGGAGAATTTACGGACTTTCTTCTTATCTCGATCATTCTCGTATTTAACGCCATATTCGGATTTGTTCAGGAGTACAGGGCAGAGAAAGCCATAGAAGCGTTGAAGAAGATGACGACGCCGCGTGCAAAGGTTCTGAGAGACGGGAAGCTCGTGGAAATACCCGCAACGGAAGTGGTGCCCGGCGATGTGGTCATACTGGAGGAAGGGGACGCGGTTCCAGCAGATATTCGCCTCGTAGAGGCAAAGGGATTAACCATCGATGAGTCCCTGCTTACAGGGGAGTCCATTCCGGTCATAAAAACAGTGGAGGCCCTGCCTGAAGAAACGGCGCTTGCTGACCGGAAGAACATGGCATATATGGGCACCTTCGTCGTTAAGGGGCATGGAATGGGCATCGTCGTCGCCACGGGCATGAACACGGAGATGGGAAGAATTGCCCACGAGATTGCAGTTTCCGAGGAGAAGAAGACGCACCTTGAAGAGGAGCTGGAACGTCTGGGTAGCTTCCTGACAAAGGCCATATTGGGTATTGTTGCGGTGACAGGAGGCATCATGCTGGCATACAATCCCACGATTCAGGGGGCGGCGAATGCACTGCTCACGTCCGTATCCCTTGCCGTCGCCGCCGTTCCAGAGGGGCTCCCCGCGGTCGTGACAATAACGCTGGCGTTGGGCGTCCGCCAGATGGCCAAAAGAAAGGCAATAGTCCGAAGGTTAAAGTCAGTGGAGACGCTGGGCAGCGTGGACGTCATATGCACGGACAAGACGGGGACACTGACATACAATAAAATGCGTGTCGTCGAAAAGTACGGCGATGAGGAAAAGATGGCTGAAATTGGCTACTTCTGTCACTCGCTGGACGAGAACGGAAATGGAGATCCGACAGAAGTCGCAATATTTGAATGGGCAAAGGAAAGGGGCCCGTTCGAAGGTAAGAAGGTAGACGAAATACCCTTTGACTCGGAACGGAAGAGGATGACTGTCATCGTGGAACGCGATGGAAAACAGTACGCCTACATGAAAGGTGCTCCAGAAATCGTCCTATCACTATGTTCCTTGAAAGCAGACGAGCGGAAAAAACTTGCGGAGAAGGCAGAAGCGTTAGCGTCAAAGGGCCTGCGTGTCCTTGCACTGGCGTGGAAGGAGTATGACGGGATAGACCCTGAAGGGAATATGCACTTCGCCGGATTCGTGGGCCTCCTTGACCCGCCCCGGGAAGACGCAATAAGAGCAATGAAGACGGCCATGGAGGCAGGGATAAGAGTCATCATGATAACGGGAGATCACGCAAAGACAGCGGAGGCCATTGCAAGGACTATGGGACTGAAAGGGAGGACCATAACGGGAGCGGAACTGGATAGAATGAGCGACGAAGAACTGGACGAAATCATAGAGGAGGTTGCCGTTTTTGCCCGTGTCTCACCGCACCACAAGCCAAGAATCGTGGAGGCATTACAGAAAAGGGGCCACATCGTCGCTATGACAGGAGACGGGGTGAACGATGCAGTTGCGCTGAAGAGGGCAGACATTGGAGTGGCAATGGGCTCGGGAACGGAAGTGGCAAAGGAAGCGGCGGACATGATACTCATCGACGACTCATTCGCAACAATAGTGGCTGCAATAGAGGAGGGGCGGCGCATATTCAACAACATAAAATCCTTCGTCATATATCTGCTCTCCGCAAACATGGGGGAGGTCGTGGCAGTATTCTCCGGCTCGCTCTTCGGTTACGCGGTGTTGAAGCCGGCACAGCTGCTCTGGATGAACCTTCTGACAGACGGGCCGCCGGCACTGGCCATATCTGCGGACCCAGCGCCCGAAGACATCATGAAAAGACCACCGAGGAAGCGGGGCGAAGGTCTCCTGACGGAAAGGGACAAAAGAGTAAGAATCCTCCTCTTCGGTGCGATTTTGGGCCTTGGGATACTGGGCATGTTCCTGGTGAACGCCCACGACATTGCACTGGCACAGGGGGCAGTACTAACGGGTTTCGTGGTGCTTGAACTCGTGCGACTGGACATCATACGCGAGGTGCCCCTCTGGAAGAACAAATACCTCGTCGCAACCGTGCTGGGCGTTCTGGTGCTACAGTTGCTGGTACTCTACACCCCTCTATCTTCAATACTCGGCGTAAAGGCCCTGACGCTGGAGGACTGGGGAGAGATAGCAGCATTCGCGGTGATCATCTACTTCCTCGCAAAGGTTATGAAGGTGTGATGACATAGTTTTTACATGCGTGGTTTCAATCCCTGGCTCATAGGTATGATCGTCGTGTTCGTGGGTGCGGTCCTGTTTATGACGCTGGCGCTCTACGGCATAATGGCGAAGAATGCAGCACCAAAGGCGATAGACGACTGCAGGACGCTCTGCATGAGGGCAAAAGCGGAATACGATCTTTCAAACGGGCCCTGCCTGTCGGACATATATCCCGACAAGTGGAACGTGCCTGACTGGGTCTGCGACGTGGCTCACTCGCCAAGGCAGCCAGTGGATAACCTGCCCGAGAACCAGTGCTCCGCTTTCAGGGCTGGAATGGCACACCACTTCGTAGAGGTAGACGAGAACTGCAACGTCATACGCATCATGTAGGGCAGTTTCCCGGGTCCCCGTTCTTGAGCACTGAGAGCTCGGATACCTCCCTGCCGACCCAGACCGTTACTCTGTGGAGGTTACCGTCCAGAATGCCCGCATTGATTTCTACATATGCAAGATCCCTGGCGTCCAGGTAGCCGTCCCCGTCCCTGTCCCGGAGAATACCATAGGATACCACGTTCACGTCCATTCCGTCGACGTAGACCCTTGGCTCGAGGCGGAGGGTGCCCTGCAGCCCGTAGATGTAGATGTTGGTCTCGTTGCTGCCGGAATAAACGGACATTATGCAGAAGGAGCCGCGGGACGCGATCTGCTGGGAGGCCGTGACCCCCCTGCCCGCAGCCGTCTGCACAAGTGGATAGAGGGTGAAGACCGCGAGGGCTGCCACAACCACGGCAGCAGAGAAAAGGATGAGCTCTTCAACGGCGTTCACGGCAGCACCACCGTGTAGGGATCCGTGGCGGCACCGTTACCCGCCACCACCTTTACCTCCCACGAACCGGAGGCCGCCGGCCAGGGCGTGTTCACCTCCATGGTCTCGCCTGGATCCAAGACGTAATCGCCGATGTTCGAACAGTTTGCATCGCCGCAGACGTTGCAGAAGACGCTGCCGCCGTTGCAACTGCCCCTGTACCGCCCGTCTATGTAGACATCCATATCGTTAACGTCAAGCTTCGTTCTGCCCGTATTCTTCACGTAGACCCAGAGGTAGTTCCCGTCTGCCCCGCCATCCACGATATCGATCATTGTCTGCGTCTTCCCAACGGTGATCGCTGTTTTCTGCTCCATGGCGGTCTGGACGTTCTGGATCATCATGGTGATGGCTGTAACGGCAACAGATACCGCTACGAGCGCGCCTATGAAGAAGATCAGATTCGAAACAACTGTTGTGAAACCCCTCCGCACCATTAACTAAACACCTCGGCGTATTTATTCCTACCCTCCATACGAGTACGCCTCCCGCGGACGCACTGACACGGATACACCGGGATCCTTCCTGCGCACCAGCAGGTGACCGGGATAGTAGGAGGAAACGAAGTAGTCCTCGCTGTATATGTCGCTCACGGCGTCCGCAGAAAGATAGCCAGGGAATATCATGAGTTCGTCAATGGTTCCGATAAAGGCCTGATTGGGATCAAAGCTTGACGGATCGGCAAGTGCATCCTGATCCTGGCCCACAACGAGGGATCCGCCATCAGTTATGGTGTTACCATCGGACAGCGTGTTGGTGTATACGAACGCTCCGTTATCGTAGAGCGATACGTTTCCGTCCGAACTCCTCCACACCGTCGCGAGCTGGTGCCACGTGCCGTCGTTAAAGGCAAGTTGGGGCCATCTGTAATTTCCCGCAACATATATCCGCAAGCTCCTATAGTTCATAAGGGCAAAGTCGTTCGGAGTGGCCGAGGACGCGTAGGAGAGGGGGACGCCGCTGTTGTTTGTATCGTTCGTCTCCATCCAGAAGATAGCAGTGATTTGTGTAGAGGGGAAGCCGTTAAACGGGTAAACGATGCCGTAGCTATCCGTCCCACCGTCCAGGTAGATGGCCTTGCCCCTTATCCCCGAAACCCACTGGTGCCCGTAGAGGTTCATATCGTAGCCGTTTCCGCTGGCATCGTATGCCACGCTTCCGTTTCCCTCGTCGAAGGGCCAGTAAGCAACAAGGTTAAGGTCGTGGAGGAAAACGTCTGAAGGGGTATACGACGGGGTGGAATCGCAGGCATAGTACATGTAGGCGTAGTTTGAATCGCCAGCAGGAACATCCAGCCGAACCCAGATCCTCGACTGCCCGGAAACGTCCCAGTACTCCACCCAGAAGGGTATCTCCGTCAGCCCGTCGGGTCCCGTGAAGAGGATTTGCGAGGAAGACGCGGAAGAGTAGTCGAAGTTCCCGTCAAGGTCCACGGGGATCTGGAAGCCCGTCAGATTGCTGGCAGAAGGGTTCGACACGTAAACGAGGCGCCGATATTTACAGCCAGCGTGCCAGTTGTTCAGATCCGCCGAAAGGGCCGTAACGCCATACTCTCCAGCGGTAACAGAAACCCTGTATGGCTTGAAGGGTATGGAGACGGAAACGTTGAGATCCTCGCCGGGCAGGAGCTTTCCGTCCGGATTCGACTCGTTACAGCCAAGTGTGCTGCACGAACCAAAATATATACCATCTACAAAGACCCCGATCGAGTTCAGGTCGAGGGGGACATCGCCATTACGCAGGCGAAGCAGGAGTGTATTCTTATCGCCGTTCCACTCGTATCCAAGAAGTTCCACGCTTGTTTTTTTCTGCTGACTCTTCACGTATTCCCTGAACTGCTTTGCCTCCGAGATCCTGGCCGACTCCCGCACACCCGATACAAACAGGACTGACGCGGCTGACACAACAACGACGAACATGATCAGCGATGCGATAACGGTGGCGTATCCCCTCACGAAAGAAAATGCATCCGTGTGAATAAAAACATGAAAGACATTCTGTTACCATGGGATGGAAGGAACTGGACGAGAACGTCTTCGTGTTATCGGGTTCTCCCAACACCGGAATGGTTGTGACGAACTCCATAGCCCTCGTTGTCGACCCGGGCCACGGGGACGGGCGGGCGAAAGGTATACATAACAAGATCGACTCATTGAACGCGTCGGCACGGTTCGCACTGCTCACGCACGGGCACATCGACCACATAGCCGAGTGCAGGGGATTTGACCGTGTCTTCACCCACCGCTGGGAAGTCGGCCTTGCGGAGAATGCAACGATTCGCAACGCCCTTGAGTTCAACGTCCTGTCCACAAAGGGGTTCAAGTTCATCTCTGGAGATTCTGTCCACGTGACGGGCGCGTTCTGGTGGGGGGACGATGTTCTGGGCATCGAAGCGGTGGACACGCACGGTCATACGCCCGGGCACACTGCCTTCCGCTACAAGAACTACATCTTCGCCGGTGATGCGATCTTCGGCGACCAGCTCATCAAAAAGGTGAAGATACTGTTCCACACAGACGTCTTTGAGGCGTTGGAGACGTTAAAACGACTGAATGGCAAGATAAAGGACGATACTGTCCTGATTCCGGGGCACGGGCCGATCGTGGAAGGGGAGAAGGCCAGAGAACTGATAGAACTGAATATTGAAGCGATAAACAGAACGATACAAGACCTCTGGAACGTAATGGACGAAGGAGGAACGCTGGAGGAGATAACGATTCGCCTGATGGAGTATTACGGGCTAAAAACGGAGCCGGAGTTCGTCCTGCTGGACATGACCCCGATAAGGTCCATCCTGTCAAAATGGCACGAAGAGGGAAAGGTAGAGGTAAAAACAGAAAAGAGGGGGCTTGTGTGGGCAAAGAAAACGGATAAAAAGGGGTAAACCAGTTCTTTACGATTGGCATGGTAATCGGCATCAGATCGGGACGGGTGCGACTCAGACCTGTTCAAGAAGAGGACTTTGACTTTGTGTATAACCTTTGGTTCGATGCAGACACATATCGTAGGTCAAGCTGGCCGCCGTACAAGCCCATCAGCAAGGAAAAGTTCAAGGAGTGGTTCCTAGAGCGGTTCTTGCCAAAGGCAGAGAAGGGTGATGCACCCAGTGGAAACGCATACATCATAGAGGTGAATGGGAAGTCGGTAGGGCTTTGCGGGTTCCATGTTGACTGGAAGCGCCTGGCGGCAGATATCTGGTACGAAATCACCCCTGAAGAAAGAGGAAAGGGTATCGGCAAAGAGGCGGTCAAGGCACTTGTAGAACACATATTTAAGGAATACCCTGTCGAGATCGTGGAAGCCGAAACACAGAGCGATAACGTCCCATCGATACGGCTCCTTGAATCTCTGGGATTCACAAGAACGGGATACGACAAGTATGCATACATGGTAAAAGGGAGGTACAAATCATCGGTAAAGTACGGGATACGAAGAAAGAAGTGGGATAGATCACCCAAGTAATCTCTTTGCCGCGTCGCCGATGAACTCGCGGAACTTCAGGGCCAGAGATGGCCTCTCCTTCAACGCCTTCAGTGCTATCGCCTTGATTCTATCCACATCGCCGCGGGAAATGGCCAAAATGTCTTCATCGCTGAGGATCTCCGCGAAGTAGTTGAAGTCGTCGTCGCTGAGGCGTTCGAAGGCATACCTCATCTTCAATGCGTTCTCCAGCTCGTGTCCGCGGATCTCCCACCAGCGTTTATTGTATTCGTCCAGTGTTCTATCGCTGAAGTCGTTCCGCTCGAAGGCCTTGGCAGCAACCTCCGCGGCAAGCCCTGCCGCCTCCATGGCTAAGGCCATGCCGCCGCCGTGAAGTGGATGCACCTGATGCGCCGCGTCACCGATCACCATGAGCCCATCCATGGTCATCTTCTTCAGGAAACCGCCCACGGGGATGCCACCGCCGCGCACCTCAATGATAGAAGCGTCTTCAAAGCCGTATTCCTCCTTGTGCGCCTCAATCCACTTGTCGAGGTAGTATTTGGCCGTCCTGTCCAGACGCGCGTCTATACCGATGCCTACATTGGCAGTATCCTTGTCCTTGGGGAATATCCAGACATAGCCCCTCGGCGCCACGTCCGTTCCGAAGAAGAGGTGTATCGCGTCTGCATCAATGTTCAGACCCGTCATGACGTACTCGAAGCCTGAATCCGTGTGGTATGCCGCCTGGAGCGTCTGGAGCCCCGCCTTCCTTGCTATGAGCGACTCAAAACCATCGGCGGCTATAACCAAGGGCGCGTAAAACTCTCTTTCCTCGCCGAGGAAGCGAGCACGGACGCCGACGACCTTGTTCCCTTCCTTGATAACGTCGTAGACATCGTGGCGCGCAAGGACCGTGGCACCCTTTCGCGTGGCTGCCTTTGCCATCTCCTTTTCCATCATGGTCCTCTCGACGACGTAGCCGTCGCCGGGGACGTAAACGTTATCGCCATTTGGTGCGTAGAGGTATGCTCCGTGCACCAGCCAGCCCTTCCACTTCTCGGAGTCGGGAAGGCCGTTTTCAACGAGCATATTCACCGTATCGATTCCCAAACCCTCCGCACAGCGAACGGGGGAGCCAATCTCCTGCTTCTTGTCCAGAACGAGGACCTTAAGCCCCTTTTCGGCGGCTTTCATGGCAAAGAACAGGCCGCCGGGGCCACCGCCAACGACTATGACGTCCCAGTCCTTACGCATCTCTCTTCGCCTCCAGAACTATCTTTTTCAGCTGAAGAGCACCGACCGGGCAACCCTTGACACAGATACCACACCCCGTGCATTTTTCTACGTCAATCTCAATGCCTCTCTCCGTCAGGCGAATGGCAGCGACGGGGCAGACACCAACGCACAGACCGCATTGAATGCACCGCTCGCCAATCCAGACCGCAACGGTTTTTTCAGGCATGAAGAGATTGGAGCAAAAAACTTTATAAAGCAGAACAACGTTCTTGTTTCGTGGTGGAGGGACTACCAAAGGAAGAAAGAAAGAGGATACGAGATCTGGCAGAATTCGCCGCTGCAGACAAGGCACAGCGATACTGGGAAATATATAGCGCGCACAGGATATTGCTCCCCGCGGCAATAAGAGAACTCAGCGGAAAGGACCTATTCAAAAGAATCAAAAGAATCGAGCAAAGGCGAGTTGCCTGGGAGAAACGGGCAAAGGGGGACTGGTTGGATTACAATCCAGACGATACGTTCATAATCGGTCCGGATGAAGAGGGGTACTATGACGAGTTTAACGGACCACATGACTGGCTTACAGAATGGTATGCTCGATGGAAAAGAGGGGAGATTGAGGGAGGACTCTTCGCAATCAGCGATAGCAAGGATGCGGAAGAATTTCGGCGGGAGAAGGAGAAGGACGCTGTTCAGGCATTGAACTACGTCAGAAATAAGTATTTTTCAAAGCGTTTTGGCGGCGAGAGACACGTCTGGCAAATAGAGAATGCGCTATACAAAACGATGTACGGGATAGACCTGCATCTTGCAAACCTTGCAAAACGTGCACAGGAGATGTGATATCTGCTGGAGAGACGCCAAGTAAAGAAAGGCAAGGAAAAGAAGTTGGCAGATGCTCTAATGGACGAAGTGGCCTGGCACGGCGCAATGGAGGTGAATGCACAAGCACTAAAAGATGTGGACGTTCTGGAAGTGGGCCATGAGTACGTAACCGGTGGAAGGGGCCCACAGTCCTGGGAAGAAACCAAGCGATACCACAAGCTCGTAGCGCTGGGCCCGAGGGCACTGCTGGACGGCCTTGGGGTCCTGGACTGGTCGCTTATACAAAAACTCAGGGAAGACAGGCGGTTCTATAAAAGAGCACAGATTGCAGCAGCTATCCTCTCATCAAAACTGGAGGAAGTGCTAAGGTTTTTGGAAAAGCACCCTGAACCCTCTGAAAGCTCAAAAGGGGGAAAAAGCACGATAGAAGAGGCGAAGCCCGCAGTCATTACAAAGGCAGACCCGCAACGCACGCTGATGAGAATATTTGAAGAGGAACTGCGAAAGATTATCCCAGAAGACAAGAAGGTAAAGCCCGAACACATAAAAATAGCGCTTGAAAGGACCCGAAAACGGGCACTTACCGAGAAAATCGCCAAAAGTGCAGCAACCCCGACGATCATGACCGATGCACTACTCAGGGCTATATCCCAGTTCTATATAGAATATACAAAGCGGTACGGAAGGCCGCCAATAATCCTCGATGAGGAAGACGCAAAAGATATCCTATTCGAAATCGAGGACTATGCCAGGTGGATTGTAAAGCGTGGGCCGAAACACTACTTCAAGGGTTATGTTGTGGGGCGCCTGCCACCAGAAAAATAAAGGTTTAAAACGAGAACACGGCAAATGCATACGTGGCAGGTGTTTGCCTTCTTCAGGCATGACGTCTTCTCTCCGATTTTTGTTAGTGTGAACGCTGGAGGTGTTGTGATTGGCAAGGGATGAAATGCAGCGTATAGAGGAGAAATGGCAGAAAGAATGGGAAAGGGCAAGGATATTTGAGGCGGATGCGGATCCGTCACGGCCGAAAATCTTCGTCACGTTCCCATATCCCTACGTGAACGGAGATGGACACCTTGGCCACCTGTACTCGCAGATCCACGCGGAGATCTACGCACGATACAAGCGTATGAAGGGGTACAACGTCCTGTTCCCGCAGGGCTTCCACGCAACGGGTCAGCCCATTGTAGCAGCAGCCCGGAGGATTAGAGAGGGGGACCCGAAGTATATACGCATCCTAAAACAGTACGGCTTCTCTGACGAGGAGATTCCGGAGTTCGGCGACCCGAAGAAGTGGATAAAGACCTTCTCCGAGCGTTGGAAGAGCGCACTGCATAAGATGGGCTTCTCCATCGACTGGAGGAGGAGCTTCCACACCACAGAGTTAAACCCGCCGTACGACAAGTTCGTGCGCTGGCAGTATAACAAGCTGAAAGAGAAGGGGCTCGTGGTAAAGGGCAGCCACCCAGTGGTCTGGTGCCCCGTGGAGGAAATACCAATAGGCGACCACGACAGGCAGGACGAGTTCGCGGGCATCGGGCCGGAGGAGGTTGTTGTCATCAAGTTCCGCATGGACGATGGAACGGTCATTCCAACGGGCACGTATCGTCCTGAAACGGTCTACGGCGTTACGAACATATGGATACACCCAGATGTGGAGTATGTCATTGCAGAGGTGGACGGGGAGCGCTGGATTATTTCTGAGTGGGGTGCAGAACATCTGAAGGAACAGCAGCACGACGTGAAAATCGTTGGAAGGGTAAAGGGCGAGGAACTGGTCGGGAAATACGTGAAGAACCCAGTCACCGGTGATTCCGTTCCAATCCTGCCAGCAACCTTCGTAGACCCGGATGTGGCAACGGGTATCGTCATGAGCGTGCCCGCTCACGCTCCCTACGACTGGATAGCACTGGAGGATCTGAAGAAGGATGAGGAAACGCTGGAGAAGTACGGAATCAAGGAAATCGTCCAGAAGATTGAGCCCATCAGTTTGATCGGGGTCGAGGGCTACTCGGAGTTCCCAGCGAAGGACGCAGTAGAGAAGTACGGAGTGAAGAGCCAGAAGGACGTCGAGGCGCTGGAGAAGGCCACGGAGGAGATATACAAGAAGGAGTTCTACACGGGAAAACTAAAGGGACTATACGGCGAGTTTGCGGGCAGAACCGTGCAGGAAGTAAAGGACGAGATGATAGAACGCTTCAAGGATATGGGTGCGGCAACAACAATGTGGGTAACGCCTGTCCCAATCATTGACCGCGCCGGCCACAAATGTCTGGTCAAGATCGTGGAGAACCAGTGGTTCCTGAAGTACTCCGACGAGAAATGGAAGGAGAAGGCAAGGGAGACGCTGGAGACGACGCGGTTCGACCCGGAGCCCGATGCGAGGAGGGCAGTGGAGCACACGATAGAGTGGCTACACGACTGGGCGTGCACGCGTGATGTCCGCTCATCCCTGGGGACGAAACTGCCGTGGGACGACTCGCAGTACATAGAATCGCTGTCCGACTCCACCATATACATGGCATACTACACCATAGCTCATTATCTCCAAAATGCAGAGAAGTATGGCATAGACGTGGAGAAAATAGACGACGCGTTCTTTGACTACGTGTTCTACGGAAAGGGAGATGCCGAAGATATTGCAAAGAAGGTGGGGACAACCAAAGACGTAATGGAGGCCATGCGGCGCGAGTTCGAGTACTGGTACCCCGTGGATTTGAGAAGCACAGGAAAGGACCTGCTGCAGAACCACGTAACGTTTTCCATCTTCCACCACGCTGCCATATTTCCCAACAAGCACATACGCAGGTGGACGGCTAACGGGTGGGTGCTGCTGAACGGCGAGAAGATGAGCAAGAGCAAGGGCAACTCCATCACAATAATTCAGGCACAGGAGCAGTGGGGGGCAGACGCAACGCGATTCGCAGAGGCCTACGCCGGAAACCTGACGCTGGAGGACGCGAACTTCGAGACAGAGATAGCGGAGCAGATGGTGGAGGAACTACCACGCTGGAAGGACTTCATCGCACAGTGGTATGGCAAAGGGATCGACGAGTACAGGGATATAGATAGATGGTTCGAGAGTAGGGTGAACAGGATCATAAAGATGGTGGACGAGGAGTACGAGGCGCTGAACACGAGGAACATTGTGAATGCAGCGTGGTTTGAGTTCTGGAGGGTAGTTCGCTACTACCTGAGGAGAACCATGAACGGGCCGAACAAGGAGGTCTTCTCCAACGCCCTGGAGGACTGGGTAAAGATCATGGCGCCCGTGACGCCGCACATAGCAGAGGAGATATGGCACGAGGTCTTTGGAAAGGATAGCTTCGTTTCAGTGGAGAAGTTCCCGAAGGTGGACGAGAGCAAGATAGACGAGAGAATGGAGAAGATGGAAGAGTTTGTGCAGAGAACCGTGGACGACATACGCGAGGTCATGAAGCTGGCAAAGGTGGAGGAGCCGGAGCGTGTTGTCATCATGCTGGCGGACCAGTGGAAGTACGACGCGTTCAGAAAGGTTCGTGAGATGCTGGAGAACGGTGTGCGAAATGTGGGGCAGTTGATGGAAGCGATACCAGCGGAGCACAGGAAGGACGTGGCGAAACTGCTATCCTCAGCGGTGAAGAACCCCAAGAGGATACCAGAGGTCATCGGCACGAGAGAAGAGGAGAAGGAAGCGCTGGAGCAGGCCAGAGAGTTCATGGAGGCAGAGCTGGGCGTGAAGATAGAGATCGTGGAGGACTACGACCACCCTAAGCGGAAGAACGCTTTACCGTTTAAGCCAGCGATCCTGGTGGAGTGATTTCCACCTTCTTTTTATTTTCAGAATAACGCAATCAATACATGGAGCCCGCGGAAATGCAGGAAGCGGTGGAGAAACTAGAGGAACTCGTGGAAAAAACAGATTGGGGGAAAGACCACCGCGTCGAGGACCTGCTGCTCCGTTCCAGGAACCTTGCGGCAGCACTTTTGGACCCATATGTCCTCTTCCACACGAAGGTCGTCGCTTCTCTCGTGAAGAAACGCGGAGGAGACAGGATAGATGAAGTGGCCGCGTGGCTGCACGATACTGGAAGGGTGGTGACTGATGATGGACATAGGGATGTAGGATACCTCTGGGCAAAGAAGTGGTTGAAGAAGTTCTACATAACTGATGAGGAGATAGAACGCATACTCGACGGCATAAAGAACCACGGAACGAAGGATGATCCAAAAACGAAGACGGGAAAGATGCTGAAACTGGTGGACGCGCTGGCAGTGTTCGACGAGGGCTGGGCTGCAATGATTCTAAAGTACTACGAGAGTGTCGGAAAGATAGAGAAAGCGATAAAGATGTTGAGGAAAAAGGCCAGTGTTATTCACGAGTTGGGCAGTCCGGAAGACGTCGAAGAGGTGGAAAGAGTGGCGAAGATGTTTGGGATAGAGGTATGACTCCTATGGCAGCGGGATAAAGGGATAAAAACAGAACTGACCAGTAGTAACATATGGATCCGCTGACCCACGATGTCATCATTGGTATCCCCCTTTTCATCTGGGTTCTGTTCGTCGTATTCGTCGTTGCACGCTGGTTCTACAGGCAATACTCCAACTACAGGGCAAGGAAGGCAATACACTACTTTGCAGGTGGGTTTGTTGCGTTAATTGCACCGTTCATCTTCCAGACGCCATACGTGTTTGTCACTGCTTCCTTCCTCCTCTTTATATTCACGTATCTGCCTCACGCGTGGGGAAAGCAGTTCAAATGGTTCCAGATCCCGGGAAAGTACGGCGAGGTCTACTTCACGTTCTCGTATTTTGTGCTTTTTGCAATATTCTGGAATCTTGACGTGTGGGTTGCCGTGACTGCGGCGCTCTTCATGGCGTTCGGTGACGGGGTGACAGGCATTGTCAAGGAGCACTTCTACGGGAAGAGGGAGAACGAACGCGCAGTGAAAGGATTGAACCTCGGGAATTTAGCAATGTTCCTTGTCTGCGCCCCCATTGGATACGTGTTTGAAGGAGCTCCGGGACTCGTAGCAGCGGTCTACGCGTCGCTAGTGGAGGCGTTCTACGGAGTTGACGATAACGTCACCGTACCGCTCGGTTCAGCGGCGATTATGTGGTTGTTGAAGAGTGCAGGGCTATAACAAACCGGGATTATAAAGCAGTAATGCATTCTGTAATACGTGTTCACGTTCGGAGAAGATATGAGTCCAGCATTCAGGCGAAAGTTGCGCGAAGAAATAAAGATCCCTGAGCAACCGGTGAAGCACCAAGAACACGTTGCAGAACTTGCTAAGCGGGTTGCCGACATGGAACCACACGAGAGAACGCTAATACGCCTATCGATCGACCCGAGATACGCCGCAGATGGCCGGAAGACATCAATAATCTTTGAACCAGTAGCGATAGTACCAAAAAATGTTGATGGGAAAAATGTGCTTCAAATGCTCCGTGGAAACAGTATTGAAGATTTCGTGGACTTCGGGGGCCTGGACAACATTGTGGGGGTATCTGGGTACGCCTACACCCGCACAGGCAGAAAGATACCAATCATTGTGAAAAAGTGGGAATTCTCGCCAAGCTACCCAGATGCAAGGGAACTCTTCGGACTTGGAACCATATACCTTGCCCCGGGCAACAGGAAAGCGCTTATACGCGGTAAATTGGGACGACTAACAGGCATACAGGTAGTTGGAAGGGGTCTGACACCCGATGACTATCTAATGAACATGATACGACTATATGCAGAGCAGATTATTAGGCAAGAGGGAACCGCCGATCGTGGTAAAGGATTACTATCCACCGAACGTCGCGAAAGTTATCGGCTGGTTTGATCTTGTGACAGGACGTGTCAGCAGCAAAAAAGACGTACAGGAAACGTTGAACAAAATCCTTGGAACCGCAATAGAGGAAACCAGAGCTCTGGTCCAGTTGCAGAAGGAATACACGAAGATAAGGGGCTCTTCCCTGAATGCCAGAGAATTTCTGGAATTCGTTGACACTAAAGGCGCAGGTGAGACGGGTATTGAGCGAGCACGGGCATGGTTCGAGTCAATGTTGCAATCACCTCAGTTCTGGCGTTGGGCAACTGCAAGGTTCCGGCACCTGTTGCCAAAATCTCGGGCGAAGCAGATGCGAAAGTTTGTACTTAGTGCGTTAACAGTCGAAGAGAGATTGCACCGACTGAGAGTCGCGGAAAAGCACGCAAACGCCATGGTTGTACGGCAGCTCATATAGCGCAAGAGTTGCTCAGCCCTCGCCGCTCCTCGTCATCCCAGCGGTCCCGGGGGCAAGGCATCATCATCGCTGGATAAAATTGGTGGGGGGACGGTTTAACAGGGCTACTGGCACGGAACCGGGACCTGCTTGTCGGCACCTCTCCAGACAAAAGACACTGTCACGGACTGATATGTGCCGGTAAAGGTCTGGGCAACGGACCAGCCGGCCTGAATCTCCGGCAAGATCGCAAGTTCCTTTCCATCGGGCAAAATGACCCTAAGATTCGAAACGTCTTCGACAGCAGCGATCCGCACAATGGTTTTCCCCGCAAGGTATGTGCACTTAGCGGCCACTGGGCTCTCAGGAACCACAGATATTGGCGTTTTGCTCGTGTCGCTCGCTACAGCAGAGTGTAGGACGTGTATAAGCGCGCCGAGCGCTGCAAGTACTACTATTATCTTCGCTAACCGCATGTGGTGATTATGGATTTTGGGCATTTATAAACCTGGCTAGGTGCGATGCTCCGAAATTTGTTATACATAACACATGTAAGGGTCTGGATGATACCATACCAACAAACTACATTTTTTAAAATATTAAATTTGTTTAACTACGTAGCTTGCAATCTCATTCAATGGATACCTTAAAAATTATTATTTGCAGGGTATGCAAAAAATATTGCCAACAGGATACAGATTGTAGTTATATACATAACGCAGATTCCGCTGTTTCAGCACCAATTGTGAAGCCAGAATATGGGGTAAGAGTACGAAAACATTGTGTAAAGTGGGACTTTTTGACAAAAACTATGTTTGCATTGTTGGTAGCATAAACAAACATATTTTTTGTATATGGAAGATATTGCTACAAATAATGTCATAAAAATAGTGATTCTTTTACAAACAGTTTATTTTGATATACTGTAATCAGAAGTGATAGAACACGCCAGATTTTGGGTTATGCAAAAACACATTACGGCGCGGTATTTTAGGCGAAGAAGTTGGATTCTGTGGCAGGTCATTTTTGGGGTGTTACTGTAGGAAATCACGGATTTTTTTAGAATAATCAAAAATAATATTGGGTTTGTTGGGAAGGACAAGTGAAACGCGGGTTACCGTGATTTTACGGGATGGAACGATAAAAATTTTGGTTAAAATGAAACTCACTGCAGGCGCTCCAGATGCCTGTAAAGGCCCTCAAGATCGTGTGCTAGCTCATCACCGCGTTCAGTGAGCTCAATGTAGCGAGTTCTACCCTCTTTGGCGGTTTTCACGATACCAAGTTCTTCGAACCGCTTCACCAGCTTGACCATGTGAGGGTACGTGGTGTCGACCTCCTTTGCAAGTGCGGATACATACCACTTTCGTCTGCGATCGCGAAGGAGAATGATCGCCTTGGCTGGCTTCACCTTCAAGAAAAGTCCCACGGTGTCGTTGCTCCCGGCCATATAGATACTCATGCATATATCTCCTTTTAAAGATTTAGATAGGACGAATGAAAGCATTTAGCAGTTAATATAGTATCTATTTTGTTAATTTGCACATAGATTCTTATGGAGCTATTCCTATACATAACGCGAATACCACAGTTCTATAGATGTTATGTATAAGTATGCAACCCCCTTAACTTCCAGTATTCGGGGTAAAAAACACCGCGTGTTATTAGTTCAGGAGTGGGGGATATACACAGCAACATTTAAATACTCTTAATGGTTTTTCTTGGCAGGAGCAGAGGTGAATGATCATGACCATCGAGCTATCGAAGATGTTCGGGATGGACATATACTCAATTGACGCGGAATACGTCGGAAAGGCCTATGACTTCGTAATAGATCTGGAACAGGGCAGGGTTTCCAAGATCACCCTCGAACCATTCAAAGTGAGGTCCAAGAAAGAGGCAGCAGAGATACTCAAGAAGAAGAGTGTTGGGTATGAGAAAGTGATCGCGGTCAAGGATATTATCCTCATCGACCCGCGCAAGACGGCAGCTCCAGTGAAGCAGCAGCCAGTACAGTCAACGTACTCCCGGTTCGGTGCACGTAGGGGTATTCTTGGCAGACGATGAACAGGAATTATGTATATTCCCACTTCTTTTTAATCTACATAACGCATATTCTACCTGACTAACTACAGGATTACCGGAAGTGAAGGGCCATGCCATACCATGGATACCGCGTCATGTATTCCATCAAATGGAGCGGCAAAAAGTCCGCTTACATCTACCAGCGCTTTTTCCGGGCAATTTACGGGTACACGCAGGTCGTGGTCAAGGGTAACGGACGCCGCTACGTTTATTATCGTGAAGGCGTCCTCACGAAATATCCGTTCATCAAAGAGGGCAAGAATATGGTGGTTGTCCCCGACAACGCGTTGCAACCCCTCCTAAATTTCCTTAAGACGGGGCAGAACCCCGCTCACCGCTTTAGCTTCTCTGCAAACTGGCCCGAGCTCGTGAAGTACAGCATGGAGGAAACATCTGTGGATGATCATCCTGCATCCATGGCGGTTCTCGAGGCCCTAGGCAGGATCAAAGTGTCACTTGTTGGGGGCCCCGTTTCGGCCCGCGATCTTCTCCAGCGTGTGGATATGCTCCAGCCCGATGAGCTCTACGCTCTATACTATGCTGTAACGCCCATACTCCAGTCCAACTGGGTCAGAGCACTCGCGAGCACAGAACCACAGCTCTTCGAGCGGCTTCGCCTGTTACAGTCACGTGTCTGATCAACTCACTTTTTCTACGCTGAGCTTCTGCGCCTTATACGTTCCGATAACGTAGCAGCCCAGCTTATCGGTAGCACACGCAGCGTTCAGGTCAGCGGGGCACGCCATCAGGTTCAGCTCAACATCTCTCAGAAATGGGACGGAGGAGTCCAGGTACTGCGCGGACATGCTATTCGTTCCCCCCGTTATGTATGGTAGCACGCAGAACGTACTTGGCGGGTCTGCAACATCATAGCACACGACCCTGACAAGGTATTCTGGCTCGATGCCCGTGTATGTCACCTTCAAAACGCCCGCGGACGTGTTACATTCACTGGTGCCGTATGATACATATGTGGCCCGAATCTGCCTCGACACCACCCTCTTCACCGCCGATGCGAGGTCAGAAGTATGGCGGACGTACGCCGACATTGTGGCATATGCCGCTATTAGTATTGCTGCCACGACGAACAGCGCTGTAATTACGTTGGAAATCCCCCTCATTCCGCCACACCAATGGTCACGGACTTCTCGAACTTCAACCCGATGACTGTAATCGTGTATCCGGAATATGAAGAATCGGCGGGTAGCCAGAATATTATTGCCTCTCCCGGGCTGAGTGCCTCCAGCGGCCAGTCCGTGGAGTTTATGTCGAAGACATTTCCATCCACGTCGATCAGTTTGCCGCTGGGCGCGATTGGTGTCGGGTCTCCTGGCTTTGTGTATATTACACGCACGTTGACGATGGGTACAGAGCCGTTGTTATGTATAATAACTGGCTGGTTTGAATCCCATATGTTTATGGGTGGTGGCGTGAGAATCGCCACGGATGCAAGGATTCTTTGCTCTGCGGCCGCGGCGTCCGTATAAATTGCGCTGGAGACCTGGGTCGTGCTCGCCGTGGCCCACGTGTAGAACAGTGCGACGATAGCCATGCTCACGAGAACAAGAAGCGCAGATGTCACAACCGGGCTAACACCTCTCCGCACACAAGGAGAACGAACCGTTATATTTAAATATACCTTACGATCCAAACTTATGTTTAGGAAAGGGCCTACACCCCCTCCGTCCGCACGGTTTCTGTACCCTTTCCCACCCCCACCCTTTTATATCCCCGTGTAGAATTAATCTCGTGATCCGCAGAATCATTAATGCGGGACGCTCCCGGGCAGCAAAACTGCCAAATCTCCGGCAGGAAGAGCTTGTTGCAATATCCCTTTCCCAAGTGTTTTTCCTATATGCACTTACCCTTGTTCTCATATCCGGCTGGGCGAGCGGTTTCGTTGAGTTCTCACAATTAACACGCGTTCTCTATGGACTCGCAGCAATAATCTTCCTCGCGTTTTCATACGTTGCCTTCGACAGGGTGGAGGGCATCGACTTCTTCGATTTCATCTCGGGCATGGTGTTTACGGGCGAGCTGCGGAAGTACCCCCACGGCAAGGCGGTGGATATCGCGGCAGCTCAACTCTATTTTGGCCTCGTCCTGATCGGCGTTGTCCCTGTGATCGTCAAGGTGTACGGCGATCCGTCAGTGGCCGCGGGGTTCCTCACGCTTGGTGGCCTTCTCGTGGCCACGGGGGTGGCTGGCTATGTACTATCAGGAAAGGCGCGTTGATCCTGATCTGATCATCCTTCTTGTTGCCGCAGCGGTGCTGGCATTTGCAGTTATGTATACGCCCTACCGTGCGGACATCCTTTCGGAGGGCTTCACGCACGTTTTGATACTCGACGCCACGGTGTCCGGCGAAGGCGTGTCCATTCTTCTCTACTCCCCTGCTGACGCCCGTTTTGATGCGGACATGAATTTTGTGTCCGTAATCCCTGCGGGGGAGTCCATAATCCATATACCAAAACCTGTCGAGCGAATAAACGCGTGCGTGGAGTCAAACAACTTCCGTGATTGCGGCACAATCTCCCCAAGGGGGTATTAAATCTCGTTCAGGATCTTTTTGGCTCTCCATATCTGGTCCAGCTGCTCGTCGATCTTCTTCTTCTCTTCCTCCACGTCCAGCGGTTGGAGTTCTGCACCACAGGCGGGGCATCTGAAGTCGTACTCCATGGCCACCTCGAATGGCTCCCGGACGTGGCCCTCCGGGCAGACGAAGAACATGAACTGGTCTAATTCTTCCCGCTTCTGGCGCAGCTCGCTTTCCCTCTCCTCAAGCTCCCCGATAACTGCCTCCTTTATCTTGTCCTTCACCAAGAACCATGTGTACGTCCACCAGCCCGTTTCGGGGTTCTGCTCCTTCGTGTAGTCCGCGATCCCCCAGTAGTGGAGGCGGTTGAAGACGGCACGGACCACCGTTACCTTTACGCCCATCTTTTCAGCCACCTGCTCGTCCGTTACTGCGTTCCCCATCTCCACCATGAGCTTCATCACGGTCAGCGCGTTCTCACCGCCGATTCTCTGCAGGTATTCCGCAACAAACGGGAGTTCAATGAGCTGGAGGATCGGATCCATTATTCTTATTCCCCTCCGAAATCTTTTTGATAACGGTCTTCCCGCGGGGGTTCGGCACTATTTTTACCTTCCAGTCCCTGAACTCCTGCTCCAGTTCTTTCCCCCCGAACAACCTGTCCAGGAATATTGCAAGGGCGGCGATCTCGCTGTGCGGCTGGTTACCCACAGCCACGTTGTAGTCCGCCAGCTCGTAGACCTCCCTCGGGACCTTTTCCGCCCCAACCACCACGAGGATGTCCTTCTCCCCCTCTGCCTTTATCCTCTGAACCGCCTCGTTCACTGGCATCCCGTACATGGTGAGGTGGACGATGATACCCCCCCTCTCCTTCCAGTCACGTATGGTTTTGCGCCAGGAATCCGTGTATGTTATGTAGAATGGTCCCCCCCACCTCTCCGTCACGTCTCGCCAGGTTTTCAGCACGTTCTCGTCCCTCTCACCCGCCAGTATGATGCCGTCCGCCCCGAAGGCCCTCGCGACAAGGCCCACGTGCGTCGTTACCCTCTTGTCGCGGTCCTTCCTATGGCCGAGCCGCAGCACGTAGATCGTATCTATCCCCCCTTTCAGGCACGATTGCACCGTAGCCCTTCTTTTCCAGCTCTCCGGCGAACTCCACTGCCTTATCAGGATCCCCGTGGACCACGAACACCGTTTCCGGGTCGGAGGACCGCACGTAGTTCATCAGGTCGTTGTAGTCACCGTGGGCACTGAACTTCGCCGTGTATACCGCGCATTTCACGGGTATTTCCTCACCGTCTATTGTTATCGTCTCCGCACCGTCCTGCAGTTCCCGTCCAAGCGTCCCCTCTGCCTGGTAGCCCACCAGGATGACCGTGCTCTCCGGTTCCCTTGCGATGTGCTTCAGGTAGCGTATAGCCGGCCCCCCCGTCAGCATGCCCGATGTCGTCAC
>JASUTF010000004.1 GCA_030445695.1 Candidatus Iainarchaeum sp.
TCGCGGCTGCAAGAACGTCAATCGCCTTCTCCACCCTCTTCACAAACTCCTCCGGCGCCATCGGGGCATCTATGTCCACCAGCCGGAAGAAGTCCTCCACGTGCTCTTCGCCCACTATTCTGGCGGCGGCGTCGGCAAGGGCGTTTATGTCCACGCCCAGTTCTTCCTTGTACATGTTCGTGAAGAAGTCGGCCCCTGTCTTCGAGAGGTCTGGGTCGAAATACGATTGTTTTGACGCGTCGTATTCAATGGTGTTCAGTATGATCTCCGGATCGAGGTTGGAGCCCACCGTCTGCTTCCTCCACTCCACAAGGAAGGCGGAAAGGTTCAAGGGCTGCTTGTTCCACACCTCGTAGAACTTTGCCAGTATGTCCTTTGCCTTCTCGGGCCGCTCGTTCAGCCGGCCGAGGAAGAGAATTTGGTTCAGCGCCACGGCGCTCTGCCAGTTGCCGTCAGGGAACACGTCGGCCACTATTTTGCCAAGGGTCGCAGCAGCATCCTTATCTGCCATTATTCTGGATACCGTTTCAACGTGCGGCTGAATCCACTTTCTCGTCTCCTCCGCACTCACGTTCTTTCCGGCGTCCCTCCATATGCCCGTGAGAAATTTCACCGCGTCCTGAATATTTCCGTTGCCCATGTGAATAAATCGCAGCGGCTGAATTAAAACGTTCCTGAACTCTGTTACTCGGTTTTGGGGGTAACAACGTCTTTTTATCCCCTCCCCCCATATACTTACATGGAGTTCCGTGTACTTGCGGAGACCTTCGACCGGCTGGAGCGGACCTCTGCCCGCCTCGAACTCATGGACATCCTCGCCTCTCTCCTCGCCAGGGCAGACGCCTCCAACGTGGATAAGATTATATACCTCCTGCAGGGCCGTGTTGCTGCTCCCTATACCGGTATAGAGCTGGGAATAGGGGAGAAGCTCGCGATACAGGCCATTGCCCGGGCGTTTGGTGTGAATGCAGATGAGGTGGAACGCCTCTACAAAGAACTCGGCGACCTGGGGAGCGTTGCAGAACGGCTTGCGGGTAACAAGAAGCAGATGACATTATTCTCTCAACCGCTCACCGTGGAACGCGTCTACGACAACTTCTATCGCATCGCCACCGCCTCCGGCTCTGGCTCACAGGAACTGAAGCTCCGGCTTCTCATAGATCTGCTCAACGACGCGGAGCCCCTTGAGGCCAGATACATCGTCCGCATCCCCTTGGGGAAGTTACGTCTCGGTGTCGGGGACGCCACGATACTTGAGGCCCTTGCCATTGCAAGGACGGGCTCCCGCGAGTTTAAGGAGCGACTGGAGCGCGCATACAACCTCTGTTCGGACCTCGGGTACGTGGCGAAGGTGCTCTACGAAAAGGGCCCCGAAGCCATTCAGAACTTCAAGATCGTTGTGGGTATCCCCATCCGTCCCGCTCTTGCCCAGCGTGCCCAATCAGCCGAAGAAATTGTTTCTCGTCTCGGCACGTGCGCTGCGGAGGCAAAGTATGACGGGTTCCGCTGCCAGATACACAAGAAGGGCGATAAGGTCTGGATATTTTCCCGCCGGTTAGAAAACATGACGAACATGTTCCCCGAGATCATAGAGGGAACCTTGAAGCAGTTCGACGCGGAGGAGGCCATTTTTGAGGGGGAGGCAATCGCCTACAACGAGGAGACGGGTGAGTTCTACCCCTTCCAGATGACCATCCAGCGCAAGCGTAAGTACGGCATAAAAGAGGCGGCAGAGGAGTACCCGCTGAAACTCTTTGCTTTCGACCTTATATATGCTGACGGCGTTGACTACACGCCTAAACCGTATAAGGAGCGGCGTGCAGAGCTTGAGAAGAGGATAAAAAAGGGAGACGTGCTCGATCTTTCCGAGAAGGTGATCGTCTCCACTGCCGAGGATCTTGAGAAGTTCTTTGAGTCCTGTGTTGAGCGTGGCCTCGAAGGGATCGTTGCAAAGGACCTGAACGCCCCCTACATCGCCGGGGCGAGGAAGTGGGCATGGATAAAGTTGAAGAGGTCATACAGGGGAGAGCTCTCCGACACGCTGGACGTTGTGATCGTCGGCTACTACAAGGGGAGAGGCAAGCGTTCGCAGTTCGGCCTTGGGGGTATTCTGGTGGCCGTCTACGACAAGGACGAGGACACGTTCAGAACCATAGCGAAGGTGGGTTCCGGCTTCACGGAGGAGCAGCTCGTGGAGATGAAGAAGATACTCGACGAAATTGCTGTCCCCCACCGTCCGGCCCGCGTCGTTTCCTTCCTCGAGCCGGACGTCTGGGTGGAGCCGAAATACGTCATAACCGTTACCGCTGACGAGATTACGAGGAGTCCTAACCATACGGCTGGCTGGGACGGGAAGAGGGGCTATGCTCTGCGCTTCCCGCGTATCGTGGGCTGGATCCGCTCGGACAAGGCCCCCGAAGACGCTACAACCGTTCAGGAAGTTGTTGAGATGTATAAGCAGCAGAGGACAGTCATCACCGGTGATGAGAATGCGTAGAAGGATGCACTGGAGCGGTTTCAAGGTGTTCGTCCTCTCTACCTTCATCGTGGTGGCTGTGGTCATATACGTCTACGTTCTGAACCTTTACCTCGGCCGCTGGAAGGCATACTTCATGCGCTCCGGGAACCTGATGTATTACGTCTACCTGACCCTGTTTACGTTCATATGCGTCCAGATCATGAAGTATCTCTGGAAGTGGCAGGTGCGGGGGCTCACCTGACCCGTGCACCCACCTTTACGTCCCTGTCGGGCAGAAGGAGCGCCACGTTCTCCCCGTCGTCCGCTGCCAGAAGCATGCCCTGTGAAGTCACGCCCATGAGCTTCTTCGGCTCGAGGTTCGCCAGAACCACGATCTTCCTCCCTTCGAGCTCCTCCGGGCTGTATATTCCCTTCAGACCGGCTACCAGCGTTCTCTCCTCGTCCCCGAGATCCACTATCAGTTTGTAGAGCTTCTTGCTCCCGGGAATGTCCTCCACCTTCTTCACGAGGGCAACGCGGATGTCCAGTTTCGCGAACTCGTCGTAGGATACCATGGTTATAAACGTGTCCGCAACATAATTAAACCGTGCGCATAAAGCTCGTTGCAGC
This sequence comes from Candidatus Iainarchaeum sp., assembly GCA_030445695.1. Classification (GTDB taxonomy): domain Archaea; phylum Iainarchaeota; class Iainarchaeia; order JAADDC01; family JAADDC01; genus SZUA-1452. The sequence continues at coordinate 3,089 of JASUTF010000004.1, forward strand.
GGTGAAGGACCCGAAGGTTCTGCTCATGCAGATGAAGAACGACCCCGACGTCATTCCCAAGGGCAGCACCACCTACGTTGAGACGCTCCTCTTCATGATGCAGGGCGCATACGGTGCCCCCGACCTCTATGCCATCCGTGTCTGGGACGAGCGGGACGAGAAGGCGGTTCTTGTCCATCTCGGCCATGGTCTTCGCAACCAAGAAGAGGACGTCGTGGAAACGGGTGAGAAGGACCGACTTCTTTACAAGCTACAGAACCTCGGCTACCAGCCCGTGGGCGAGTTTACCGTCTCGGAGTGGAAGTATCGCTGGAGGGAGTTCTTCGGGGATATCATTACCGTGGAGGGTCTTGGTACGTTCATACGCATCTACCGCGAGTTTCCAGGAGAGGACTCCAACGTTTTCGCGGAACGTCAGCGGAAGGCCTTCGAGTTTCTCCGACGTTTTGGGATAAAAAAGGAGGATCTGCTGCCCTACGACGTGCGCGGTTTGATCGTCGTGATGCTTCTCCAGCAGATGGAGCAGCAGGCACAGCAGGGGCAGGGGCAGCAATAAAAGTATTTCCCGGCAAAGATCTTGTCGCGGGCCCGTGGTCTAGCCTGGCTATGACGTCGCCCTTACGAGGCGAAGGTCCCCGGTTCAAATCCGGGCGGGCCCACTTCTCTGCACATTTCATTTAGCTGCGAATTCGTATTCAGGGGATCTTCGACCCCCTTGTACTCAGTTGTGGGTACGGGTTCGTAGAACCCGTGGCCGCGTTCGCGGCTCAATGAAATGGGCTTCGCGATCCGGGCAGGCCCACTCCAATCCCTTTTGGTTTTCTCGCAATAATTTTTGGGTTTGAATGTAGTTCGTTTTTATTCACCCTGCCACCAACTATTAACTTATGAGTAGTGGTAACACCCGTGGGGTGATAGGTATGCGTGGCTTCTACGCGCTATTTGCAATAATACTCATCCTTGCGGCTCACGTGGCGTACGCAGAGGACGATGCAGCCATATGGATCACGTCCCCGAAGGACGGTTCTGAAGTGCTCGGGAAGTATGCTGACGTTTCCGTTTCTTTCTACGGCGGTGATAGAATAGACCTCTTTGTGGACGGTAAATACACAGCGTTTAAGGGAGGTCTGGCCGGAAAATACTCGTACACTTTTGAAAATGTTGAGCTCGGCGATATCGGTTCGCACACGATTACCGTAAAGCTCTACGACTGTGCAAACGCTGTTAACGGGCAGTGCAACTTCCTGGATCAGGACAGCGTGGACGTGACTGTCCGCTACATACAGCTGAGCGGCAGTAAAACAGTGCCCGTTGGTTCCCCTGCCAGTTACACGGCTCGCGTGTGCTACGCGGACAAGGTTGCCTTCTACGTGAACGGTGAGAAGGTCACGGACAAGAGTGCCAACGACGAGGGCTGTACCAGCGTTTCCTTCTCCTACACGCCGCAGGAGGTCGGCAGCTACACGATCCGCGCAGACGCTGTTAAATGCCTCATCGGGGGGTGGTTCTGCAACTGGGACAGCCCCCTTGACTCGGATTCCCTCACGCTCAACGTTACCGAGAAGTATTCCGTGACGATCCAGGAGCCCAGGACGGGTTACGTGATACACTCATCTCCCTTCGACGTGGGCGTCCAGTACTCCGGATTCGACGGATGTTCGAACCCGGCCATTGCCATTTACGTTGACGACGAATTCAAGACAAAGAAAAACCTGACCAGCGGTTCCGGGAGCGTTCTTTTCAGCATCTCCGTCCCCGAGGGCGAGCACACAATCAAGGCGGCGGGTTACTGCAACTACCCGAACAAGGAAGACGGCTACGCGGGGCACAGCGTAACCATAAAAGCGGATTACTTGGAGGACATACGAATAACGTCCCCCGCCAGCAACACCACCACGGATAAGTCAAGCATTGATGTGGACTACTCTTATGACGGCCTCGGGTTCTGTTCCAGTCCAATGGCGTACATATACGTTAACGACGTGCTGAAGGACGGGAAGTCCCTCAGCGGCTATTCCGGAACGGGATCCTTCACAGTGGGGCTGGAGAAGGGAGCGAATGACATAGAGGTCGTGCTCCGCTGCCAGAAGACATACGGTGCCAAGGATCTTGTGGAGGTCTCCGACTCCGTAACGGTGAACTACGAACCGCCCACGCCACCCCCACCATCCAACGAGCCCCCCAAGATAGAGTCCGTTGACGTTGAGCCGTCCAACACCGTCGAGTGGGGCACGTTTGTAACAGTCACGGTCACTGCAAGCGATCCCGACGGCGTGGACGATCTGGACGATCTTGTGGTCAAACTTGTGGACGGTCCCTGTGATAAGAGAGAACACTACGGGCTCTACATCGAACCGTTTACCGGAGATACTGCCAGCGTTACCATGAGGACGGACTGGATAAAGGGCTGGCAGCAGGGCACGAGGATACCGCCCGGAACCTACACGCTCTGCGTGAAGGCGTATGACGATTCAGGCGACTACGACGAGGCATCAAAGACTCTTACAATACTGGAGCAGTATGTTCCTCCCAGCGTGAGCGTGGAAGTCCCCTATGAGAACTACAGGGTTGGCTGGGCAGTCCACATAGAAGCCCGTGCCACGGGTACTGACCTTGAACTGCTCGAGGCGAACGTTTACCGTGGTTGGGACGATCCCGTGTTTGTCCGCCGCCTCTTCGAGGAGTGCTCCGGCAATTCCTGCGAACTGAACGCGAACTTTGTGCCCATGATTGCAGGGCACTACACAGTGGTGGCCAGGGTCGTGGACTCAAATGGTGCGGAGGCCACGGCTGAGGACAGTTTCAACGTTCTTCCATCCCCGCCCAGGAATCAGGAGCCCGTTGCGAAGATTTATACCCCGAAGAAAGCCAGCCCCGGAAGGACCTTCCAGTTTACAGTCTGCGGTTCTGATTCCGACGGGGAAGTCGTCACGGTGGCGGGCAAGGTCGGCTCCGGCGACTGGGTCTATAAGACGCCCAACTCCAAAGGCTGTGCGGAGTTCAGCGGAACGGCACCGAGCAGCCCCACCACAGTCACCGTATATGGTAAGGCGAAGGATGACGACGGTGCCTGGAGTTCCGTGGTTTCAAAGACCATCGAGGTGAACTACTCTGCCCCCGTCGTGGAGGCGATGAACGTTCCTCCAAAGGTCTTTGTGGGCAGGGATTTCAACATTTCCGTCATCGTGAGCGACGTAGACCGCGATCTTGACAGGGTAGTCCTGGAGATCGTAAAGAGCGGCATCACCGTCGGTCGCTACAGCAAGCCCGTTGATGAGGACGGTGGAACTGTTGTCTTCACGGTGTCTGTTTCCGAGGATGGGAACTATACCGCTTTCGTTACTGCCTACGACCGGCAGGGACTGAAGGCGTCCCGTTCCGAGAACTTCGAGGCAGTGTTCCCGCCGAACGAACCACCCGTCGTCGACTCGGTTGAGATACTGGGCGATGTTTATGTGGGCGAGCCCTTTGACATGAACGTCTGCGCCCACGACCCTGATGATCATGTCCAGTGGATATCCTACCGCATCGAGAAGGGTGCAGCAGGTGCCTCTCGCGTCTGGGCGGACGGCTGCCACGTGATTACCGTTCCATCCCCGGGCGTTTCTGCACCCGGCGACTACGAGATGAACGTGTGGGCCGTTGACTACAGAAACGCCAACAGCGAGATTTACACGCTAACGCTGCACGTGGTGTCCCCAGAGCACCCGCCGAAGATCGAGGCCTTTGACCTGCCGCCCGATCTGCAGGTCGGCAAGGAATACACGGTTCCAGTTACCGTCAGCGACCCGGATGGCGACCTGTCCTACGTGGAGCTCAACGTTTATAGTGTGGATACGGGTGGACTCGTTGCAAGGGATGAGAAACCAGTGTCTGGCTACGAGGCAAACGCAACGCTCCACTTCACAGTGAACAGAATAGGTCCGTACCGGATAGTCCTCGCGGTCTACGACAAGGCAGGGCACTCCGACGACAGAACGATCGCTATATTTGCAGACGACAATATCCCGCCCAGCGTTGAGGTACGGTGGACGAAAGATGTGAACGTCCCCGGCGTCATCTACGTGGACTTCAAGGCCCACGACAACTACGAGCTGAACGTCGCAAAGGTCTACTACCGCAGAGCCGGTTCGAACGAGTGGATCTTCCACGAGGCGTATGAGCTCAGCGGAACGGAGTACGAGGTGCAGGCGGGCATTCCCGTTTTCGAGCCCGGCGAATACAACATGATGATCGTGGTTTCCGACGTTGCGGGCAACGAGGCGACTGCATACGCTTCAGCACGTGCAGTGGACGAGATCGCACCGGTGATCACCATAACCGCACCGAACGAGGTGAACCAGGGCGAGGAGTTCCAGTTCAGGGTGGACGTCACGGACAACTACAAGATCGGCTCCGTCTACGTCAAGGTGGATGGGAACACCATCTACTCAAACGAATCCGTTAATTCGAACCACTGGAGCGAGACGTTCACATACACGTTCACCCACGCCAGCCAGCACCACATTGAGGTGGTGGCGGAGGACGTGCTCCACAACGAGGTGACTAAGGAGCACCCCGTTGAAGTGCATACCGTCGATGCCAACGCGCCGGTCATCGAACTGAACGCCTGGTACGACGAGAACACCAACTACATCCTCTGGGAGGTGCACGTCACCGATCCGAACCTTGCGGACGTGAACGTATACCTCAACGGTGAATACTTGGGCTCCTGCGACGTGAGCGACGGCGTGGCGGACTGCGGTGGCGGACACGTCGTTGACGAGGCAGGGAAATACACGGTGAAGGTCGTCGCGGTGGACGAGTTCGGCAACCGCTCCGAGAAGAGTGTTACCATAACCATCACTGACGAGCCACCCGTTCTGAACATCTCCGCACCGGCAACGGTGCCCGTTGGGGGCACTGCGACAATACACGTCTCCGCATCCGACGACTTCGGACTTGCGCACATAGAGTTGAACGGCTACGGCATCGGCGTGGACGAGAACATCAGCGGGAGAGCGTTTGAACGCGACTTCAACGTTGTGCTGTCCAAAGAGGGAGAGTACGCTTACAGAGTCGCAGTGACTGACACGGCGGGCCACAGGGTTGAGAAGAACGTCACCATCGTTGCCACAACCGAGGGACACACCTACGATCTCGTGCTGACGGCATACAGCGGCACCACCGCCAGGGTTGTTGTCCAGGGCAAGATAGACGGATCCCTTGTGGATCTATACTGCTCCGACGTAGTGGTGAACATAGAACCCGCCGACTCGGAGACGCCCATGGGTTCCTACACGACGCACGACACGATTGTGGACAACCACAAGGCCTGCGAAGTTGTGGTGACCGGAACGGGCAAGTACATAGTCAGGGCAACATGGATGGGCGTGACGAAGGGAACAATCGTGACGGTGTTCTCCGAATCGGTGGCAGCGCCGGAGAGCGTGTGGGTCGCCCTTGTCCTGGGGCTCGTTGCCCTGGGTGTGCTCGGGCGGCTCATCTAACGCCACCCTTTTTATTCTTGTCCCGCCGAAAACTATATGCTTTACCCGGGTCTCTGTAAAGCAGGGTTTGCCCGGCTCCGGTGCCGGGCGACAATCCTTTGCGGGGGTGCCCGAGGGGACAAAGGGGCCGGATTGAGGGTCCGGTGGCTTAGTGCCTGCCTGGGTTCGAATCCCAGCCCCCGCATACCCAATCATCTTTCTGTTCGATGACCTGTCGAGCGTAAGCGAAGACAGGGCGCGTCCGGCCAAAGCACTTGGCCTTCGTGATCCCAGCCCCCGCACTTTTATGTCCTTATATCCTCTTTTTCTAGGCGATGATGACGTGTACAACCGCTGACCGGTGATGACAAGCAAACCGTCTGAGCCGCCCAGTATTTTAAAGGGAGATAGTCATTTCATAGCATGAGCGTCGTATCGGAGTATCTAAAGTTTCTGGGGAACAAAACGGAGGAGGAAGTTGTCGAGGCGGTTCTCAAATTGGCAAAGAGGGCAGGTTTCCACAACATAGAGGAGATCGATTCCCTCTCGAAGGGAGACCGCGTGTATTACCGCAGGGGGAACTTCCTGGCACTGGCGGTGATCGGTGACGGCGACGAGGGTAGAATCGTCGTTTCCCACGTCGATGCGCCCCGCATTGACCTGAAGCCCCGGCCCTTCGTGGAGATGGACGGTTACGTATATCTGAAGACCCACTACTACGGCGGAATCAAGCCCTACCAGTGGATAGGGGTCCCCCTTGAGATCAGGGGGAAAGTAGTGACCGTGGACGGTGAGGAGTACTCCGTTTCCATCCCGACGGTCATAACAGACTTCGCCCCGCATCTCGATAGGAACTGGGGGGACAAGAAGGTCTCGGAGGCGTTCGACCCGGAGAAGCTCGAGCCCATTGTTGCCCTCGGGACGAAGGATGGCGTTCTGGAGAAGATAAAGGACGAGTTCGGTGTGGAGGAGGCGGACTTCCTTTCTGCCGACCTGAAACTCGTTCCGCGCATACAGCCGGAGATCTTCGGGGCCCACAGGGAACTAATCATGGCCTATGGCCACGACGACCGTTCCTGCGTCTTCTCCTCCGCCAGGGCGATAATGGATGCTGACTACCATGGGGGCATCTCTGTGGCACTCTTTGTGGATCGCGAGGAGACGGGCAGCACGACAGAGGGCTCCGCCGCCTCCCGGGTGGTGGACCACTTCCTCATCACCCTGCTCAGGAAACTGGGGAAAGGGGGTGACTTCACCTCCCTACTGGACTTCTACGCGCGTTCAAGGGTAATATCGGCGGACGTTACCGCGGGTTACGACCCGCTCTACGGCGATCTATACGACAAGGAGAACGCCCCGAAGCTGGGTAACGGCGTTGTTGTATCCCGCTACTCCGGCACGGGTGGGAAGTACTACGGCAGTGAGGCAAGCGCCGGCTACGTCGCGTGGATCCGCAGAGTCCTCGAGGAAAACGAGGTGCCATACCAGTCCGGGACGCTGGGCAAGGTGGGGACGGCCGGCGGGGGAACGGTGGCCACATACTTCGCCGTCAGGGGTGCTGATGTGGTGGATATGGGGCCTGCAGTCCTTTCCATGCACTCCCCCGTCGAAGTGATGGCAGGAGCGGATCTGGAGTCCGCCTACAGGGCCTACAGGCACTTCTACGAGTGGGTGGATTGAGCTCAGGACAGAGTGGTTTCATCACCTTCAGCTACACCCGTTCTCATCATCGCCCCTTTAATTTTGTTCCTTGATCTTTAATGCGTGAAGGTCTGTCCAAAGTGCGGCAGGACGGAGAAGGAGGTTCCTTTCATCGGCTTCTTCTGCCGTGACTGCTATCTGGAAGACCACGACGTTGTTCGTTTTCCCGAGCGACTGGAACTGCCCTACTGCGTGTCCTGCGAGCGCATATACACGGGCAGGTGGACGGAGTTTTCCCTGGACGCCCTGCGCCACTGGCTGGAGGGGAAGGTAAAGACGTCCGCGGACAATGCGAGGATCACATTCTCATTCCCTGAGATGGATGAGGAGAAAATCATCTATCGCTTCATCCTGCGGGGGGAGATTGAGGGCACGGAGGTGGAGGTCCCGGGTGATGGCGAGATCATACTCAAGAAGACCCTCTGCCCGCGCTGTGCCCGCGAGTCGGGCGGCTATTACGAGGCGGTGATTCAGATACGTGGCAGCAACGTCTACGACCACGCGGAGGAAGTGGCAAGGATGGTGGAGCGCGAGAAGGGTGAGTATAACTTCGTGGCAAAGGTTGTTGAACGCAAGGAGGGCGTGGATCTATACGTTGGCTCCAGAAAGATCGCTGAAAAGGTGGCCAAGAAGATAGAGCGCCGTTACGGCATAAAACCGGTCCGCTCGTACACGCTCGTCACCGAGAAGAACGGCAAACGGTTGTATAGGGTAACCATCGCCCTGCACTTCAAGGACTGAAGTGGAACAGCTTGCCCCTGAGCCCCGGGTTCACCACGACGGTTTCTCCGATCCACGTTTCGCTCCCGGCGCGCTCGTGCACGTGCCCTACGATGGCCACCCTTGGTTGGTATTCCTCTATATACCAGCGGACGGCCTCCGAGCCGGCGTCGTGCCCGCTCATGGTTCTTGCGAGTTCCGTTCCCTTCGGCGGGGTGTGCGACACGAATATGTCTGTCTTTCCGAGCCGTTCAAGGATCTTGTATGCGTAGTCCTCGTCCCACTCGAAGAGGGTGTTGAAAGGGGTCCGTGGGGAACCCCCTATGCCACCTATGCGTATCCCCTTTACGTTCTCCACCCTCCCGTGTATCACGTGGCGGAAGAACTCCTCCAGATGGTCTGGCCGCTCGTTGTTTCCCGGAACGATGTAGAGGAGGTCGTTTATTGGAAGGAGAATGTCCGCGGCTGTTTCAAGCCCCCTCTCGCCGAAGGTGAGGTCGCCGGCACATATATAAATGTCCGCGTCCTCCTGGGTGAGGGATCTGAGCTGGTGCCAGTCGTTATGTATATCACTGAAGGCGAGGATCCGCATTACACCACCATATAAACCTGACGGTGGGAAGGTTTAACCATATTACCCTGATGCTTCGGCATCCTTATCTTTTGAGTTAAGAAGTGAAGACCCCAATAGTATTCTCGGGGGCGGATGGTGGAGGCGACTCGCGGCGTAAAGGCCGTTAAGATAAACGGGAAAGAAAAGGGCACCGACTGGATCACGGTGCCCAACGTCATGTACTACGATCTCTACGTGAACGGGGAGCGCATAGCGGAACTCAGGGCAATGCCCTTTGCTCTGAGGGAACTAGCAATTGGATACCTTCTGGCGAATGCATACATAGAGGAGCCGCACATGATCGAGTCCGTCTCCGTTTCTTCAGACCGTATAGACGTTTATACCGATTCCGAGTTCGAGTTCCGCTACCAGTACTTCAAGGAGAAAAACATGAAGCCCATAGAGGCAGTAAAGATAGAGAGGATCACGTCAAACTACCAGGTCTCGCGGGACAAGATTTACGAGAAGCTTTCCCTCGCCGAGGAAAGGGCCGTGCTGTCAAAGGAGATCCCAGGGACGAATTTCGCCTTTGTCGCGGACTATAATGGATATTTCTTCCTCGCCGAGGACGTTTACCCCGATTCTGCCTTCTACAAGGCGCTCGGGCGGGCCGTATCCCAGAACTTCGACTTTAGAAGGTCCATGGTGGTGGTTTCCGACGTCCTTTTCCCGGAGTTCGTCGTTTTCTCCGCTTATATGGGCATACCCCTTGCCGGATCGGTGCGCGGCGTTCCGTCCCTTTCCATTGACATCTCCGAGACGATTTCCGGCCAGACCCTCTTTTACGTTCAGCCGCGGTCCCTGGTCGTTCTCTCCAATCCGCAAAGAATTATATAGATCTATGCCATTCTTTTGCCGTGCGGCGTGACCTGAGCTTTCTCGGAGCACTTGCCCTCCTTGTGGGTACGCAGATAGGTGCCGGAATTCTCGGTCTCCCGAAGGTACTGGCGCCTCTCGGCTTCTTCTGGGGCACCGTGGTGCTGTTCCTGTCTGGAATGCTCCTCGCTCTGACCGCCATTATGCTCGTGGAGGCGCTCTACCTCACGAACCCCAGATACCACTACTTCGAGCTTACGGAGCACCATCTCGGCCCCCGAATGGCATTTCTTCTCACTCTGGCCATTCTCTACGCCGGCTACGGGGCACTGATCGCGTACACGGCGGGCCTCGGCTCCATACTTGCCGATGTTTTCGGAGGATCTCCGCAGCTCTGGGCGGGGATCGCGTGGGCGGTGCTTTCGGTGATCATCCTTCTTGGGCTGCGGATCTCCGGCGCGGCTGAGGAGTCCCTAACCATCCTCATGATCTTGCTCATATCCACGATCTTCCTCTGGGCACTCCCCGAGATGCGTGTGTACACCGCGCGCTTCGACCTGGTGAGCTTTACGGTGGCCTTCGGCGTCGCCGTCTTCGCCTTTTCAGGACACCTCGTTATTCCAGAGATCGTTCAGGGCGTTAAGAACATGGGGAGGACGATTATGGCCATTCTGGCCGCCTTCTCTCTCGTCTTCCTCATGTACACCTTCTTCTCGCTGGCCATCATAGGGGTTGCGGGGGAAAACGTCCCGGAGATAGGAACGGAGGCGCTCGTAGAAAACCTGGGCACCGATCTCGCGTTCATCGCCATTCTCCTGCCGTTCCTGACCATCACCACGTCCTTCATAGGTATGGGCATTGCACAGAAGGACATCCTGCGCGAACTGGTGCGTAACCGCTTTCTGGCGTGGCTCCTTGCCGTCTTCCCTCCGATCCTCGTTTATTATCTGGGCGCCCAGTCCTTTGTGGGGGCCATATGGCTGGCCTCCTTTGGCATCCTCGTTGCCTCAGGGATCCTCCCCCCGCTTCTTCTGATAAGGGCAAGGCGTGAGAGGAGGAGGGCCCTAACGCCCCTCCCCGACTGGCTTGTCAGCACTGTTCTTGCATTCTTCGCACTAATTTTGCTCTACTCGGTTGTATCTGCCCTGTTCGGCTGGGCCGCAGCGTAAAAATTAGAAAAGGGTTTAGAGGGGCTGGAAACGTCCCTCCAACTTCTTGAGAACTTCTGGCAGCGTTGTGTACTCCATCTCGTTCTCTGCGAGGCGGTGCGGCTCGAACGGTCCGTGGCGGCGCATGTAGTCGGCCACTGCGTTGGCGAGTTCCCTTGCGCGGTCGAAGGCCGGGTCGTCGAACATGTCAACAGGCCCTTCCAGCATGCCGTTGGCGATCTGGAAGCCCATGGCTATGACCCTTGGGGGACCGTCGAAGCGCGTGGGGTGCGCGTCCCTGAACGCCACGGGCATTAACGGGCCGTTGTGGGAGCCGCGCATCCAGCCCTGGACGAGGTGCGGGAACGCGAACGGCTCGAGGACCTCCCCCACCGCCGGGAAGCCGTGCTGGGCACGGACGATCATGACGGGGTCGTCCTTGCCCACATACTTGCCCGCGATCTGGTTCAGGAGGTCCGTGGACGTGACAGCGGCCACTTCGCCGTCGCTCTTGCGGAAGACGGACTTGATGACGTAGCGACCGGGCTGGCCAATGAGGGCGAGCATGTCGTACATCTCCTCCGGTGTTCTGAAGCGGACCTTCCTGTGTGCCTTGACGTCGTGGACCTCGAACTCAAACCCGTCGTGCATGCTGGGGTCGAAGACGAGACCAGCCGTGTTGAAGGGGTCCGCGAACATCTTGAAGAGGGGCATGTTCCACGCTCCGGGCTCCGTCTTGTCCGCCGCGAATACGATCACTGGCTCAGAGGGGCGCTCCTCGAAGGACATCTCCGCCACTCCTGGCCCCATGCCCTTGAGGTTGCCGGAGAACGTGTCCTTGAGCAGGTCCTGGCCCGCTCCGTAGAGCTTCAGTTCCTTTGCCACTTCTGCACATTCCTTGAACACGTCCCAAGCGAGCCCGTGGATCTCTGGGTTCTCTATGAATTTGTCGTGGGTCATGACGAGGATCATGTCGTCGCCCACGTGGCCCACGTAGTAGTCAAAGATCTTGCCGTCCTCCCGTGCCTCCTCCAGCAGGTCCTCCGCCGTAAGGATCACGTCAGGGTGGACGGACGAGTGGCCCGGAAAACCACCTACATCTGCCTTTATTACAGAGAGCGTTACCTTCATGTTATCACCCAAAGAAAAACGCATTTCGCATATAAAATAGTGATTTTTGTGCCTGTTCGGTGGTTACAAAGAAAAAGAAGGGTTATTTCTTGCCCATCTTGACGATGCGGAACCTCGGTGGCTCCAGCCACTGGGAGTGGCATCGCGGGCACTTGGAGGCCTCGCGTGCAGACGGCTTGAATACGAAGCCGCACTTCTTGCACCGCTGTGGTATTATGACAAGCCGCATGCCCTTCCGCTGTATGGAGAACTGTATGTGCGGCAGATCCTGGCGCACCGTTTTGGCATCTATCTTTAGAATCCTCGCAATATCCTCCGGGGAGAGTGGAACCTCCGTTTCGGACAGCAGTTCAATAATCCTCTGACGCCTGCTCATCCCCATGTTGCAAATAATGGCGGCAATGATTATATACGGAAGGGGTCATCTACGTTTATGGACGAAGTGCAGAAAATTCTCGACGATATCCGGGCCCTTCGCGTTCAGGGTGCCCGCAACGTTGCCCTTGCAGCCCTCAAAGCCGTTAAAATTGTGGCAGAGCGTTCATCGGATGCGGATCTTGTGGATAACGTGAAGAACGTAGTCCTTGAACTGGCCAGAACCCGGCCCACCGAGCCCGCCATGAGGGACGCCCTGACGTATGTTCTACGCCACCTGTCGTCGAAGGAAGAACTTCTCAAGGCCATCGACCGGTACGAAGACGAGATCCGGGAAGCGGAGGAGAAGATAGCGGATTACGGTGCCCGCAGGGTTCCCGACGGCGGAGTCGTCATCACGCACTGCCACTCCACCACCGTCGTTCGTGTTCTTACCCGGGCCAAGGAGGTGGGAAAGGAGTTCCGTGTTGTGGTGACGGAGACCCGCCCCAAATACCAGGGGAAGATAACGGCAAGGGAACTCCTTGAAGCGGGCATTCCCGTCACGTACATTGTCGATTCGGCGGCATACCTCTTCATGCGTGATGCAGACCTCTATATTACGGGGGCAGATGCCATCACGTCCGACGGCTACGTGGTGAACAAGATCGGAACGGCGCTCATGGCCCTCGCAGCCAAGCGTTTTGACGTCCCTTACTGCGTGGCGGCGAGCACGCTGAAATACGATCCCGTTACAGCAGCGGGCTTTGAGGAGCCCATCGAGGAGCGAGACCCCTCCGAGGTCGTAGATCCCTCGGAGCTTCCAGGGGCAGAGATACGGAATCCGGCCTTTGACGTGACGCCCCCCGATCTGGTAGATGGTATAATATCCGAAATAGGTGTTTACGCCCCGCAGATCTTCCCCGCCATGGTGGCACAGCAGAAGGGCGTTTCGGACCTTGAAGAGGTCATTGCACTGTTCGAGCTGGTAAGGCAGAAATGATAAAATGAGAAAAAAGTAAAGCGGGCCGTGGGCTCACTGTGCCATCATGCTGCCCATGACGTTGAACATAGCCACGCCGTACAGCACCACTGCGGCTGCCACTATGAGGGCCAGCACGAACGCTACCACTAAGTGCGTGCTCACGTCTTTCTTGACTTCGCTGGGCGTGTCGGAGACCATAACCACGATCCAGCCGATCAGGCCGAGGGCGAAGTACATGTACCATGCCCTGTAGATGTTCTCCTTGTCCTGGAAGTAGTAGTATATCAGCAGGCCAAGGTATAGCGCCATCCGATCATTGGCACCACGATGGCAAGTAGCTGGGCTATTGCAAGAATGCCTGCAACCTTTGCAAGGCCCTCGTTCTTATCCTTCTTCACGAGCCAGATGATTGCTGGCCCGATCACGGGAATGAACGCCAGGAGGAACCAGGCCCATGCCTTTTCATACTAGCCATTCAAACACCTCCCTTGTGCCATAATCTGGGTTTCATGGAATAAAAATGCGTGCGTCTTCCCCGAACCGGATTTTTAAAAAACCTTTTGTGCCCCAACTTCTTAGGTTCTCTTACCCGCCTCTGCCGGCTGGGCATGCGGGGATGACTGACAAACGGTGAATAGGCATGCCAAGGAGAACGAGACCCAGAAGAGGTTCATTGCAGTTTTACCCGCGAAAGCGGGCCAAAAGGGTTGTGCCACGCTTCAAGTCGTGGCCGTCTGTGTCTGAAGTCAAGCCCATTGGGTTCTATGGATACAAGGCGGGTATGACGCACGCCATTCTCGTGGATGCCCGCCCGAAGACGCCGACTTCCGGGCAGGAGGTGTTCAAGCCACTCACCATCATCGAGACACCTCCGCTCTATGTCTACGGCATCCGTGCCTACAAGTATGACCCCAACCGCGGACGCGTAACCGCCACGGAGGTCTGGGCGGAGAAGCTCCCCAAGTATTTTGACCGTCGCGTGACCGCACCGGAGAAGGGCCACGGCGACGTTTCCAAGATCGAGAACATGCTCGACGACCTCATTGATATCCGTCTTCTCGTTGCAACGCAGCCGTGGAAGATCCCTGCCCTGGGAAAGAAAACGCCGGACCTCGGTGAGATCGCCATCGGCGGTTCCTCCGTTGAGGAGAAGTTCAACGCGGCAAAGGAGGTCCTCGGCGGGGAGATCCGCGTTAAGGACATATTTGAACCCGGCGAGCAGATCGACGTGAAGGCCGTTACAAAGGGCAAGGGCTTCCAGGGCGTGGTCAAACGTTTCGGCGTTTTCGAGTTCGGCCACAAGAAGGAGAAGACCAAGAGAGGTGTTGGCGCCCTCGGCCCGTTCTTCGGCGGCAAGGTGTTCTGGGAAGTGCCGCGCCCGGGTCAGATGGGCTTCCACACGAGGACCGAATACAACAAGATCGTCGTTATCGTTGGCGAGAACGGGGAGCCGGAAATAACGCCGAAGGGTGGCTTCCTGCACTACGGTGAGGTGAAGAACGACTACATCGCCGTGATTGGATCGGTGCCCGGCCCCGCAAAGAGGATCGTGGGGCTGAGGAAGGCAATTCGCCCGAACAAGCACCCGTTCCAGTTCAGCCAGGTGAAGTACATATCGCTCGAGTCGAAGCAGGGTGTCTAACATGAAGGCAAACGTTCGTGATCTTCAGGGCAATGTCGTGGGGGAGATCGAGCTCCCCGATGCGTTCAGCACTCCTGTTCGTGAGGACATCATAAAGCGAGCCGTCAAGGCCATCTGGGCGAACCGTCTCCAGCCCTACGGGACGAAGCCCATGGCCGGACGCGACTATGCCGCGTTCACGGACAACAGGAGGAGGATCGGTTCCGCTCTGAACCATACGATAAATGTGGGTCACGCACGCCTGCCCCGCGTTCACTATAGAAGATACTTGCTCTACGGCTTCGTGGCCAACGTTCCGCAGGCACGCGGCGGTCCGAGGGCTCACCCGCCCAAGGTGGAGAAGCGTCTCTGGGAAAAGGTGAACAAGAAGGAGCGCCGCCTTGCCATACGTTCAGCAATTGCGGCCACCGCGTCCCCGGAGTGGGTCAAGTCCAGGGGTCACCGCTACGACGGTGAGCTCCCGATCGTGGTGGTTGACGACCTGGAGGGCGTGAAGAAGACGGCAGAACTCAAGAAGATCCTCCAGGCCCTCGGCGTCTGGGAGGACGTGGAGCGTGCGTATGAGGGCCGCAGGAGGAGAGCCGGCAAGGGTGAGCGCAGAGGCCGCGCATACAAGGTGCCCAAGTCCGTGCTCATTGTCGTGTCTCAGGATCGTGGTATTTACAGGGCGGCACGCAACCTGCCCGGTGTGGACGTGGTGGAGGTGCGCAACCTCAACGCGGAACTCCTTGCACCGGGCACCCATCCGGGCCGCCTGACAATCTGGACGAAGAGCGCCGTGGAGGCGCTCAACAACCTGTTCGTGGTGAGCTAACATGGATGCAGAAGAGATCATCCTCTATCCCCTCATATCGGAGAAGGCCATTGCCCAGATCCATAACAACAACACAATCGTCTTCATAGTGCGCTCCGACGCGACGAAGCAGCAGATAAAGAAGGCGGTTGAGGATCTCTATGACGTTAAGGTTCAGGATGTTAACACCCTCCTTGCCAGGGACGGGCGTAAGAAGGCATACGTCCGCCTGGCAGAGGGATACTCCGCGTTGGATCTAGCAACGAAGCTGGGTGTGATCTAAAATGGGTAAGAGAATTCGCGTTCAGCGGTTGGGTCGCGGAAGCCCCACCTTCCGCGTGGCTGACCACAGGAGGAAGGTGGAGAAGGTTTCCTATCCGCCCTACACGGACGTTCAGAAGAGCGGTGTCCTCCGCGGGCAGGTGACCAACATATTCCACGACGTGGGGAGGAAGTACCCCGTCATGGAGGTCATGTATGAGGATGGCAGTGTTTCCTACCTCCCCGCACCGGAGGGCATCGCCGTTGGTGACTGGATAAGCGTCGGTGCAGGTGCAGACCTTGCCATAGGTAACGTCCTGCCTCTCCGCGCGATCCCCGAGGGTACCCCCGTTTACAACATCGAGGGCGTCCCCGGGGACGGCGGAAAGTATGTGCGTTCATCCGGCGGATACGCCATCGTCTCCACGAAGACGGAGAAGGCCGTTTACGTCAAACTCCCGTCCGGTAAGATCCGCGAGTTCCACCCGGACGCAAGGGCAACCATTGGCAACGTCGCCGGTGGTGGAAGGATAGAGAAGCCGTTCGTAAAGGCGGGCAAGCGTTATCATGCCATGCGCGCCATCAACAAGAAGTATCCGAGGGTGCGCGGTGTCGC
This sequence comes from Candidatus Iainarchaeum sp., assembly GCA_030445695.1. Classification (GTDB taxonomy): domain Archaea; phylum Iainarchaeota; class Iainarchaeia; order JAADDC01; family JAADDC01; genus SZUA-1452. The sequence continues at coordinate 19,337 of JASUTF010000004.1, forward strand.
AATGAACGTCGTTGACCACCCGCACGGTGGTAAGGAGCACCACCCGCCCGGACCGACCACCGTTGCGAGGAACACGCCGCCCGGACGTAAGGTAGGTCACATAGCGGCACGCCGCACCGGTAGGAGGAAGAAGTGAAGGTGATACTCATGGCGAGGGAATTCCGCTTCAGGGGTCACACGCTGGAAGAGCTCATGAAGATGCCCATCGAGGAGTTCGCCAAGCTCCTCACGTCCCGTGCCAGAAGGAGCATCCTCCGCGGCTACCGTGACCCCCAGAGAAAGAAGCTCCTGAAGAAGGTGCGTCTCGCCCGTGCCGGTAAGAAGGTGAAGCTCCGCACGCACAGACGCGACGTTATCATCACCCCCGAGATGGTAGGATTGACCATAGAGGTGTATAACGGCAAGGAGTTCGTCCCCCTCCAGATAAAGGAAGGGATGATCGGCCACTACCTCGGTGAATACGTGTTCACACGGAAGCGTGTCATGCACTCCTCACCGGGTGTCGGTGCGTCCCGATCCACGAAGCACGTGGGTAGGAAGTGATGGCCATGGTGAAGAAGCACTACTCAACGACTATCACCGGTGGGAAGACGGCAAGGGGCATGCTCGTCAACGCCCCCATATCCACAAAGTGGGCGGTGGAGATATCCAACGCCATACGCGGTATGCCCCTCCTCAAGGCAGAAGAATACTTGAAGAGGGTGCTTGCCCACAAGGAGTGGATCCCCATCCGCCGATACAAGAGGGACGTCCCCCACAGGAAGGGCGTCCGTGGTGGCGTCAAGAGCGGCCGCTACATGGACAAGACCGTTCGTTACTTCCTCAAGCTCATTGAGAACGTCAAGAACAACGCCCGGCAGAAGGGTCTGGACGTTTCCAAGCTCAGGATCGTCCATGTTTCCGCTTCCAAGGGCTACCGCAGAATGCGTGTCCAGCCCATGCTTCGCAGGATCATAAGGAGGAAGTCCACACACGTTGAGATGGTGGTGAGCGAATGATCGAGCGTGAATTCATCAAGGACGCCACGAGCGGCCTCGCGATAAAGGAATACCTCATGGAAGAGGTCCGCCAGGCACTCCCCTCCGATATTCAGGTTCTCAGGACCCCCCTGGTCACAAGGATCGTGCTCAAGGTCGCCAGACCGGCACTGGTCATCGGTCGCAAGGGATCCAGGATAAAGAAGCTCACGGAAGACCTGAAGAAACGCTTCCGCATAGAAAATCCACAGATCGAAGTGGTTCCCGTGCCCAACCCCACCCTTGACGCACAGGTTCAGGCACTCCGCGTTGCCATCGGACTGGAGCACGGTCAGGCGTGGCGTCCTCTCCTTCGGAAGACGCTGGCCCGCATCATGGCTGCGGGTACGAAGGGCTGTGAGATTGTCATCAAGGGTAAACTGGGCGCCCGTGGTGCCAAGAAACGTACGGAGCGTGTCTATGCGGGCTACATGAAGAAGTGCGGTGACCCCGTCAAGCTCGTGGACCAGGGTCACGCCGTCGCCAAGACCAAGTGGGGTACCATCGGCGTTCACGTCTACATCGTCCACCCCGAGACGGTCTTCCCCGACCACGTATCCGTCCCTGACGTCCCGAAGGAGCAGATCCTTGCAAAACTCGGGATTTCGGGTGAGCAGAAGGAAGAGGTAAAGGAGGAGGTCAAGAATGGCGATAGCGAGGGCGAAGGAGCTAAGGCAGAAGAGTGAAGAGGAACTAAGGAAGATGCTGGCAGAGTATCGTGCCGAACTCCGCCGCATCAAGGCGCAGACCGCCGCAGGAGTCCGCCCAGAGAACCCCGGCAGGGCGAGGGAATTAAAAAGGACAATCGCCAGAATACTAACGATACTTCGCGAGAAAAAGGGGTGAAAAGGGAAAGTGGCTAAAAAAGATCTTGCGGACGTCATCGGTCTTCCCGAAGATCTTATTGAGCCCGAGGCCCTTACCCGCGAATTAATGCGCATAAAGATCCGCCGCGACAAGCGCAAATGGGGCAAGATAATGACAGTTATATCGGGGTTTGACGACACCGTTGACGTCAAGGCCCTGGCGAAGAAGCTCAAGAAGGCGCTGGGCTGCGGCGGGACCTACGATCCCAACGCGAGAATCATCGAGCTGCAGGGAGACCACGCCCGCAAGGTTAGGGAGCTTCTCATACAGGAAGGGTTCCCCGAGGAGAACATAGACGTTGTTTGATTCTTACACCATTCTTGCCGCGGCGAGCACGGCAGCGAGTAGTATGGACAGCGCGAGCCATATCTTTGCCTGCCTTTCGGGGACGTTTCTAACGAAGTGCTCCAGGTGCCGTTCAATACGTCTGGTTATTAGAATGGAGAAAACGCCAAATAGGATCCCCGTCACTATGTCGTGGAACCAGTGTTGCAGGAGGGCTATCGCGGAGATCCATACAAGCGGTGCCAGGACGGTGTAAAACCATTTTACTGCCTTGTTGCGTGCGTTCCAGAATACAACCACAAAAATCGTTACAATGCCCGCGTGCAGGGACGGGAGAACCATTTTGTCGTTCACCCATCTCCTCTGCATCGTGCCCTCCAGCGGGTTTTCCCCGTAGACACGGTGGGGCGGTGTGACCCTCACCGCGGTGTAGATGATACAGGAAAGGACCATCAGCACTGCGAGGGCCCCCAGCGTCCTCGCGGCCAGATTCGGCTCCCGGAAAACGGCGTACCAGACGGCCATCGGGATCGATGCGAGGTAAACGTAGAGGTAGATGATTAGGAGAAGGTCTTCCAGAACCGTGCCGGCGATTTTTTCGTGGAGCATGTGCGATATGCCTGTGGGGGGGATTTGAAGGAGAAGATCTGTGGCGTCCGGTGCGGGTATGTGTTCGCTTACCACCGTGTAACCCGCCCAGAAGAGGAATACGGTTATGGCCAGAGCCGTGTATGCCATTTTTTGTCTATCCACCATCTTCTTTGCACGGTTCGGTATATATTGGTTTTCCCTCCCTTTCCACTGTGGCACTCCACCCGGCGCTCCTCGGCGAGATCATCGGTCTCCGCGTGCGTGTGGTCAACGCCACGCACCCGGGCTACGTGGGTATCGAAGGTACTGTGGTCGACGAGACGAAGAACCTTTTGGTTGTCGAGACGCCAGAAGGGATTAAAAAACTTCCCAAGCCAGATATTGTGGTAGAGTTCCGGCTCCCAAACGGGGAGCTAATTTGTGTGGACGGTGCTGAAATAACCGTCCGTCCGGAAGAGCGGACAAAAAAGCTGTGGAGGAAGGTGCATGCGCGCAGTGGTCATAGGAAACGAGGTCATTGAGCCACCCCAGAAAGAGGACTGTGGCGATAAGAAGTGCCCGTTCCACGGAGATGTGACCGTTCGCGGTCAGCTGCTAGTGGGTCGTGTCATCTCGGACAGGATGCAGAGGACAGTGGTGGTCGCCCGCGAGGCAGCACGCTACGTTCCGAAGTATAAACGTTACATGCGTGGCACGTATAAGATCCACGCTCACAACCCGCCCTGCGTGAATGCACACGTGGGTGATATCGTTCTTCTCGGCGAAACCCGCAAGCTGGCAAAAACCGTTAACTTCGTTGTTCTCAAGATCATAAAGAAGGCGAAGGAGGGAGAGCAGTGAAGGCCATCAGCGCATCCGTTACGAAGGGCATCACCGTGGGGACGCTCCTCACATGCGCGGACAACACCGGCGCCCGCGTCCTCAAGGTCATCGGCGTCATCGGCTACAAGGGCGTGAAGAGGAGGTATCCAAAGGCGGGCGTGGGCGACGTGGTGGTCGCCTCCGTGAAGAAGGGTACCCCCGAGATGAAGAAGAAGGTCGTTCGCGCGGTGGTGATCCGCCAGCGCATGCCTTACAGGCGTGCTGATGGGACGAGGATCGCCTTCGAGGATAACGCGGCAGTCATCGTCAACGAGAAGGGGGAGCCGAAGGGTTCCGAGATAAAGGGACCCGTGGCCAAGGAGGTCGGTGAGCGCTTCCCCAAGGTCGTGAGAATCGCTTCGATCGTGGTGTGAGCCATGGCAATCAAGATCGGTTATCAGCCCAGGAAGCAGAGACGTTTCCGCTACAGGGCGCCCCTTCACGTTCGTCAGAAGATGGTTGCGGCACACCTTTCCCCGGAGCTGAGGAAGGAGCTGGGGCGCCGTTCCCTTCCCGTCAGGAAGGGGGATAAGGTCAGGATAATGCGCGGCAAGTTCCGCGGAAAGGAGGGTGTCGTTGCACGTGTGGATCTCCGGCGCCTCAAGGTGTTCGTGGAGGGGATCACACAGAAGAAGGCCAACGGCACAGAAGTGCTCTTCCCTCTGGATCCGTCTAACCTGATGATCATAGAAGTGGACAGGAGCGATGAAAGGAGGTTCGCATAATGGCGCTCGTAGGTGGAGGTTCAAGGCATCTTAAGCGTCTGGCCGCGCCGAAGTCGTGGAAGATCAAGAGGAAGCGCCGCTTCGGTGTCTGGGTCACCAGGACCATACCCGGTCCTCACCCCAAGGAGCGTGCGCTGCCCCTGCGTGTGCTCATCCGTGACCTGCTCGGTGTCGCTAACAACGCGAGGGAGGCGGATTTCATAGTCCGTTCGGGCAAGGTCCTCGTGGACGGCGTTGTCCGGAAGGACCCGCGGTTCCCGGTAGGTCTTTTTGACGTTGTGGAGATCCCCGAGATAAAGAAGGTGTTCCGCATCCTGCTGGACGAGCAGGGCCGCCTCGTGCCCAAGGAGATCCCTGAGGGGGAGAAGAACATCAAGATCGTCCGCGTTGAACGCAAGGTCATGGTGAAGGGCGGGAGGATACAGCTGGGCACCCACGACGGCAGGAGCTTCCTGCTCGACGACGCCAAGGAGGTCCGCCCCGGTGACGTGCTCAAAATAACGGTGCCCGACCAGAAGATACAGGAGATCTTCCACCTGAAAGAGGGCAACCTCGTCTACGTCCTTTCCGGGCGCCACGCAGGTACGCTCGCCAAGATACTCGCCGTTAACAAGGGTGACGTGATCCGTGAGCGTTCCGTGGATCTCTCCGTGGAGGATGAGAAGATCCAGACCGCTGCGAGAAACGTGTTCGTGGTGGGCAGGGACTCGCCCGCCATAACGCTGTAAGGTGAGTGGAATGAGCGAGAACCCTATGAGGAGCATACGCATCGAAAAGGTGGTCATCAACGTCGGCATTGGCGAGCCGGGCGAGCGTCTCGACAAGGCAGAGGACATGCTCAAGCGTATCGCCAAGACGATCACGGGCAACGACTACAAGCCCGTAAGGACCGTTGCCAAGAAGAAGATCCCCAAGTGGGGCATCCGTCCCGGCCTCAAGATCGGTCTCAAGCTCACGCTGCGCGGTGAGGACGCGGAGAAGTTCCTCCGCGCTGCCCTCGAGGCGGTGGAGAACAAGATCCCCGCCCGCTCGTTTGACGAGCACGGGAACTTCTCCTTCGGCATCCACGAGTATATCGACCTCCCGGGCATCAAATACGACCCGAAGGTTGGTATATTCGGAATGGATGTCTGCGTTTCCCTTGAGCGGCCCGGATACCGCGTCAAGAGGCGCAAGGTGCGCCGCGCGAAGGTGGGCAAGACCCACCTGATCACCAAGGATGAGGCCATCCAGTTCATCAAGGAGAAGTATGGAGTGGAGGTAATCTGATGGGGAAGAGACGACCGCGAGCCCGTCACGGGAAAAACGTTAAGTGCCAGCGGTGTGGACGCCCCGAGGCCGTGATCAGGAAGTATGGCCTCATGCTCTGCCGCCAGTGCTTCAGAGAGGTGGCCCGCGAGCTGGGCTTCGAGAAGTACTCATAAAGGTGATGATAATGACAAGAGTGGATCCGCTTGCAGATGCCCTTAACGCCATCAAGAACGCGGAGATGGCAGGTAAGCGGGAGATTACAATCTACCCCGCCTCCAAGCTGCTCCTCCGCGTCCTTGAGATCATGCAGAAGCACGGTTACATAAAGGAGTTTGAGTTCATCGACGACGGCAGGGAGGGCATGGTTCGCGTCGTCCTCGCCGGCACCGTGACAAAGTGCGGTGCCATTCGCCCCCGTTACGCCGTCAAGAAGGATGAGTGGGTGGACTGGGAGAAGCAGTACCTCCCGGCCCGTGGTATTGGCATCCTCATCGTATCTACACCTGAAGGATTGATGACCCACGAGGAGGCGAAGCAGAAGGGCCTTGGCGGGCGACTCATCGCCTACGTCTACTGAGGTGTGAACCATGCAGAGATTGGTGCGCGAGATCGAGATCCCCGAGGGCGTTTCCGTGGACGTTGACGGAATGACCGTTACGGTTACAGGCCCACTGGGCACTCTGAAGAGGACATTTAACAACACGGGCATCGCCATCGAGAAGGTGGACAACAAGGTCATCGTCCGGGCACTGTCCCACAAGCGCAAGGCCAAGGCAAACGCGGGTACCGTGGAGGCCCACATTCGCAACATGATAAAGGGCGTTCAGAAGGAGTGGATATACAAGCTCCGCGTCGTCTATTCGCACTTCCCAATAAAGGTGACCGTTAAGGGCGATGTTGTGGAAATCGTGAACTTCCTCGGTGCAAAGACACCGAGGTACGCCCGCATCATGCCCGGCGCTAAGGTGGAGATCAACGGGCAGGATATCATCGTCCGCTCCATAAACAAGGAGGCAGCGGGTCAGACGGCCGCGAACCTCGAGCTCGCCACGAAGCTCGGCCCCGAGTTCGACCCGCGCAAGTTCCAGGACGGTATATACATCGTTGAGAAGGCAGTATGGGGTGAAGAAGAATGAGCATAGTCGCACTTAAGCGAATCAAGCCCCGTTTCCGTCGTCAGCACGGTCCCTGGTCCAAGAAGCTCAGGGACACGTGGAGGAAGCCCCGCGGAGAGAACTCCAAGCAGAGGAAGAAGTGGTGGGGCAAGGGTGAGCACCCCGGTTCCGGCTACCGTCAGCCACGCAGCATAAGGGGGCTTCACCCGTCAGGTCTTCCCGAGGTCATCGTTCACAACCCCGGTGAGCTTGACGGCCTCGAGGGGGTCGCCATAAGGATTGCCCGCACCGTTGGCAAGAGAAAGCGGGCACAGATCATCGAGAAGGCAAAGGAACTTGGACTGAAGGTGATTAACCCATGAAGGTGGACCGCGCCAAGGAACTCGTGGCAGAGATATTCAAGGTGGGCGTGTCCCGCGTTCGCATCCGCCCCGACGCCATCCCCGAAGTGGAGGAGGCCATGACGAAGGACGATCTCCGTGGGCTCGTGGAACGCGGGGTCATAGAGATCCTTCCCAAGCGCTCCCCGTCCCGCCACCGTGCCCGTTACATCCACCGGCAGAAGAGGAAGGGGCGCCGCAGGGGTATGGGCTCCAGGAAGGGAAGGCCTGGCGCTCGCCTGCGCCCGAAGCTGGCATGGATGCTGAAGATCCGGGCAATCCGCCGTTTCCTGCGTGTGCTCCGCTCTGAGGGCAAGATCACGTCCAAGGAGTATAGGAGGATATACATGCTCGCAAAGGGAGGGCACGTGCGCAGCAGGCGCCACGTGCTCGAGATAATTGAAGAGATGAGGCGGTGATCATGGCACACGGACCACGGTACAGGGTGAAGTTCAGGCGCATCCGCGAGGGGAAGACCCGCTATACGAAGCGTCTCAAGCTCATCAAGTCGGGCAAGCCGCGTCTGGTTGTTCGCAGGACTTCCAACAACATACTTGTCCAAGTCGTTGAGTTCCACCCGGAGGGAGACCGCGTTCTCGCCTCTGCATCCTCTGCGGATCTGAAGCGCCTTGGCTGGAAGGGACACGGGGGCAACACCCCTGCTGCCTACCTCGTGGGCTTCCTCGCTGCTAAGAGGGCCGTGGCAAAGGGGGTCAAGGAGGCAGTCCTTGACATCGGGTTCGCCACCCCCGTTCACGGATCCGCTCCCTTCGCCGCCCTGAAGGGGGCCATCGACGCGGGCCTCTCTGTCCCCGCCAGCGAGAGTGCGTTCCCGTCCGAGGAGAGGATCCGCGGGGAGCACATCGCTGCATACGCCGAGGCACTCAAGAAGGAGAACCCCGAGCGTTACAAGCGCCAGTTCGGCGCATATTTGAAGAGGGGTCTCAACCCGGAGGATCTCCCCAAGCACTTTGATGAAATACTCGCGAAGGTGAAGGCAGAATGAAGGAGGACTGGACTCCGAAGACGAAGCTGGGCCGTCTCGTCGCCAACGGAGATATAACGACCATGGAGGAGGCCCTTGCTACTGGTCTCCCCATAATGGAGCCGGAGATCGTTGATCGGCTCCTGCCCGGCCTTCAATTCGTCATACTCGACAGCAGGGCCACGGTCCGCGTTACCGACTCCGGTAAGCGCCGTTCCATAGAGGTCCTCGTTGCCGTGGGAAACGGTAACGGCTACGTAGGCGTAGGTTATGGAAAGGCGAAGGAGTTCAAGACGGCCCTGCAGAAGGCAATCGCGGACGCGAAGAAGAACATCATACGCGTGCGCCGTGGCTGTGGTTCTTGGGAGTGTGGTTGTGGTACGGCGCACTCCATTCCCTTCAAGGTGGAGGGGAAGTCAGGTTCCGTGCGCATTACCATCAAGCCCGCCCCCAAGGGCCTTGGTATTGTGGCACCTGACTCTATTAAACCCATCTTCCAGCTGGCGGGCATAAAGGATGTCTGGACCCGTGCACGCGGCAACACGAGGAACACCATCAACTTCGCCTACGCGGTGATCGATGCGCTGAAGAACCTCACAAGGACGAAGATCCGTCCTGAAGAGATTAAGAAGCTAGGGGTGGATTGGTGATGGCTTACGCGGTTGTTCTCGTCAGGGGGCTCGTGGGCGTCCGCAAGGAGATAAAGGAGGCGATCCACCGCCTTCGCCTCACCCGTGTGAACCACGCCGTTGTCGTCCCGGAGACCCCTGAGATGAGGGGCATGCTCAACCTCGCCCAGGGCTACGTTACGTGGGGCGAGATCGATAAGGACACACTGGAGCACCTCCTCCTGAAGTGGGGGCGCTTCGAGGGCGACGTCCCCGTGACGAAGAAGGAGATCGAGTCCAGAACGGGCATGTCCTGGGACGAGTTCCTTGATGCAGTTCTCAAGGGCAAGATCAAGCTCTCTGACGTCGGTGTGAAGCCCTTCCGTCTTCACCCGCCCCGCAAGGGATACGAGCGTGGCGGCGTGAAGCGTTCCTTCAAGGCGGGCGGTGCCCTTGGATACAGGGGCGAGCACATCAACGATCTGCTCAGGAGGATGAGCTGAAATGGTGGTGCGCCGCAGGAAGAAGTATAGGAAGAAGCTGGGAGAGAGGACGTATCACGGCAACACAAAGAACCGCAGGGGAAAGGGTGTAAAGGGAGGCAAGGGCTGGTCCGGCCGCTGGGGCCAGAAGCAGATCAAGGCAATCCTCGAGATAAGGAAGGAAAAGGGATTCACGCCCGTGCGCCGCAGGGAGGTCATTGCCATCAACGTGGCGGACCTTGACGACCTTGCCCTATCGGGCATCCTGCCCAAGGAGGGCAAGAAGTACGTGTTCGATGCGCGCTCCTTCGGGGTGGACAAGGTCCTCGGAAGGGGCTACATCACAGTCCCTGTCATCGTGAAGAACGCAACGGTCACCCAGAGGGCGGCCATGAAGATCGTGGAAGCAGGCGGAGAGGTGGAGGGTTTTGGCGCTGAGGCAAACGATTGAGCGGATCTACTCCCTGTTCCCGGAGGTAGCACCTCCTAAAACCCCCCTCACGCTCCGCCAGAAGCTCATGTGGACGGGCGTTGCTCTCGTAATCTTCTTCATCATGGGTTATATCCGCCCATGGGGGCTGAGCAGTGCTGCCAATGAGCAGCTCAGCTTCTTCTCCCTCGTTCTCGCGTCCCAGCTCGGTTCAATCATATCCGCCGGTATAGGCCCCATCGTGCTCGCATCCATTATCCTCCAGCTCTTCGTGGGATCCGGCATCATCCAGCTTGACCTCTCCAACCCGGACGACCGTGCATACTTCACAGGCCTTCAGAAGCTGCTTGCGGTCGTTCTTGCGTTCTTCGAGGCATATGTCTATTCGAGGAGCTATCTCGTTGCCGTCCCGGGCTTCGAGTGGCTCGTCATTCTCCAGGTGGCCCTTGGCTCCATCGCCCTGATGTACCTCGATGAACTCGTCATGAAGTGGGGCCTCGGCTCGGGAATATCTTTGTTCATTGCGGGCGGTGTGGCCAGGAGCATGTTCGTGCGCCTTGCAGGCCCTGAGGGCAGCGTCCTTGCCGAACTCTGGAGCGCCCTGAGCACTGGCGCACTGGCCCAGGCGATAGTGCCCCTCTGGATCATTCTGGCCACTGTGATCGTCTTCTTCTTCGTCGTGTACGCCGAGGGCATCCACGTGGAGATCCCCATCACGTGGGCCCGTGCTCGCGGTGCCGGTGGCCGCTACCCCGTAAAACTCCTCTACCTGTCTAACATCCCCGTGATCCTTGCCGCAGCCATATTCGCCAACGTCCAGCTCCTCGCATACCTCGCGAAGGACGTGCCATACCTCTCCACGGTGCTCGGCCAGTACGAGCAGATCCCCACGGGTAACGGCGGGTACAGGTACGAACTTGTCGGGGGGCTTGCGTATTACCTCCGCCCGCCCAGCGCCCTGCTGGAGAAACTGGTGACCACGTTCGCCACTGGAACCCCTTACCCCGGTCTTCTCATGGATCTCGTCCACGCGTTCATCTATATTGTCCTGCTGACGCTCACGGCAGTCTTCTTCGGGAAGCTGTGGCTTGAGCTCTCGGGCATGGGCCCCAGGCAGATAGCGGAGCAGCTGGTGCGTTCAGGGTTCACCGTGCCGGGCTTCCGCAGGGATCCGCGTGTCGTTGAGAAGGTGCTCGAGCGTTACATCCCCGTGGTGGCGGTCCTCGGATCTGCTTTTGTGGGCCTCCTCGCTGCCTTCACGGACGTGTTCGGTGGCCTGACGAGCGGTATGGGCATACTCCTTGCCGTGAGCATCGTCTACAGGTACTATGAACTGTTGATGCGGGAGCAGCTGCTTGAGCAGCACCCGCAGGTTGCGAAGGTGTTGGGATGATCGTGGTGGTAGGTGGCGTGCCGGGGTCCGGCAAGACCTCGGTGATACGCCGTGCACGGGAGATCGAGGACTTCGACTACGTGAACTACGGAGACCTCTTTCTGGAACTCGCCCGCGAACTCTACGGCGTAGAGCACCGCGACGACATGAGAAGGACCCTCTCGATCCACGAGTACAGACGGCTCCACCGTGCCGTTGCGGACCGCATCCGCGAGATCGACTACAGGGACATAAGGAAGCCCGTTGTCGTGGACACGCACTTCATGATCGCGACGCCCACCGGCTTCTACCCCGGTTTCCCGGAATACGTCATACGCCACATACCGGCTGTTGCATGGGTTCTGATCGAGGCAGAGCCGGATGAGATCCGCCAGCGCAGGGAAGCGGACGCGAGCATGCGAAAGCGTGGCGGGGGCATAGAGGACGACATCTGGACGCACCAGGATCTGAACAGGAGCGCGGCGGTTCTATACGCCTACCTGACGAACGGCACCGTCTACATCATCCACAACAGGCAGGGCAAGCTTGAGGAGGCGGCCAGGGAACTGGCAGAGGTGATCAGGAGATGCAGGACTGGCTCATTGTGACTCTCGCGGCGTTCGTCTACGCCCTTGCCATGTACGCTTTCAACCGCGTCTTCCGCCTCGAGGAGCGAAACAGGGCAATACTTGAAATGTCAAAGCGCCTGAGCAAGGACCCTGATTCCGTCACGGAGGAGGAAATTGCAGAGCACACGAAGAACATGTATAAGATCATGGGCCTGCGTCTGGTCATGTTATTTATTGTTTTCTACCCCCTTTACTACGCGTTCAGTTCTCGGTACGGTACAATTGAGACGCCCCTCGGCCAGTGGTACTGGCTCTGGTGGTTCGTGGTGTCATCCATCGTGGCGAACATCGTGGTAGGAGGTGTAATGAAATGGTTAGCCCTATCAAGAGGCGATTGAAGAAGGTGATCCGTCGTACTCCTGGTGGCCGCCTTGCTATTCACTTCCGCAAGGAGAAGACGGGCAAGCACGTCTGCGCCATATGCGGGAAGCCCCTGCATGGTGTGCCTCACGGGAAGCGGCCCTCACAGGTTCGCAAACTCGCTAAGACCGAGAGGAGGCCCGAGCGTGTTTTTGGAGGCGTCCTCTGCCCGGAATGCACTCGCCGCGTCATAGAGGAGGCGTTCTACGTGAAGCGGGGCGTGAAGGATATTTCAGAGATCGACATGAGGGACCGCAAGTACGTCGAGATGGCAATGAAGGTGGTGGGCTGAGATGATGGTTCCCGGACGCGTTTGCGTTAAGGTTACCGGCCGCGACGCCGGTGCAAAGGTCGTCATCGTCAAGAACATAGACGACGTGTTCGCAGAGGTAGTCACGAGGGGAGGCAAGAGGAGGAAGGTGAACAAGCGCCACCTGCTCCCCACGGAGACGATCATGGAGATCGAGGGCCTTTCTGACGAGGAAATTGCGAAGAAGCTGGAGGAAGCGTGATGCCGTTCCCGTGGGAGGGCCCCAAGAAGTTTCTCATACGTGCCAGGGAGCCAGAGGGGCCGTGGGGCAAGCGGCCCGAGGAGAGGAGCGTGGAGGAACTCTTCAAGGCGTCGATGATCGTCCTTGACAAACCCGCGGGGCCCACATCCCACGAGGTCGTTGCATGGGTTCGCAAGCTCCTGAACCTGAGAAAGGCGGGCCACGCGGGGACACTGGACCCCCGGGCCACTGGCGTCCTCCCCATTGGCGTGAACTCTGGAACTAAGGTTCTTCAGGCACTCATTCTTGCCGGAAAGGAGTATGTTGGGATCATGCACCTGCACGGCGACGTCCCCGAGGAGCGGATAAGAGAAATCGCCAGGGAGTTCGTTGGGGACCTTTATCAGCGACCCCCCGTCAAGTCCGCCGTGAAGCGACGCCTGCGCATAAGGACCGTATACTACCTGGACATCATAGAGGTGGACGGGAGGGATGTGGTCTTCCGTGCCGGGACCTCCGCGGGCACGTATATCCGCAAGCTCTGCCACGACATGGGTCTCGCCCTCGGCGTCGGCGCACACATGGCGGAGCTGAGGAGGACGAAGGTGGGTGGCTACACGGAGGACCGTGCGGTGACGCTCCAGGAAGTGGTGGACGCATACCACTTCTGGAAAGAGAACGGTATGGAGGAGCCCATCCGAAGGGTGCTCCTGCCGGTTGAAACGGCCGTAGTTCACCTGCCCAAAATCATCATACGTGACTCCGCCGTTGCTGCCGTTACCCACGGGGCCAACCTGGCGGTTCCGGGTATACTCGAGGTTCAGGCGGACATACGTGCTGGGGATATGGTTGCGCTGATGACGAAGAAGGGCGAACTGGTGGCTCTGGCAAAAGCTCTGATGGATGCCGAGCAGATGGTGGAAGAAGAGAGGGGATACGCAGCTGACGTTGAGCGCGTTATAATGGAGCAGGGCGTCTATCCGCCCATGTGGAAGAAGAAGCCCAAGGCGTCTGAATCAGGATCCGAGAGGGCAGAACAAATGTAAGCTTTTTAATCGCTACTGTGCCCAGTTTATCTATCGAGTTTTCAAGGGTGATCGCGTGACAGCCAACGTGGAAAGGGAAATAGTCCGTGTGGCGGACGTGGACCTTGACGGTACAAAGCCGCTGCACCGGGCGCTCCAGCGGATAAAGGGAATAGGGGCGAACTTTGCAGTCATGATCGAACGTGTCTTCTTCGAGGAGACGGGTCTCGACCCGTCCACTCCCCTTGGTAACATACCGGAGGAGAAGATAGAACTTCTCGAGGATATCATAAAGAACCCCGTGAAGCACGGCATTCCGGCGTGGGCAGTGAACACACCGAAGGATCTCGAGACGGGCGAGGACAAGCACTACGTGGGCGTGGACCTCGAAGTTAAGGAGCGTGAGATCCTGCGTCGCGAGGCGGATCTCGGTTCCTACAGGGGCCTCCGCAGGATGTGGGGCCTGAAGGTCCGCGGCCAGCGCACGAAGTCCAAGGGAAGGAAGAACAAGATCAGCCCGAGGATAAGGAAGAAGAGGTGACGGTATGGGAGACCCCAAGCGTCAGAAGAGGAAATACTCACGTCCCTATAAGCGCTGGGACAAGGCGAGGATTATCGAAGAGCGCGGGCTCATGCGCACATACGGTCTCAAGAACAAGAAGGAGCTCTGGTGTGCCCGTGCCGAGCTGAGGAGGATCCGTGCAAATGCCCGCCGTCTTCTTGCTGCGTCCGGCGAGGAGAAGGAACGCCGTGAGAAGGAGCTTCTCGGCCGTCTCTACCGTCTGGGCCTGCTTCCGAAGGACGCAACGCTTGACGACGTCCTGTCCCTTGACATCAGGGACATTCTGGAGCGCCGCCTCCAGACGGTGGTGTGGCGCAAGGGCCTTGCAAGGACGATATTCCAGGCACGCCAGTTCATCGTGCACGGCCACGTCTACGTGGACGGGCGTCGCGTGACCGTCCCTTCCTACTGGGTGAAGCGTGACGAGGAGGATAAGGTCGCGCTCAACCCCGAGATGCTCGCAGTTCTTCAGGCCCAGCAGCACGCTCCCCAGATCTCTGAAGCTGCTGGTGCCAGCGTGGAGGGTGAAGTAAATGAAGGCCAGCAGTAACCGTAGGGCAGTTGTTCACATCTACTCGTCCAAGAACAACACCATCATACACGCCACCGACGAGACGGGGGCTGAGACCATAGCGATCGCCTCCGGTGGCATGGTGGTGGACGCGGACAGCAAGAAGGGTACAGCGACTGCCGCCATGAAGGCCATGGAGATTGTCGCCACAAAACTGAAGGATATGGGGATCAGGCAGGTCATCATCAAGGTCCGTGCACCGGGAGGAACGAAGTCCAAGACACCCGGGCCCGGTGCACAGGCGGCGATCCGTGAACTCGCCCGTCACGGGCTTGTGCCTGTAGCGATACTGGACGTTACCCCGATCCCGCACGACGGCACCCGCAAGAAGGGTGGAAAGAGGGGAAGGAGAGTATGAAGATCGAAATGCTCGAAAGGACTGGGGACTCCGCGACGTTCCTCATCAAGGGAGCTCCCCTTGCTTTTGCCAACGCACTCCGCCGTGCGATCATCTCGGAGGTGCCAGTGTTTGCCATTGAAGACGTTTACTTTTACGAGAACAGCACGTCCATCTGGGATGAGTACATTGCACACCGCCTGGGCCTCGTCCCCCTGAAGGCGGAGTGGGGAACCTACGACGAGAACAGTGAGGCAAAGTTCTATCTGGACAAGCAGGGACCGGGAACCGTTTATTCCGGCGACCTTCAGCCGGAGACCCCCGGCGTGGAGGTCGTCGATCCGGAGATCCCCATTGTTATGCTCCGCGAGGGCCAGAACCTCCGCCTCGAGGCGGTTGCAAAGGTCGGCACGGCGAAGATCCATGCGAAGTGGCAGGCAGGTCTCGCTTCCTTCAGGCCTGTTGTCCGCGTGGAGATAAAGGACGAGAAGAAGTTCCGTGAGCTTCTGCCTGACATAGACCCCAAGGAAGTGGAGAATCAGAACGAGCGCCCGCAGGGCGTGGACTCGAAGATCTATAACCTTGTGGACGAGCTGATCGAGGACTATCCGGACGTGGCCGAGATAAAGAAGAAGGACGACGTGTTCATCTTCTACGTTGAGTCCTACGGGAACATGCCCGTGGACACCCTTGTTCAGGCGGCTGTCTCTGAGATCCTCCGCCGCCTCGAAGAATTCCTCACGAAGGTGGAAGGTGAGAAGGCATGAAGCGTACAGGACCCACAAATGTGGTGCTCAGGGAGCTCATCATCGCGCTGGAAAAGGCGTCCCGCAGGGAAGACGCCCCCATTTGGGATGCCGTTGCCTACGAACTCTCCAGGGCAACGCGTAAACGCGTTCACGTGAACGTTGGCAGGATAAACAAGTATGCCAAGGATGGTGACGTCATAGTGGTCCCCGGTAAGGTGCTGGGACTTGGAAAGGTGGATAAAAGAGTGACCGTCGCTGCCTGGGCGTTCTCCGCCTCGGCAAAGGCGAAGATAGAGAACGCGGGCGGTCGCGCCATCGGTATCCGGGAACTCCTCCAGGAGAATCCCAAGGGCAGCGGCGTCAAGATAATGAAGTGAGGGGAGAGCAATGATCGTGATCGATGGAACGGACGCACCCATGGGCCGTCTTGCCTCCTACGTGGCCAAGCAGCTCCTGAAGGGCGAGACGGTTGTTGTGGTCAATGCTGAAAAGATCGTCATTTCAGGCGACCCCGACGCCGTGTATGAACGTTACAAGGCACGCCTTGACCTGAAGACACACAGGAACCCCATCGTTAACTCTCCAAAGTATCCAAGAACGGTTACGGGGATCTTCCGCCGTGCTGTCCGCGGCATGCTTCCGCGCTGGAGGAAACGTGGCAGGGATGCCTTCCGCCGCCTGCGTGTCTGGCGCGGCGTCCCTGATGAGGTGAAGGGCATTGACCCCGTGAAGCTGGATTTCAAGCTCCCGAGAACGTATGTGCGTCTTGGCGATCTCGCCAAGCGTCTCGGAGGTTGGTAACATGGCCAGAAAGAAGAAGCAGGTGATCAATACCAAGGCGAAGAAGAAGCGCGCCGTCGCACGTGCTGCCATTCACTACCCCGGCTCCGGAACGCTCCGCATAAACGGCTATACCCTTGACGCTTACACCCAGAACAAGTACATCAGAATGATCATAGAGGAGCCCCTCGTTCTTGCCGGAGATCTCGCCGGCAAGGTAGATATATACGTCAACGTCGAGGGAGGAGGATTCATGGGCCAGGCCGTGGCGATCCGCGGCGCCATCGCAAAGGGACTGGCCCAGATCAACGAGGATCTGCGCGACGTCTACATGCAGTATGACAGGACGCTCCTTGTAGACGACGTCCGCCGCGTGGAGCCCAAGAAGCCGCTTGGCCGCAAGGCGCGTGCCAAGAAGCAGACGTCCTACAGGTGACCGCCATGCTTCCCCCCGTTCGCTGTTTCACGTGTGGCAAGCCCATTGGCGGTCGCATATACAGGGAGTTCAAGGAGCGCGTCGCCAAGGGAGAGGACCCCGAGAAGGTCTTCGAGGACCTTGGCATCAAACGCTACTGCTGCAGGATGACCTTGTTCACATCAGAGAACTACTTTGAAGAGATACTACCCTACACGACGGTCCGCACCAAGCAGTGACCGTCTCCCTTTATTTTTGTTTCTCCCGATCTTTCTCTTTAGTGTATATGACCGGGGCCGTGGTGCAGCCCACCGAGTGCTTCGGTGGAACGCCCGCGGGTGGGGTCTGCGACCCCACGCACATCCGCTGTGGGTGGTCGAGCGGAAGCGAAGACCGTCCGTCGTCAGGGCAGAGAATCTGACCAGGGGGCCGTGGTGTAGCCTGGCCTAGCATTCAGGCTTGGGGTGCCTGAGATCCCGGGTTCGAATCCCGGCGGCCCCACTGCTAGTACATTTCATTTAGCTGCGACTTCGTATCTAGGGGGTCGTAGACCCCTAATACTCACCCCATCACGACGTTGTCGTGTGCACACAAGCAGAGCTTGCGATGCGGCTCGGTGCGGCGAGCCTTCGAATCCCGGCAGCCCCACCCCCTGTTTTGCGGCAGCTTTTTAACGATTCCCTTTCCCATCGTAGCGAGGGGCACAGACGGGTGGTCCCGCGTGCCCAGCAGGAGGTGTTTGTGTGGCTGAAAAGAAAAAGAAGTCAGGAAGCGGAGATGGACTACTGGTCCCCGTTGAGCAGTATCTGTCGGCGGGCATTCACATCGGAACTGTGTTCCGCACGGGCTTCATGCGCAAGTACATATTCAAGACGCGCCCGGACCGCCTCAACCTGATCGATATACAGAAGATCGACTACAAGATACGCATGGCTGCCAAGTTCCTCGCGCACTACGAGCCGGGCGACATCCTCGTTGTGGCCCGCAGGAAGTATGCACAG
Source organism: Candidatus Iainarchaeum sp. (assembly GCA_030445695.1). Lineage (GTDB taxonomy): Archaea > Iainarchaeota > Iainarchaeia > JAADDC01 > JAADDC01 > SZUA-1452. The sequence goes on from JASUTF010000004.1 coordinate 37,225, forward strand.
AACGCGGCGAGAAAGTTCGCAGAGGTGGTGGGCGCCAAGGCCATCGTGGGCCGCTTCGTCCCGGGCACCCTCACGAACCCCGGGGCCAAGGAGTTCATCGAGCCGTCCGTTGTTGTGGTCTCCGATCCCATCGCCGACCGTGAGGCCATAGACGAGGCGGCGAAGGTGAGGATACCCGTTGTGGCGATCTGCAACACCAACAACACCACCCAGAACATCGACATCGTCATTCCGGGCAACAACCGCGGTAAGAAGGCCATTGCCCTCATATACTGGCTGCTAGCCCGCGAATACCTCAAGAACCGCGGCGTGATAAAGAGCGACGACGAGTTTAACGTGCCCCTCGAAGAGTTCGAGGGTGGTAAGCGTTGATACGCCCCCCGGCAGTTGCCGGGCTCTTCTACCCTTCTTCTCCCAGCGATTTAGAGGCCATGATCGACGATTATCTGTCCCGTGCCCCATCCTATCCGAAACGTGACTACGTGGCGGCAGTTGTCCCCCACGCCGGTTACATCTACTCCGGGGCCATCGCCGCACACGCGTATAGGGCGCTATCAACGGTAAGACCTGAACATATCGTGGTGGCGGGGCCCAACCACACTGGCTACGGTGCAGCCGTCTCCATCTGGCCGGACGGTGCGTGGGAGACCCCATTGGGCGAAGTTCCGGTGGACAGGGATGCCGCGGAACACATCATTTCAACCAGCGACTTTGCCGTTGCCGACTACGACGCACACCACTACGAACATTCCGTAGAGGTTCAGCTGCCTTTCCTTCAACGCATTTACGGCTCATTTTCCTTTGTCCCCGTTACCATGATGTATCAGGCGCCCGATGCGGCATATGACCTTGCACGATCCATTCCCGATGGAACACTCTTCATTGCCTCCTCCGATTTTTCGCACTACGTCCCAGCGGACGTGGGACGCGAGAAGGACATGGAAGCGATCAAATACATCCTTGATCTTGATGTGGACGGGCTCTATCGCTACGTTCTGGACAACGACGTGTCCGCCTGCGGAATAGGCCCAATCATGACAGCCATGGCGTATGCCCGGTCACTGGGTGCCCGTGCAGAACTCCTTGCTTTCGGCAACAGCGGAGACGTGACCGGCGACTACGATAACGTGGTGGATTATGCGGCCATCGTCTTCTACCGTTAAATACTCCTCCCCCCATTTCCTAATATGAAGCTGAGTGATCACGTCCATGCTGTCCCTATCGTGGACAATGAGACCGATCTTTTCGAGTCCCTCTGGCCCCTTGACGAAGGGGTAAACTACAACTCATACGTGGTCGTGGGTTCTGAGGGTGCGGCAGTCATAGATACAGTTCACGAAGCGTTCTCCGAGGAGTTCTTGGAGAAACTCGGCAGTATCGTTGACCCGGAGAAGATACGCTATGTCGTTCTGAACCACATGGAGCCGGACCACTCCTCTTCGGTTGAGGTAATTCTTCAGCAGGCGCCCAACGCGAAGGTGGTGGTCTCCCAGACGGCTGCAGCCATGTTCCGGCTTCCCGGGGACGTGTTCCCCGTGAAGGAGGGCGATGAGCTTTCTCTCGGTGACGTCACGCTTCGATTCCACTCGACACCGTGGGTGCACTGGCCCGAGACCATGATTACGTATGTGCCCGAGGACGGGGTGCTTTT
>JASUTF010000005.1 GCA_030445695.1 Candidatus Iainarchaeum sp.
GGACGTGCGTGGGGTCGCAGACCCCACCCGCGGACCCGCGGGCCGCGTCGGCCCTGAGCTACGGGCCCAGGTTGGATCAGCAGAAGAATGAAAGCGCAGGAATGTTTTTATTTAATGATCTTTGTAACCTGGAGGTAGTTCGTATTTATTTCGGAGCAGCAACATAATATAATATGAAGGCAATTTTCCGGGCAATCGTGCTCGCGGTATTCGCACTCGTCTCGCTGGGGAGCGTGTACGCGTTCCCCCTGTCCTGTCATCCCACCGAGGTCGACGTAGCCGATACTCATGTTACTGTAGAAGTTAATACAATCCTCCCGACCAGCACGCCAACAGACATCAATGCGATCTACGAACTGAACGTGGAGAACGACGGAACAATTTTGAGTGGAAGCGTGACGCTGCTCTTTGTCGGTTCCGCCGAACCATATTACATTTTCTCCGGCGAAATAAACATTTCTACGTTCAGTCCTGACAGGGAACACAACCTCTTTGTGGGCATACCAACAGAGAACAATGTTGAGTGGAACTACTGCACGATCTTTGCCTACAATGCACCACAGATTAACATAACGCCGGAGCCTGTCGAGGGCTGGACGAACGTGAACGAGTATAACATCTCCTGCACGGATCCGAGCGGTTGCGAGATGAACGTTTACGTGGATGGCGAACTCAGTGCCCAGGACGTGAACTTTGTGTCGTTGGACTTGCCAGACGGCGAACACCTAGTAAGCATCGTTGCAGCTGATCCCTTTGGATACACCTCCGAGCGGAACATCTCTGTAGCGGTGGACACCACACCCCCAGACGTTAATGATCTGACACCAAGTATATTCGGAGAGAGAGGTAGCGTTTGCCCCGTCTATCGCTTTGATTTGGAGGCTTCTGACGACGGTTCCGGAATAGATTATACGAGATCTACCATTATCCTTGACGGGAACGTCTGCACGGATGTCTGCAGGTTCGAAGAGGGATCCGTTTATGTGAACGGGCTGCCTTACGGACAGCACACCATAGAAGCGAACGTTTGTGACGCTGTGGGCAACTGCTCTCTTAGGTCTCCCGCCGTTGTGACAGTAATTTACAGTGAGTCTTGTGCATCCGTAGGCGGGCCATACGTGTCTGGCGATTTAGGGCGCAACGGATGGTATACTGATTCAACCAGAGTCTCGTACACCCCACTAACGGACGGTATTGTGGTATTACTGAATGGGGAACCAATAGAGGGAACATCATTGGGTAGGGAGCGCATTGTCGAAGTTCCAGAAGAGGGCAACAACATTTTGACCTTCCGTTACTACATGTCGGAAGAAGCGTTTGCAGAGTACAACTACTACATCCCCGTGGACGGAACGCCCCCAGAGTTCAACTGGTCCTGGCGGCTCTTACCGGGCATTGCTATCAATATAAACGCTTGGGATACGGCGAGCGGGCCGGCAGAGGCAAATGTTTGCATTGATGGAAACTGCAGTGCGGTCGGCTGTTCGGGCGGGGAGTGCGAAGCTGTCTTCCCGCTGGCTCTAGGCGAGCACAACGTTTCGATCACCGTTTTCGACGTCGCGGGGAACCCCACAGACAGAAGCGGTCAGATATCGATAGATTTGAACGATCTATTGGGCGAACTAAACGTTCCTGCGTTAGTAACCGAGGCAAACACTACAATCCTTTGGGCGCCGGGCGAGATGTACGACGGGCCATACGTGTTCTCCATCGATGGAAACGCATGGGAAGTGAACGGAACGTCTGCAGAGATAACCGTGTCTGCGGGGAGCCACACCATCTGTGTTTCTGTTCCTAAATACCCGGAGGTTAACCGCTGTGCTGAATTAAATGCAGATCTTGCTTTGCCCGGCGTCTCCGTATCTGCACCGGCATCCACGAGGTCGAGAAGGGTTACGGTGTCCTGGTCCGCCACAGACGACTTTGCCTTGTCTTCCGTTGTACTTTCCATTGACGGCAGCCCGCAGGGTGTTGCCGCCAGCGGTAGCATGACCGTGACACTCTCATACGGCGTTCACGAAATCTGCATTTCCGCCACGGACGTTGCAGGAAGGACTGCACAGAAGTGCATCACCGTTATGGTCCGCCGCCCCGGCGGCGGAGGTGGAGGTGCACCGCCAGCGCCCCAGCTACCGTTGCCGCCACGGTTCCCCAGGGACGACATAGACGATGTCTTTGCCGGCATACTAACGTCTGCTGGCATCCACTTTGAGAATGTGGAGACGATCGGCGAGGAGAGCGGGAGGGGATCTGCACCCGCGTCTCTGGTCGAGCGGGCCACCAAGGAGTTCGGCCAGGTGTTTGCGCCGGTCAACACGGTGTGGACGATCCGGAAGTACAGGGTAGATGGCAGGATCTTCGTTCTGGTCATACGGAGAGACGTCAGGGTGCCCGTTGTCTATGAGTACTTTGCGGAGGACGTGAACGTGTACTCGCCCCAGCTCAGGGGCGTTGTCCACGGATCCACGCTTGCAACGTTCAGGCCGGAGGACGGCGAATACGTTTATGTAGTAGACAGGGACACAGCGGGTACTCCCATAGTGCCTGTTCCCCGTGCCCCCGCTCCTGTGCCGAGAATCCCAAGAACCGTGGAGATAAGCGCTGCAGCTGCCGGTGGTGCCACGGCGGAGGAGAACGTTGCACCCGCGGGTTCAGCGCTTACGGGTTACTCTCTTGTTACACCTCAAACGAACAGGGCGTATTTCGCGGGACTGCTGCTTGTAATCGCGGCCCTTGCGATCCTGGCTGCCCGCTACTTCGAGGGCAGGTGGTGAATCCGCCTTTTTATTTTTTCAGAAACTCTTTCAGCCGCAGGAAGTCCTGTGTCAGCACCGGTAGTAGCTCCCTGTTGTATATTGCTGCTGCGGGGTGATACATGGGCATTACAGTGATTACACCGTAGAACAGGGTGTTCGTTCTGTATATATTTCCGTGGGCCTTGGATATGCTCTCGTGCGGAACTCCGAAGTGCTCACAGACCCACTTCCACGCGTGCCTTCCCAGTGTTACAATGATCCTTGGCCCCAGCACCTGGATCTGCCTTTCAAGGAACGGAGAGCACGCCTTTACCTCTTCGGGCGCCGGGTCGCGGTTGTTTGGGGGACGACATTTAACGATGTTCGTGATGTATACGTCGTCGCGGCTGAGCCCGATGCTGTCCAACAATTCGTTCAATAACTGCCCCGCCTTCCCCACGAACGGTTTACCTTGGAGGTCCTCGTTCCTCCCCGGTGCCTCGCCAATGAACATTATGCCCTTCGCGAACCCCCCCTCTCCCGGAACCGCGTTTGTTCTCGTGCGATGGAGAGGGCAGCGCGTGCACTGTCTTATTTCCTCTGCGATGCGCTCCAGTTCTTCATGCGTGTCCGGATCCACTCCACCACCTCGGAAACGGGGATACGCTCCTGTTCCATGGTGTCCCTATCTCTTATCGTTACCGTATCGTCTTCCAGCGTCTGATAGTCGACGGTAATGCACCATGGCGTTCCGATCTCGTCCTGCCTCCTGTACCTCCGCCCAATGCTCCCCTTCTCGTCGTAGACGGCGTTTATCTCCTCGTCCAGCAGGTTCATGTATATCTCCCATGCCTTTTCGGGGAGCCCGCCCTTGGATACCAGCGGGAAGACGGCTACGGTGTATGGCGCCACTATCGGGGCGAACCTGAACAGTGTCCTCTTTTCTTCCTCGTCGTAGGCGCTGAACAGAACCGCCAAAACAACGCGGTCCACACCCCATGACGGTTCAATGACCATCGGGATGAACTTCGTCCCATCGGGCCTTACCGCCTCGAACGACTTGCCCGAATGCTCCTGATGCCTGCTCAAATCGTATGTCCCTCTGTGTGCGATTCCCTGTATCTCCTTCCAGCCCATACCCTCGAAGTAGAACTCGATGTCCCACGTTCCCTGCGAGTAGTGTGCTCTTTCCTCGGGCAGTTGCTCCCTCACGCGGAGAAGTTCCTTCTTCACGCCGATCTTCTCATACCACTTCAGCGAGCGGACGATCCAGTAGACGAGCCACTCTCGCCCCGGCACGTCGGGAACGATGTCCGCGATTTTCATCTCCTTCTCCTTTTCCCCGCGTTCCTGCATCTCCGCCGTTAGAACAAGGGCTTTGTAGTCCTTTACCTCGTTGTAGTATGGGCATTCGTCATTCTCCGGGTCGAAGAAGAACTCTATCTCCATCTGTTCGAACTCTCTTAACCGGAACAGGAAGTTTCTGGGGCTAATCTCGTTTCTGAATGCCTTTCCTATCTGTGCAATGCCAAGGGGCATTCGCTTTCTGGCCACCTGGTAGAGCCGTGGGAAGTTCACGAAGATGAGTTGGGCCGTTTCGGGGCGGAGATACGATATGCTCCCCTCATACGGGCCCACCTGCGTTGAGAACATGAGGTTGAAGAGCTTTACATCGCCCAACTCTCCACCACAGGCAGGGCAGCGTATGTTGTTCTCCCTGATGATTTTCGTCATCTCCTCCGGTGTTTTACCCTCCACATTCGTGTCCAACGCGTCCTCTATGATGTGGTCTGCTCTAAACCTTTTTCCACAGGACTTGCAGACGACGATGGGGTCGTGGAAGTGCTCCACGTGCCCGGACGCCTTCCAGACCTCCGGGTTGGTTATTATGGAACCGTCAAGGCCGATGACCTCGTGGGAGCCGTGTACAAACTCCTTCCACCAGGAGCGCTTCACGTTGTTCTTCAGTTCTGCCCCAACGGGCCCCCAGTCGTAGAATCCAGAGTATCCGCCGTAGACCTCGGCGCTGGGGAACGCGATACCCAGTTTCATGGCCTTGTCTGCCATCTCGCGAATGTTCATGGTAGAATGGAGAACGAGAATCAATAAATATGATAGCCGAGTTTTTGGCTTGATGGCTGTTGAGGAGAAACTCCCGAAACCCGTCGAGCACCTTTTTAGTGACGTTTACGACTTAGTTCATGACAAGGAGTTCAGTTTCGAAAAGCATACTTCCAAGCAGAGGTATATAGGCCTTGTAAGCGCTCACCTGTCCACGTGGGGCATCCCACCAGACATGGCAGCGGAGCTGGCCGAGGCCGTTCTTAATATGCATTCAAAAATCGTTGATAAGGTTGGAAATTACTTGCGGAGGACGTATGGGCCTCATTACGAGGATTACGCTCACGATTTCATCAAAAACGCACTCGTCAAAATATATGGAGATGCGAACGCCGGGCTGCTTGAAGATTTTGCCAGACATCCCGAGCGCAGGAACGCCTATTTGAGGGTTGTTAAAGGAGTTGCAAAGGCAGTGCAGTCCAATCCTGCGATTACAGACCACGTTATCCGCGAAAGTATGATTGTCACGCCCTACGCTGCCATGGTGCACAAATACCCTCTTCTGACGCAGTTAATCCACAGGGCGCTGGAGCGCAGGTACCCGAGAGTTCTCACGGATGTTCGACATGCGATTGAAGCGGCATTTGGGGCGGAGCACACTTCTCACTACCTTGACGCCATGGAGGACACGCTACGAAAGGTCGTTTCAGTTAATAATCCAAAAGGCGGTGGCATACCAAGACACCATTTGCATTTGTATGCTTCTGCCATTATTCCCATTGCTGCTCACGCTGCGCTGATTGATTCTGCTTTCTCGGGCTCCGATGTTCGGGCGACCCATGAACTGGCAAGGTTTCTGTACGGGACGAAAGGGGCATACTATGCACGAAATCTGCTCTCGCTGGTCCGTGACTATGAACTAAACCCCCTGTTGCTTGGAATTGCAAAGCACTGGAACGGCGGAATGAACGATCGTTTGTTGGATGCGTTTCACATGTATATGGAGCAGGGGCCCAGCGCGATGCGCGAACTTGTGGAAACGGACGGAAAGGTGGCGTGGGGTTCTCTTTGGGACCACATATCTCGATCGGTGGTTCTTGAAAAGAAAAAGGACGGTAGCAGTGTCATTGTTTCAATGGGTAAGAAAGACCCGCTCATGCAGTTGCGCGCCATATGCCAGCAACCCACCTGTTTATATCCCGCTAACCCGCAGGGGCAGAGATACGGCGTTGACTACGCATTGAATACGAAGAAGGGGGAGGTCATGCCTGTCTATGCCGTCGCACAGCGGGTCAGGACGCACCGTGGCGCACCCAAAAAGCCAGAAATTGTGGGAAGGATTCTCATGTTTGTGGACCCTACCCGCGGTAACGTTCACATAGCGTCCACTCCTGTTGGGTCGGAGCCGCTGGACACGTATATCGAGCTCGCAAAGAAGTATGCACAGGAAGTCAACAAATCTGCAGGGAGGAACGTTATCGAACGCGTTGTCGTTGGCGGGCGCGGGGATGCAAGATTTATCCTCCCCGTGGACGATGCGTACGGCGACATGGTCGTGAAGAAAGGCGACCGTCACTATATCCGGGATGCACAGGTCATCCCAGTGGATTAATCAGCACTCAAGATCTTCATCATCGCGAAGCTCAGCCCTGCGCAGGTTCATCACGGAACGAATGGAGTGTTTGTTTTTATATCCTGAACGTGTTCTTCTTGCATGGTGCTCGAATCCCCCGAGGCGCTCAAGGGCTTTTTGGAGATACTCTACAGGCGCAACAAACCCGGGAAGTCACTGGGGAAAGCGTACGATATATATGATGACCTCTTCACTGACTGGCTGGAAACGAATGCGGAGAAGATATATGAGCTGTATAGGAAGTTGCAGGTAGCCCACGAAGTTCCAGAAGAGTACGCGGCAAGAATGGCATACCTCTTGTGGGTTGTCCACCGGGGTGAGAACCCCATGCATGCTCCTCACGTTAGAGTTCTGGGGAGGGGCCACGCCCGTTTCTTCTATGATTATCTTGAAAAGGCGGGGTTTGATGTAGCGCGCCTCCGCAGAGAACACAGAAATCACGTGCCTGCGGGCGTACTACTTGAGAACGTTCCGGACCACGGTCTTGGCCCGCACGTTTTGGAACGAAGATTCACGTATCCCCGCGGCTCCAAACCCTGACGCTGATTCTTTTTAAACTCTTTCACGCTCCATCTCCACATGGGATTCCCAGAGGCAGAAGCACGGCTGTTCCACGGCGTGTGGATCTGCATGAGCTGCGGTGCCCGCAACCGTAGTGCAAAGGGTAAGCCGGAGAAGTGCAGGAGATGCGGAAGCAAAAGGCTCCGTCTAAAGGCAAAGGAGCAGAGAAAGTAAGGGCATACCTTGCCCTTACCCGCCCTCTGAACGCTCTTATGGTGCTTTTTGCGGGCATTCTAGCCGGTATTATAGCCAGAGCGCCGGTTTTCTGCACGTTTCTCGCATCGCTCGGGGCTGCATTCATATCTGCGGGTGCACAGGCGATCAATGACTACTACGACTATGAGGTTGACCAGAAAAAGGGAAAAAGACATAGAATCAAGCGAAAGAACATTCTTCACTTCTCCATGGCTTTATACGGTGTGGGCATTGCCCTTGCAGCACTTGCGTCCCCCCGTCTTTTGCCCCTTGCCCTTCTCGCGGCGGTTGGGACGCTCGCATACTCCGCATACCTTTCGAGAAGGAAGTACTGGGGCAACCTCGTTGTGGCTTTTTTCACCGGCTTTATTTTCGTGTTCGTGGCTATCTGCGGGGACGTTACCCGCGTCTGGTTTCCGTTTCTGCTCGCGTTCCTTGCCACGTGGGCCCGTGAGGTTATAAAGGATATAGAAGATCTTCCCGCCGACAGGGGCCACAAAACGACGCTCCCCATGCTCGTGGGCACGGAGATGGCATCATACTTCGCCGCATACCTGCTCCTGCTCGCTGTCTTCTTCTCGCCGTTCCCCGGGCCGTGGGGCTTCGGAATCTTTTCGGTCTGGTACTACTACCTGCTCGTCCCCGCCGACCTCCTATTTATTCTCTCCGCCCTATATATAATTAGGGGAGACCCCCGGAGGGCGCAGCGATTATGCAAGGCGGGGATGTTGGTGGCACTCCTGGCGTTCGCCGCGGGCACAATTCTCTAGCCGACACAGTAGTTCTCGCCTTCTTGAACAGGGGGTACCGCATCGTTGATTACACCGATGTGAAGGGCTGCGTTGACTTTGTGGCGAAATCGGACTCCAACGTGTTCGTCATCCGCGTTCTGTCTAACGTTGACGCACTGAGGGAGGAGAGCGTTCGCGAGTTCGTCCAGCTGGCCGCAGCCGTTCACGGGACACCCCTGATTGTTGGCGAACGCACCAAGAAGGGATCGCTGGAGGACGGGGTGGTGTACAGACGTTACGGCGTTTCCGTTGTAACTCCTGCAACCCTTGAGCGCATACTTGACGGTGAGCTCCCTGTTTTCGAGGAGTTCAAGGGGAAGCGAGTGGTGTATTTTGATTCGGGTATGTTCAGGGCAGCCCGTGAGGCGGCAGGGCTGTCCCAGAGTGAACTGGCAGTAGAGGTCGGCACAACCAAGGACTCCATATACAGGTATGAGCATGGCTTTCCCGCGTCCGAGTCCACTGCCCGGAAAATCATAAAGGTTCTTGGTAGGGACGTCATATCGCCCGTTGATCTTGGTTACAAGGGCTATGTAAGGTCGGAAAGCATAATGGAGTTTAGAAGGGCGCCCTGGGACGTTTTTGTTTCTGTCAGAGAGTCGCTTGCACTTTCCCGTGCCCGGGGGATCCTGCAGCGAAAAATAAACGTCCTCCGCAGGGGGGCTGGTGTCGCCCACGATCTCTACGCCGTTATTGCGAGGGAGGATACACACGTTCCCAAGGACGTCCCTGTGGTCACAGAGGAGGAGCTTGCAGAGGTGAAGAAGCCCGATGAGATAGTCAAGAAGGTGAGGGATGAGCTGGATGAGCTCGAAGGATGACCTGCTCCGCCTTCTCAGGTCGGAAGGGTATCCTGAGGACGTAGTTGCTGCATTTTCCCGGGTTCCACGCGAACTCTTTGTGCCTCCCGACTACAGGCACCTTGCCTACGAGGATACGGCACTCCCTACGAAGAACAACCAGACCATATCTCAGCCCAGCGTTATCGCCGAGATGCTGCGTCTTGCCGAGTTGCACCGCGGGCTCCGTGTTTTGGAGATCGGCACGGGCACTGGATATACCGCCGCGCTCACGTATGAGATCACGAGGGCACCCGTTGTGACTGTAGAATACGACCCCGAACTCTGCGCAGAGGCACGGGAACGCCTGAGGGCACTGGGCTATACGGAGGTAAAGGTGGTTTGCGGCGACGGAGGTAAAGGATATCCACCCGGTGCGCCCTACGACAGGGTCATAATCCATGCAGCCGTTCCGAAAATCCCGGAGCCGCTGGTGGAGCAGACGAGGGAAGGAGGGATCATCGTCGCCCCTGTCGGCTCTCTACACACACAGTTTCTCGAAAAGTATGTGAAGATGGGGGATCATCTGGTTCTTGCGGAGCGGTCCATGCCCGTGGTCTTTGTCCCTCTGCGCGGCGAATACGGTTTTTAGATCTTCAGGCCCTTCTCCTCCACCGTGATCTCTCCCCTGATCTCAGCGTGATCTCCCTTCTCCTCCACGGTCTCCTTTGCCTGCCAGTATATGCCACCCTCCCTTTCGTACACCATCTTCAGCCAGAGGTTAGAGGGCCACCTGTCGTATCCGAAGTCCTGTCCAACGAAGGAGAGGGTCGTCCCCATCTTGAATAGCTCGGGGCTCAGCGCGAACCTCCAGATCTTTGCTGCCCAGTGCTCCGAGACGTTTCCCTTGCCCCCTTTATACCAGAAGAAGCCGGGAGGTCCGAGTATTGCCTTTGCCCGCCTGAAGAAGTACCTTTCGCGCATACCGTCTGCTTCCTCGACGTGTACCTCTTCCCTTGCCTCCCCGCGGTTCCACTCAATCCACATGCTTTTGTACAACGTCCCGTGATCCCAGTCCTCTTTGTACCAGATCTCCTGTGTCGCAGCGGTGCCGTTGATGCTGAACTCGCGCCACACGTGCCCCTTCTTTGCCCACTGGTTCACCTCTATGTGGATCTCCTCCGGGAACTCGTTGAAGGGACGTGAGATCACCGTGTCCACCACTATCCTTTGCGTTGTTTCCGCCTCTCCGCTGTGATCCCACGTATAATATTCGGGAACGGGATGCTTGAACGCGAATTCGGGGCAGTTCCGACCCTCGAGCACGATTTTCTGGTTGTATGAGAATCGGGGCCTCGTGCTAACGGTGCCCTCCGCCAGAATCTCGACGCGGTTCTGGAAGATCTTCGTTACGTAGTGCGTTGTTGCACGCATGAAGATGATGTTGGTGCAGGATGTTTTAAACGGAGATCCAGGCAGTTACCTACGTGCGAGTGGTAATCCGTTCCGACGTGCTGGAAGGGATCCTCGACGCTGCCAAGCGCCACTACCCCCGGGAGTTTTTCTGCCTGCTGGGCGGACACTGGGACGGCGACTCGGCGTTCGTGGACGAGATCGTCTATATTCCCTTCAAGAACGGCGAGCGTTCCGTCGTTTTCAACCCGTATACGATACCGATAGACGGAAGGATCATCGGCTCTGCCCACTCGCACCCCCGGGCCTCTCCTCCCTCCCGCGCCGACAGAAAGACGTTCCCTCAAACGGGTTGGGTGCATATTATCGTTTACCCGCCCTTTGATCAGCTCTCCGTTTCTGCATACGACGCCGCCGGCAGAAAAATCCCCTTGGAGGTAGTGTAACGGTCAGCGAGCCAGGTATCTCTTCATCCATCCGTCGATGTCGGCTTCATCATCCCGGAAAAAATGGGAGAGAAACGTTTTTACTTGGAGAGCTTGCAGAGCACCGTGGCCATATACCCGACGTCCCCCATGCCCTGGGGAAGGATCTTTCTTGCTTCAAGACCGTCGATGTCGAACTTCGTGGCGTCTGGCTCCGTTCCCGCCACCACCACCATGTCTCCATCTCCCACTTCGGCGGGGTCGAACTCCTTCTCTGCCTTTTTCGTTATTATGAAAACGTTCTTTGGCTTCAGCAGCTCTACAACATCCTTCAGGTCGGGAACGATGAGAATCTTCTTCCCCCTCTTCGCTGCGGCAAGATGGATCTCTGGGACGCCTGTCTGGGCCGCTGCGCCCTGCGGCCGCGAGATAACGAAGAGGTCCACGTTGTCGTATGCAAACACAATCTTCGCGATCTCCTGCAGTTTTGCCACCGAGTGCACGTCGTGGTATACAACGATCATAGTTTCAATCACCTCCGTTGTTCTTATAACTCCCCCACCTTGTTGAGCACGACTTCCGCAATCTTTCTTGCCAGTAGTGGGGGCACCGCCTCCCCCGCTTGATTGTATTGTTGCTCCAGCGGCCCATAGAACACGTGGTCGTCGGGGAAGCTCATGAGGCGGGCATTCTCTCGAACGGTGAGTAAACGATCAGAGAATGGGTGGATAAAACGGGAGGAACCCATGACCGTGGGTGCCACTCTGTTCGGGTGCAGGCGAATGTAGTTCTGGTGGACGCGCTTGGCGCCCTTGAAGTAGACGGGGGCCTGCCCCCACTTCAACTTGTGGACCACCTTCTCTACCCTTCTTGGCAGTGGCTTGTAAACGTGGTTTGGAATATTGTGCACGTCCCTCGGATCGGGTAAATCGCCTATGGCGTCCCAGACAGTCCTTCTCCTCCCTGCCTTTGGCCTTATGCGTATCGGGGATATGAAGACGCGGGTTCTCTTCGACGGGACTCCGTATATGCTCGCTTCGAGCACGTTGAACTTTACCTCGTAGCCGACCCGGCCGAACTCGTAGCGTAGCGCCTCCTTTAGGTCTCCCTCGATGATGCCGAGGACGTTCTCCATGACAAAGACCTCTGGTTGCAGATCCCCGACGAAGCGAATGAAGTGGAGCGTTAGCCGGCCCCTGGGGTCTTTGTACAAGCGGTCCAGCGGTTCCTTCTCCCTCTTCGCGTTGGCAACCGTGAACGCCTCGCAGGGCGGTCCCCCTATGATCACGTCTGGCTTCCCGATCTCCTTCTCGACGTCTGCGGCGTCCAGCGTCTTAATGTCCTGTGCCCACATGCGGACGCCCGGGAAATTATTTACGTACGTTTCCGCCGAGTACTTCCACGCCTCCACTGCACCCACTATCTCAAAACCGGCGTCCATGAATCCTCTTGCAAACCCTCCCGCACCTGCGAAGAGGTCCAGCACTCTCACGTTTTTTATTATCTGCCATTGAGTTTATTACGATGCGTGCCCATTTCCTCGCTCTTCTGCTCGTTCTCCCCCTTGCTGCGGGGTGGGTGTATCCTCACCGGTGGCACTTCTCCGCAAACCCTGGCGAGCATATCACACTATGCGCTACCGCCTTCTCCGATTCCAACTCTACGATCACTCTCCGCTGCGGTGCAGATCTGGTCGACGAGAAGAACATACCTGCCAATGTCCCCACAGTTCTTTGCTTCGAATACGCTCCGCGTGAGACGGTAAGCTGTGTATGGAGCGACGGGGCCAACGAGAAAACGGTCAGGATAGACGTGTTCCCCCATGCCATCGTGGACGCGGTTCTCGCGGTTCTGCTGGTGGTTCTCGTTATACGGTTTGCCGTGCGGCTCGTCAAGATTTACCTGTAACCCGGTTTACGTTATAAAAAGTATAAACCATCAAAAAGGAAAGAATTAGATGTACTCGATGTGCGGGCTCATCATGTTTCGCAGCGAGCGTGCGAACTCGGGATGATCAACGAGAACCGCCTTGTTGTCGTTGGGCATGGCAATAACCGCCGTCCTGTTGTCCACGAGGATGCTTGGCGGGAGCTCCGACTCACTTTCCACTACTTCAACGTCACCCGCCACTGCGAACGTTCCCTTCATGCTCTTCGGTGCCAGTACGGTTACGCTGACACCCCTTGACGCTGCCTGCTGAATTGCAGGCAGGATCGTGTTCCCATACTCTCCGAAGAACTCTGGCGTGAGCGTTATGATCACGCTCTCCTGGGCGCTGGAGATGATGTTCTGTATGCTTGTCCGGAGGACGTTGTCGGTGTTGAGCACCCATATTCCCTTCTCCGTCTCTTTCTTCATCTTCGGCCCGTGCTCGCGCTCGAGCTGCTCCGCTATGCTCAGGATGCGCTCGTACTCCTTCTTGAATTCCTCTTCCTTGAGCTTGAGATACGCCTGAATCGCCTGCTTCGGCGGAACGGCCCGGTACTTCACGGGGCGCCCGGGCTCAACCACGACGAAGCCCTTCTTTTCCAGACGGCCTATTATATCATAAACGCGAGGACGTGGAACCTCCGCCCTGTTGCTCAGCTCGCCTGCCGTCGCCCCCCCAAAGAGAAGCAGAGAAGCATATGCCTGGGCCTCATACTGGTTCAGCCCTATGCTGCGAAGGAGTGAGACAAGTTTCTGCTTGGCATCCATGCCCATCGGAGTAAAAAGGAAAGGGGATATTAAATACTTTCGGTGGGAAAGTTGCAACTTTTCATAACCAAAGGGTAGTTACATTTAAACCTCCGCTATACCCTATATTATGAAGAGTTTGTTCCGAAATCATTGGAGGTGAGAAAAGATGAATGGAAGGATATTGGGGATGCTTGCCCTCGCGCTGCTCCTCTTCACGGCGGCGGGTTGGGCAAAGATCTCCGTGACGTCGCCCAGTGAGTGCATCAGCGTCTATCCCGGGGACACCATAACCAAGGCCATCCGCATCAGCGTCGAGGACTCCGGCTGGTATACGGTGAAGGCAACGGGGGACATAGACATCCGCCCGGACAGCTGGACGGGCTACGTGGACGAGGACGAGCCGAAGTACGTGTATTTCACGATCCGCGCACCCATGGACGTGACGGACGACTACTTCACGGCAACGTTCACGCTCTATGACGTCAACGGCCAGTATGTTGACGACACGTCTATGTGCATTCACGTCTCCCGCTACGGCGAGGCGGCAGCAGAGGTAACCGACTTTATCTTCGGTGCACAGGAGTACTACGAGGAGGACGGCTACATCGTTGTCCCGCTCTACGTCCAGAACACGGGCGACGTTGACATGACCGTTGACTTCCTGGCGGACTACTCTGACGTGCGCTTCACAAAGACAGCGGTGTTCGTCCGCGCCGGCGGCGAGGCAAAGGTCCTCGCGAAGATACCCAGCGACGCGGACCTGCCGAGCAGCATAACGTTCTACGCTTACGGCAACGGCGTCCGCAAGGAGGTAAAGGTGCGCTTCACGTCTGACACCGTGGAGCAGGAGATCGAGCTCCAGCTGCCGGACGACATCGTTATAAACAAGGGCATCACGTACGTGCCTGTCCATATAACGAACTACGGCGAGACAAAGATCACCGTCAAGCCCAAGCTCAAGGACGCTCCCTTCGGCGTGTCGTCCTATGCGGACACGGTAACGCTCTACCCCAAGCAGACAGAGACGGTGAACATGATCGTGCGCGCCGATAACGTCCTGCAGACAGGAGATCGCGTTGCTCGCGTCTGCCTGCTCGACGACGCTGACGTCGAGCTCAAGTGCAAGTACGTTGCCCTGCACATACCCGCACCCGAGGCGGGCGAGGCAACAGAGACCGTCAAGGACGGCGAGAAGCTCGTCACGATAACCATCAACAACGGTGCAAAGCACTACAGGAACGCCACAGTGGACGTTGACGTGCCAGAGGGCTGGATCGTCCGCGTCGAGCCGTCAGACATACTTGACATACCGGCATACGAGAAGGAGGACATAACCGTCTACTTCAAGCCAACCGAGAAGGCAGAGGACGGCCTCGCGACCATCGTTGTCCGTGCACCCGACGGAACAGTGCTCGCCAAGAAGACGGTATCCCTTGACAAGTCCAAGCTCACAGGGTATGCAGTGATGGGCGGCAACGCTGCAGCGTGGATCATTGTTGGCCTGATCATCCTTGCCGTGCTCGTGGCGCTGTTCAGCAAGGGTGGTGAGTCGTCCAGCAACGGCA
Organism: Candidatus Iainarchaeum sp.; assembly: GCA_030445695.1. Classification (GTDB taxonomy): domain Archaea; phylum Iainarchaeota; class Iainarchaeia; order JAADDC01; family JAADDC01; genus SZUA-1452. The sequence continues at coordinate 14,838 of JASUTF010000005.1, forward strand.
GCATAGAGGAGCTCAAGGCACAGATCACGAAGAAGTGAGGGGGTTTTCCCCTTTAACTTTTGTTTTTACGGGCTTATTCTTTCTATTTTGTAATAGACGATCTCGTTCTCCGAATCAACCACTGCAAGTACGAGCTTCGTTCGTATTGCCCTTGCCAGGCGCACCATTCTGGATATGTCCGTGATTTCGATGCGTTTCTCCTCAGGCATGACCTGTACGGTGAACTCCGTGTGTGCCTCTCCCGGCTTCTTGCCCCTTGGATAAACGCGGAAGTGCGTGCCGAACTTGAAGCCCGTTTTTATGACGTACCCGCGGTCGCGTATGTCCTTGAAGACGGCATACCTCACGTAGAACTCCGGCTCTTCCTTCTCCGCCTCCCTGAAGAACTCCGCCACCGTGAGCTCCTTCCCGTCCTTCATGACCTTTATCTTCCCCTTCTCCATGAGGTATGCCGCCTCGTAGAGGGACAGGACGAGGCCTTCGCTACGCTTCTCGCCGAAGCCCCGCTGCAGGAGCTCGTCGTAACCCTCTGGAACAAGAACACGCTTTCCGAGCATCTCAGCCCGCATAGTGATACCTCCCCTCCTTGTCCTCGTAGACGATTCCGTCTTCCTTCGCGATTTCCAGCACCGCCTTCACGAGGCCCTCGTCCAGCCCGAGGGCACTGGCGAGCTCTTTGGCTGTTTTCGGCTCCTTTCTCAGTTCCGGTTCCATCTTGGAAAGCGTCTCGGTGTATACGGATGCCCTGACGACGTAATACTTCCCGTCAAAGCCCTTCACGCCGAGAAGTTCCCCGCGCTTGAACTCCCACGCGTGCTCCCGTGAGAACGCCCTTGCCGCCTCGTCCGATGATATTATCGCGAAGTCCTCGCCCCATGCCTTGGTAACCGTCTTCTCCGTCTTTCCCTCTCCACGGACGAGGCGGTTCTTCACCCTCCTCGTGATCACGTATCGCAGCTGCCTGTCGATGAGCCGTTTTATCGCCTCCTCGCTGGCAACGACGAATATCTCCGGCTCGAGCTTTATCGCCTTTATCTCCTTGTCCTGTAGGGTCTCGGGAAGCTCGATGAAGAGCCGCCCGTCCCTCTTTATCAGGCGGACCATTCGTAAAAACCTGCGTGGAACTTCTAAAAAAGATGTTATCATAGTGCTTTGTGGAGTTCCTGTTCCGGCACAGAAAGCCGAGAAAGATCCAGAGAGAGCTCATGCTTGAGATATACAACGCCGTAAAAGAGGGAAAGCACATTATAGCCCACGCACCCACTGGGATCGGCAAGACGGATGCCACCATCTCCGCGGCCCTCACATACACGCTGGAGAACGGAAAGGTCCTTGTTTTCCTATCCCCCAAGATCTCTCAGCACGAGATGGCCCTCAGGGTCGTTTCGGGCATATCGAGGAAGCATTCCGTGACCGTGAAGGCCGTGGAGTTCATAGGTAAGCAGTACATGTGCATCCACCCCGTTGCCCGGCGTCTGAAGGGAGAGGAGTTCTACGAGCTCTGCAAACGCCTGCGCGAGAAGGAACTCTGCCCGCACTACGTGAACTATCTAAACGACGAAAGGGCTTCTTTCTGGCCGCTTTTTGAGGAGAAGGTCCTTTCCCACGTGCAGGTCATGGAACGGGCGGAGGAAATGGACGAGTGTCCGTATGAGGTGGCCTCCGAGCTCATAGGAGACGCCGACGTGGTCATAGGCGACTACTACCACCTCTTCTCCCCGCGGTCCGGCGAGGTCTTCCGCAAGAAGCTGGGGAGAAAACTAAACGACGTTGTCCTCATCGTGGACGAGGCGCACAACCTGCCCGACCGTATACGGAAGGTTCTATCCTACTCGCTGTCCACGAGGACACTGGAGTCGGCTGCAAAGGAGGCGTCGGGCCTGGACCCCGAGGTTCACTCTATCCTCCGCGAGGCAGCCGAGACGCTGACAGAGGCAGCATCTTCCCTGAAGCCCGGGAGCGAGCGGGCCATCGAGCGGGAGGATCTCATCAACTGGTGGCCCTTTGACTTCGAATCATTCGCCGAGGAGCTCGAGGATCTGGGCAGGGAGTACCTCGAACTCACGGGCAAGGGGAAGAGCGCTCTCTTAAAGGTGGCACGCTTCCTGAGCGGCTGGGCGGAGAGCGACGGCCCGTTCTTCCACTACGTCCGGCTCTGGTCTGACGGGACGACGGTTTCCGTTGCCCGCAAGGCCCTGGATCCGTCCATCATCTCTGCCGATATATTCGAGGAACTTCACTCGGCGATCCTCGTTTCAGGCACGTTGACGCCCGGGGAGATGTATCGGGATCTTCTGGGTATGGAGAAGGGGAGAACGGTTATCCGTGAATACCCGTCGCCCTTCCCCCGCGAGAACCGTCTCGTACTCATCGTCCCAACCACGACGACCCGGTTTTCCCGCAGGCGGCCCTCCGAGTTCGAGCGCATCGCGAAGGAAGTGAGGAAAATCGTATCAGCCATACCCGGAAACGTAGCTGTCTTTTTCCCTTCCTACGACGTTCTCTCATCTGTTCTTCCCTTCCTGGACTTCTCTGGACGTCCGTTTTTCGTGCAGAAGCCAGAGATGAAGCCCGAAGAGGTTGCATCCATGCTGTCCGCGTTCAGGGCCAACAAGCACCTCGGTGCGGTCCTCGTGGCCGTGGCAGGCGGATCATTGGCCGAGGGGGTGGACTATCCGGGCAGCGAATTGCTCGGGGTGATCGTCGTCGGGATACCCCTCGCCGAGATGAACCTCGAGACGAAGGCCCTCATTGACTACTACGAGGAGAAGATGGGGAAGGGCTGGACCTACGGGTACATTTACCCGGCCATCACGCGTGCCGTTCAGGCAGCAGGCAGGGTCATACGGTCGGAGGAGGACCGTGGTGTCATCGTGCTCCTCGATGAACGCTACTCGTGGAAGAATTACTTCCGTGTGCTTCCCCGCGACTGGGATCCCGTCATCACAGAGGATCCCGTCCCGTACATCGAACGTTTCTGGCGTCAGTCGTAAAACACGGTGTTTATGATCTTTATGCCCGTCACAGTGAGCACGGCGGTGGCCCCGTACTTTATGGTCTTGCCCAGGAACGTGGCGGCCAGGAACTTCTTGTAGTCGTAGCCAAGAGACCCGGCGATTATGCCTGCCAGGTCGTCTGGGGGGAAGGGGAGCGCCGCGATCACAGTTATGGTCAGGAAGGCATGTTTGTGGAAGTTGTATTTCCACTGCTGGAGTATGTGCCCGTATTTCCTCTCTATGGCCTTTCGGCTGCCAACGCCGAGTAAATACCCGGTGCTCTCCCCCAGGGCGCTCGCAAACGCCGCCACCAGCGTTACTGCTACTGGGTGAAGCCCCATGGCCACGGCGAGGAATATGTATGTGGGGGTTGGTATCCCGATGAACAGGGACACGTTGGTGACGAATACGGCAAGGAACACGCCGAGATATCCGTATTTCCTGACAAACTCATCGAATATCTCAGGGTTCTTCGCGTAGACCCATGCCCCTGCCACTATTATGATGATAAGCGCTGCCACCGCTGCATACGCGATGATCTCTCTTGCCCTTTTTCTCATTACACCACCCTGATCTTTGCCTCGTAGACGTATGTCTTTCCTGGCATCGCAACGGTGATTCTCACGGCGTGGTCACCCTGATACGCATCCTCGCTGACGTGGACGCCAAATTTTGCCACGGCCTCCGCTCCGGGTGCAAGCTTCGGTATGTAGAATTCAGATGTGTTCGCATCGCTGGCGGAGTAGACGGTGAGGAACGGGGATACCGGTGTGACGCGAACGACCACGAGATCCATTGTGCTGTCGGTGGTGTTCCTCACGTTCACCCAGAGCACGGCCATATCGCCCCTTCTGACGTAGTCGGCATCCCACTTTACGGAAACGCTCGATGGCTGCAGCACCTTAGCGGCGATAACGGCTACGGCAAGCAGTATCAGGATTCCGGCGGCGATACGCTTCCACTTCATCTCCTCCCCGTAGTAGCTCACCTTTTCCTCCTCCCCAGCTTCTTCCAGACGCGGTGCATACGCTGCGGCACCCCTATGAAGAGGAAGGCGGCCGCAAGCGCTGTCAGATACCAGAAGAGGCCGTCCTCGAACCGCGAGGCAATGGGCACGCCTATGACGATGAGGGCCAGTCGCTCAGCCCGCTCAAAGAGATCGGGCCAGTTTATGTTGTCTACCTTCGTCTCCATGGCCGCTCTCGCCTTTGCGTAGGATATGAGGATCGATGCGAACATGATTATGTATACTTGCGGCCATAGACCGCTCCCCCAGCCGATTCCGAAGAGCAGAATGCCTTCAACGATGCGGTCAAGCATGGCGTCCAGGTATGCTCCCCACTTCGTCTCTTTCTTCCAGTAGCGGGCCACAGCCCCGTCCAGGGCGTCCAGAAACGCGGCCAGAAATGCGACGACGCTCCCCAGCAGCCAGTCAGCGTTTGCGTAGTAGTATGCGGCTATCAGGGCCACGAATATGCTCACTGACGTTATGACGTTCGGGTGGACAGCCACGAACGGCGCAATGCGGTCGAAGATGGGCTTGAACACTTGCCTATACCTCGCGCTTAGCACCACTTTGATCACCGAGTATGAATAATTGATCGTCGTCCCCCTTTAATAATCCGATGTAGGTTCCCACATCTATCCACGCGTGCGCATAGGAAATCGCTGCCAGCGCCGTGGCGTAGTCCCCCCTCTCCGCGAAGTACTTGGAGTCCTCCACGTACCGCCTGCACATATCCAAAAGTTTTTCACCCAGCGGATCCACTACCTTTACCCTCTTCAGTGCCTCTTCCGTTATCTTCACGTATCTCTTCCACTTCTCCTCAACGCTCTCCACGGGAGAACCTCCGCAACGCATCTTCTTCCACGGGGTGCAGCTTCCCAGGTATAACGATGGAGTGCGGTGGATCGGGCCACTCCTCCTCCAGCAGTTCCTCCGGGTCCCCGTAGACGATCTTCTCGTCCTCGTGCGCAGCCCTTGCAATGCCCACTATCTTATCCCAGCCCCTTCCCTCGCGTTCGGCCCAGTGAAGCAACGCCTTTATTCCCTCCTCTATTCGCATGGGCTCTTCACCGACGTCGAGGAGCACAAGGGTGTGCATTCTCCTTTTGCAGTTCTGACGTATTCGCTCGTAGAACGAAGGCGCGTATTCCCAACCGTGCGGTATCGTGACGGTCCAGCCGAACTTGTAGTGTTCCAGGCCGAGCCGGGAAGGTATGTAGGTCAGGATCGAGATGCCGGGAACGTATTTCCACGGGACGCCACGCTCGTCCGCGATTATCGTTAGTACAACGTGTGTTGTCGCTGCCAGGGGATCCCCCCACGTCACGACGGCCACGTCCTTCTCCCTTGCCTCCTCGACGAGTTCAGTGGCACCCTCTTCCAGATCGGTCCTGCTTGCTCTCTCCAACTCCTTGCCCACGATCTCTTCGAGCTTTTTTACATTTTCTTCGTCCACGGGCACCGTGTAGCTGTCCAGCAGAACTTTTTCAGCCCTCCTTATGGCTTCGATCCCCGCCTCCGTTATGTGCTCCGGGACAAGGCCCACCCCCACAAGGTAGAGCATGTTATAAACAGACACCCGGTGTTAATAACGCTTTCTTGCAATTTGTTTTATGCTCGGCGTTCGTGTTCCACGCCGCGAGGCAGAAGCGGTGCGCCGTAAGCTCCAGTCCATGGGGCTGCTTCTCAGCGACTACCGCCCCGTCCGCGACGGTGATTACATCATCTTTCCCGTCTCTCGCTGCCCCGAGGGCTTTGAGTGTGTGGATACGGAGTTCCCTGAACGCAAGAGGAAGCCCCGCTCTCTCGAGGATGCCCTCCGCGAGTTCCTGCCCGACGAAGCGATCCAGAAGATATCGAAGTCCTTCGATATCATAGGCCATGTCGCCGTGATCCGTATTCCCGAGGAGCTCTGGGATCTTAGAGAAAAGATAGGCGAGGCCATACTCCGGGTCCACCCCAACGTCCGAACCGTTGCCGCGGAGGTGGGCCCCCACCAAGGTGTCTTCCGCGTTCAACCCGTGGAGGTTATTGCCGGCGAGCCGAACCTCGTCACGGAACATAAAGAGTTCGACGTGCGGCTCCGTCTCGAGGTGGGAAAGATGTACTTCTCCCCCCGCCTCTCCTACGAGAGGTACAGGATTGCTCAACAGGTCCGTCCCGGCGAGTTCATAGCAGCTCTCTTCGCCGGTGTAGGACCGTTCCCCCTCGTAATACACCGTTTCCAGCCGAATATACGTGCATACGCCGTTGAGCTGAATCCTGACGCATATAAGTACCTTGTGGAGAACATACGTCTGAACAAAGCAGAAAGTAAGATCATCCCGGTCCTTGGCGACGTTCGCGAAATCGTTCCCTCCCGCTTCCCCCATCAGGCCGACCGTGTCCTCATGCCCTCCCCCATCCTTGCCGACGACTTTCTGGACGTGGCCCTTGAAGCGGCAAAACCCTCCGGAGCGGTGATTCATACGTATGCCCTCGGCCCCAACGACGACCCCTTTACTGAGAAGGAGTACGAACTCCTCCGTTTCTTCGACGAGCGCGGCTGGGACGCTAAAGTCCTCAATAAGCGTGTCGTCCGGTCCTACTCCCCCCGCTACGACCAAGTGGCCTTCGACGTGTTTGTGAAGAAAAAGAAGTAAATCAGCACGTCCTAAACAACCTGCACATCGCGTTCAGCTCCTCTACGGTCAGTGGCCTCGAAAATATCAGCAAGCTCTTCATTTTACCGTTATACCATTCTGAATACCAGTTTCCTATGCCAAGTGGAGACCCATCGTCGTACAGGCCTGTTACGGTGCCTCCCGTGTTTGTAGCGAACCCATCTATGAACTTCAGCATGTTTTGCCCAACTTGCACTACATTCCCTATGGTGTACCACTCCCCTACCGTAAGCGGGCCGTATGATGAACTATTGGTCTTGAACGAGCAGTTATTGTCCCCTACGTTAAAGTATGTTATATTTGCTGTCCATCCATCTTGCATGAACGAGCATTGCTTTCTTATCATCGTGTACTGCGGTCCGTTCATATCTTTCGTTATCGCCGTGTTCACCACGAGAGAAAACGCATCCTTTGGCATCTTGAAATCCGTTCCTTCCACCCAGAACTCGTTGTCCCACGCCTCGTTAAACTCTACGTATCTTTTTCCATCTGTATCTTTTCGAATCGGCGGCGCTCTGCATACCTTATTTGTACGTCCCCTCGTGTCGGGATAGTATGTTGTGCACGGCTCGTCAAACTGGTACATCGCCACGAGGTTCTCATCGTCTATTAGGCAGTCCCCTGATGCAACCACACAGCGCAGTTCGTCTTCGCTGAGCGCCCTTGAGTAGTACCTCGCCTCTCTTAAGTATCCCTCTGTATTGTAAAAGGTGTCTTTCGCCCATATTGCCCCCATTGTCAAGTTACTGCTGTCTTGGGCTGGATCAGGAGTGCCGTAGTCGTAACTGCTAACGGAGTTGCACTCTACGGGGCCATCACACTTCGCACATATTGTTGCAGGTCCGGCGGGCGGTGTATACGTTCCCGCAATCCTGCAGTCTTTCCCGTAGGTGTTAATGTCGTATATGAAGAGTTCCAGTGCACTGGCACTGTCGTAGTAGTTGTAGTCCACGTGAAGCACTGGGTAGTTATTTTTAGTACCGAGCCAAATTGTTGAGCGTGCTGTTGTCCTTGTAATTAAAGCGTTGTTCCGCTTCTTTACGGTTGCCCTCACCACAAAAGTGTACGGTGTTGTTATCGTGCTGGGAAGCCCCGTATTTCCCGAAACGCGAACGTAGTTGACGAAACTTCCGTCGTATCTACCATCCAGCCACAGCCCCTCCTCACTCCAATTATGCCAGTCGTACGCCGTTGTCCCCGTATTCTCATCGAACGGCAGATATAGAACCAACCCTTCTCTCACGTCCTCGCCACGGTAGAGCTTCTGAACCTCTTCGTCGGTGAGTGCCCTGTCGTAGATGCGGACCTCATCTATCATTCCGCCCCAATACGATCCCCTTCCAATGAACAGCGGTTGGGGGCAGTCAGATATATCTTCATTAAAGCTTTCTGTGTCCACGAGTTTTCCATCTACATACAGTTTTAGCATTCCATCTTGTTTCGAGTATGTTGCAGTGACGTACACCCATTTGTGGTATATGTTGTCGCGGTAACTTGCAGAGGGCGAGGGCGATGAAGTACCCTGTATCCGCCACATAATGTAATATCCGTTTGAGGGGTCCGACCATAGTGCGAAACAGCTCTGTCCCGGGCTCCATCCGTTGAACATGCTTGTAATGTGGTAGTTTGTCCCCGTGTTCTTGTCAGAATATACCCACGCTGCTATAGTTATGGCTTCTTTGTTTAGCACCGTATTAAAGTCATCTACTCTAACATAGTCATCCACCCCGTCGAACTGCAGCGCCGCTCCCTTTACACCTTTGACCCACTGCGGTCCATTAATTAGCGTCCCGTTGTGCACCCCATTCAGCGTTCCCTGGAACTTCCCATCATAGTAGTGCACAGGAACATCGTTCCCGCTCCAGTCAAAATCGTAAACGCTCTCGAAGGGCATCCAGAGCATCAGACCCATTCCTGTAGCTGATACCTTTGTCTTTTGGGATGCTTCTAACCCATAACGGTCGTGCACGTTAACTGTCCATTCTCTTGCATCTCCAGGGATCTTGCACCTGTTCCATCCATAAAACACGATTTTTTTCACTCCCTTTGCGGGTATCACGTTGCTGTCCGATATGAAACCCTCTGAAGTGGCGCAGATAATTCCTCTTTCATCCCTTATGTGTGAAGATACTGTACTGATGTCCGCATCTTCCTCATTTGGGTTTCTGACATACACCTCCCAGGTGTATGGAGTAGTTATAGCGGCACTCTCTACGCGTAACGGGAGATTGCCGAAAATCCGTGACGATCTGCCGCTTTCCGCCTGTAGCGATGCCTGCATCGACTGTATCCATGAGTAACCTGCGACCACTGTTGCGACTACTGCCGCAACAACCAGAATCTCTGCCACAATGGCAGATATTCCACGCATGTATTATATAGCCCTGTAGCCGCTATATATTTGTTTACTTCAACGCTTCCCAGAGGATCTCGTCGTTGGCGTGCACTTCTATGCCCTTCTCCGTGATGGTCATGGGGTGCACGCGGTGGGAGTGCTGTGTCCCGCGCATCTTTCTGACGAATATTGCCCTCCTCGGCGGTATGAAGTATAGACGTATAACGCCGTCCACGATGAACTCTTCCACACCGAAGGTTGAGAACTCCGTCTTCTTGTCCTCCTTTGTCCCCGCTGTAAACACGCTGGTCACGTCCAGTTCCTTTAGCCGGTCGCTGAAGTCCTTTATCATGGTCCTTATTGCCAGTGCGTTCCCCATCCAGAGCTCAGCGCCCTCCTTGCTCACTATGGGCTCTGCCAGAAGCATACCCAGCGCCGTTATTGAGTCGAGGGCCACGCGCTGTGCCCCCATCTCCTTTACCATGGCGATTATGTTGTCCACCTGGCTCTTCCACGTCGCGGCGAACTTTTCAGGCGTGTCGATGGACACGCGGTATATCTTCATGAGTCCCTGCTTGTTCAGGGATGCGTAGTCCCATCCGAAGTTCTGCAGGTTCCAGAGTATGTTCTTCGGGCTTTCCTCGAAGGTTATGAACACGCCCGGCTCGTTGTAAAGTGCAGCGCCGGAATAGACGTACTGCAGGGCAAAAATCGTCTTACCCGTACCTGCACCACCGGAAACGAGTATGGTGCTGCCCTCGGGAAAGCCGCCCTGAATGATGTTGTCAAGCCCCGGGATGCCTGTGGGTACCCTTCTCATCGCAGTATAATGGGCTTCAGGTTTATAAATATGTGATGCCTTTACCTAACGTGGAAGCAGAGCGCGTTTCTGGGGTTCCGGACCTTGTGTCGCTTGTGGAGATGCCCGAGTGGAAGGCAATTCTCCTCGATCTCGTTAAATCGGAGAAAATGGATCCCTGGGACATCGACCTTGTATTCCTTGCCCAGAAGTACCTTGAACGCATCCGCTCCATGCGAGAGAACAACCTTTATGTACCCGCCAATGCCCTTCTCGCCTGCGCGATCCTCCTGAACATGAAGGCGGATGTCCTGCGCCAGTACTTTGTGGAGGAAGAGGAGCAGCAGGAAGATCTCGTAATGGACTTCGCGTTTCTGGAAGAGCCGGAGCCGATCCCCGAGCCCGTCGATGCGGTTAGTGATCACGCCCCGGGCGAACTGCCGTCGGTGCTGCCCCCTGCCCGTATTACTGCCCGCCGCGTAACGCTGGACGAACTCCTCTCTGCCATGGAGCGGGTAATGAAGGCAAAGAAAAAGGCAGCCCGCCGTCCGGAGGTGGATGTTGATCCTCTGGAGGACTTCTTCGAGGACATGGAGCAGGAAGACGTGGACGTCCTCATACAGGAGACCTACGAGCGGGTTCTTCGCACGCTGGACTCCGAGGGCATAACAACGCTCTCCAGGATCGTGGACGGGAAAGATCCGCTCTCCATTGTGCGGCGTTTCCTTCCGGTCCTCTATCTGGCGAACGAGGGCAAGGTGAACGTCTGGCAGGAGAAGCCCTTTGAAGAGATCTTCATATCGGTGGTGGAGAATGAAGAACCGGCCGGAGCCCAGGAGGATCATTGAGGCGGCCCTGTTCCTCTCCCCGCGCCCCCTCAGCATCGCAGAACTCTCTAAATTGGCAGATGTTCCTCCCCATGAAGTTGCTAAAATCCTTGACGATCTGGAGAGCCGTTACAGGAGCATCGACTCAGCCCTTGTGTTCGAACGGCTCGCCAACGCCGTCCGGCTATACGTTCACCCCGACGTGTTCCCCCACGTCAAGGAGCTCGCCGCGGTTCCTGAATTTACGAAGAGGGAGCTGGAGGTTGTGGCGTATCTTGCGGTTCACGGCTCTGCCACGCGCCCGCAGCTCAGGAAAATATACTCCAATGCAGACCGTGTTGTGGACAAACTACGATCCCTCGGCGCCGTTATCGTTCGAAAGAGCGGGAAAACGTATGAAATAAAGAAAACGGAACTGTTCGACCGGTATTTCGGCGTTACTCAACAGCAATAGAGCCCTTTTTGGGGCGTCCCGCCTTTTTAGCTATGATCTCGAGGATACCGTTGTTGAACCGCGCCCTTGATTCCTTCGGGTCCACAAACGTCCTGAGCCCCAGTGCCTTGCGGTATTTGAACGGGCCCTCTCCCTCCGCTATGATCTCCAGCACCTTTCCATCAACGTTCACGCGTATGTCGTCCTTCTCCACGCCCGGAAGCTCCACGGTAATCGTGTAGTCATCCTCACCCTCAAATATGTCCGTCAGCGGTTCCCTGTATTCCACCTTCGGTCTCCCGTCCGGCGTCTTCCGCACGTTGCCGAACTGCTCCACCCTCGGCACTCCGTCGGGCCCAATGATGATCCGGACGCCACGGAACGCGGTTCCGCTTCTTGGCGGCATTCTGGAGAGCTCCTCTATCGTCTCCACCATTTCCGGCATCATGCGCTCCAGTTCCTCGCGGATCTGGCGGAATATCTTGCCCATGCCCGGCATCATTCTGTCCAGCTCCCTTTCCATCTCCCTGAGTGCGAGATCCTCCTCCGTTGGCTCACGCATCTCGTCGTTCCTGTCTTCTTTCTTCTTCTTCCTTTTCCATGGCCACATGATTATAGTTTCGAGCAAAATATGTAAAAGGCCCACCTACCAGTCGAGAATGGATCGCTGGTTCTTCCTCTCAACCAACCGCTTCGCGGTGCTCCACGACTTCCTCACAAAGTCCGGATACTTCCCGTTCTCCTTCAGAATCCGCTCCAACTGCTTTATCGTCTTCTCATCGTGCGGGTAGCCCGTCCCGAACTCCCCCCACTCCTCCTCGATCTTCCTTATCTCCCTGTCGCGCTCTACCTTCGCTATGATGCTCGCCGCCGACACGATTGGATATTTAGCGTCCGCCCTGTGCTCCGCCACGATCTTGGGCGGGTTCTCCAGGTACTTTGCGATTCTCCACACGTATTTTCTCGGGTCGGGATCAGGGGCGTCAATATACACGACGTCCGGCCGCTTCTTTGCCAGCGTGATCATCTGCGCCGTCTTCATTGCCTCCAGTTCGTTCAAACCCTTTCTCTCCACAAAGACGTCGATCTCCGCCGGGGAGATTTTCATAACAACGAGGTCGTCCAGCATTTTCTTTATCTCCGGGTAGAGTTCCTCCCTCTTTTCCGGCGTGAGTTCCTTGGAGTCCCGCACGTGCAGTTCCCTTAGCTCCGGCAGCTTTTCCTCTTCTATAACCGCCAGCACCATGACCATGGGCCCGATGACCGGCCCCCTTCCCGCCTCGTCCACTCCTCCGATCAGCACAAAAGGAGTTCCCCCGATGTTCATAAATAGGTGACTATTCGTATACGTTCTCCCGCTTTGCAATGTTGTAAACGAGTAGCACCCTGTTTTCCCAATCTACTCTAAAAATCACACGCCACTTTCCTACACGCAGGCGATAGAATCCAGCCCATTTCCCTTTCAACTTCTTAATATCCAAATCCGTGGGTGTGCCTCTCTGAATGCTTTCAACCAACACCTTGATGCCGTCGAGGATGCGATGTTTGTCCCTTTCCTGGAGTTTTGTCACCACTGCTTTTGCCTTTCTGTGGAAAAGAACACGCCAGCTCACAGCTTTGCCTCCTCGAACTTGTCGTCATAGTCCTCTGGACTTCCAATCTGCTCTTCAATCTCGCGCATCTCTTCGTCCGTCACGTACGGTTTCAACTCTAACAGAAATCGCGCCAACTCTTCTCTAACTACTGCACGGACTTCCTTTTTGACTTCTTCTACGATTGCAGCGTCAGTTGCCATGTACAAATTGGGTTGTTTCAGCATAAAAACGCTTCACCGGTTGTTCATAAATAGGTGGTTCCTTGCAGCTCCACATCGAACGTTTGGACGACGAGGGTCTCGGCGTTTCTGGAAGGTATAGAGTACCGTACACACTGCCCGGTGAGGTTGTTGAGCCCGTCCGAACCTTCCGCAAGAAGCGTTTCATCTACGTCCCCGAGTTCCGCCTCGTCTCACCATCTCCTGACCGCGTCCCTGCAAAGTGCCCGCATTACGGCGTCTGTGGCGGCTGCCGTCTCCAACACATGTCGTATAAAGACCAAGTCCGCTTCAAGGAGGAAAAACTTGAGCGAATCCTTGGCTTCTCCGTATCCGTCACCCCTTCTCCCGTCATCTTTGGCCATCGCAACCGCATAGACGTTGTCATCACTCCTGACGGCATCGGCTTCCGCCAGTTCGGCTCCTGGTGGCGTGTCTTCGATTTGGAGGACTGCCCCGTCTTCGGCCCCCGTGCCGGCGAAGCTGTTTCATCCCTCCGCGAATACATGGACGACCACAAACTCCAGCCCTACAACCTGAAGACGCACGAGGGCTTTCTCCGCTACATCGTCCTGCGAGAGGGCAAGAACACCGGGGAGTTCATGATTAACCTCGTTACAACTGAAGGAGGGCTGCCGGACCCGACGCCCTACTTCTCTGCCGACTCCATCTACCATTCAGTCAACAACACACTCTCCGACGTCTCCCACGGTGAACCAATCCGCTTCTGGGGCGCTGAATACATAAAAGAGCGGTTAAAGGAGGTTCTTTACCTTATTCACCCCAACTCCTTCTTCCAGACGAACACATACCAGGCAGAAACCCTTGTAACCCTTGTGGCGGACCACGTTGATGGCGAAACCGTTCTGGACCTCTACTCCGGCGTCGGAACCTTCTCCATCTTCCTCGCCAAGCGCGGCTTCACCGTCTCCGGAATAGAAATCAACCCATTCTCCGTGGATCTGGCCCGCAAGAACGCAGAACTGAACGGCGTCTCTGCGGACTTCACTGTTGGAAAGGATTCAGACGTCTCCGACTTCAAAGAATACGACACCGTCATCGTCGACCCTCCCCGCGCCGGTCTGCACCCCAAACTGGCAAAACGCCTCGCCGAATCCGGTCCAGAAACACTCATCTACGTCTCCTGCAACCCGAAAACCTACAAACGCGATTTAGAAACCCTTTCGAACTCCTACCGCCTCGAAACAGTTACCGGCGTGGATATGTTCCCCCACACGCCCCACGTGGAGCTGTTTTCTGTGCTACGTAGACGCAGCTAGGTCGCCCTTCGCGATGCTAAGCAGCTTCCAAAAAGTGTTCTGGCTCGCATTCGGCCCAAGCTTGACCGGGCAAAGGAGAATCCACACGATTATTTTGTTCCGCTCGTAAATCTGCCGTACTACAAGCTTCGCGTGGGCGATTATAGAGTAATCGCAGTCCTTGACGAGGATAATTCCATTATCCGCGTTCTGATGATCAGCCATCGCAAGAAAATTTACAAACGCCTCTCATCGATACTATTGAAACAATCACCGGCGCTTCATCGCAGCTGACTCAACCTCTGACTTCTGCCTCTATCTTTGCCATTGCCTCCTGGATCTGTGCGAGCGCCTCCGACAGGCATGCCCCATCCCTGCAGTAGTCGTCCCGTGTTATGTATTCCCTCTCCTCCTTCAGCGGCGATTCCTTGTATATCTCCCCGCTCTGCGGCTCGACAAGGTATACGCTGCCCCTTGTGTCCTCTACCTTGATAATGCAATGTGCCACGTCTTCGCCTACCTGGGGCCCGCACACCACGTTCACATCCCTTACACTCATAGCCACTGGTGTGACATCCGGTATATACCACCGCCCCCGCAGGTCCAGTTCCCCGTGCCCGCCCTGGTAGAAGAACACGATTTTTAATCCCCTTTTGGCCGCCTTTCTCACGAGTGCAGCCGCGAACAGCGAGAAGTCCTCGCAGTCCCCGTCCTTTGACTGCAGAAACTCCGACACGGACTCTATCCTCTCGTCCCTGTCCGCCACGTATCTGAACACCTCTCTTCCATACCTGTCGTAGAGTATGCAAGGATACGTGAGTTCATCTCCTGTGATGCACCCCTCCGTGATCTCCGAGAACGTCCCATCATCCAGTTTGCTGTTCTCTCCTATCCACGCTCTCAACACTTCTATTGTGTCCACGTACTTTGCTAACATATCATATGTGTCCCTGAGAAGCTCCCTGTATCGTTCCGTCTCGCTCAGTGCCTCGTTCAGCTCGCTTCGAAGGATTCCCATCTGGTTCTCCGTGATGTTCAGCTCCCACTCCAGATGCCTCACACGCTCCTGCAACTGGGAGTTCTCCAGGATGAGCGAAACGTGTTCGTCCCGTAGCTCCTCATACGTTTTCACGAGTTCGTTGTAGCGTGCCTTCTCCACGAAGTAAGCCACTGTCATCACAACGAGCGCGCCTGCCAGCACAACGCTCAGGACGATCCAAACTGCCCTGTCCATGGAAGGATCTGGCCGAGGATAAATAAAAATGCTTGTCCCTCACTTTCACTGGGAGGCGTTCCCATGGCCGTAGATACGGGGAGCAGCGAACGGGAAGACGAAACGAAAATCTGCCCCAACTGCGGCCACGAGATGGTAAAAATTGGCGACATCTGGGTCTGCCCCGAGTGTGAGTACCATTCCGACGCAGACCCAGAGCACGGCACGTTCCGCTAACCCTTCTTCGGCACCACGTTCCATCCCAGAACCTTCTCCGTCGCCCTTGCTAACCGTTTCAGCCCCTCTTCGTCCTCTCTTTCCTTCGCCTTCTCCGCCTCCACCAGCAGTTTTCTGTATAACGCGTCCAGGGCCATCTGCGACCAGCTCTTGACGTCCTTCGGTTCGAACGCTGCCAGAAGCACCTTTTCCGCCCGCCTAATCTTCTCCCCAGCGATTATTGCCTCCCTTGCCGTGTTGTAAACGTCCGTCCCGCCGACACCATTTACAATCTGCATGTACTTCCGAGGAACGGCTCTCTTGGCAAGCTCTTCCGCCTGGAACCCTTTGGGCATCGTGTTCCTGTCCACCGCCTGTATCGCCTGTCCTATCCCATACATCTTTGACTCCAACCCCACCGCCACGAGCGGGTAGAACTCCTGCCCGGGCGGTGCTGCCACGTATGACGTCTTCACAACACCGTGCGAACTGTAAACGTTTGGGCGATACGGTCCGATTAAATCCACGGCCATCCGCAGCTTTGCAACGGATACGGAGGAGAGGTCCGCCGCTCGCAGCGCCGCTATCCCCAGAATCCTTCCTGCGTATATGGACATCGCTTCCCTCACTGCCTGCAGGGCTACGCTCTCTTCCCCTATAACTTCCTTCAGCGTCCTTTCCAGCGATTTGTAATAGCGTAACCGTTTCCCGTGCTGTTGAATTGCCAGGTCTGGGTTCATCCTCGCGAACGTCATCAACGCGTTTAAATCCCTCTGTACTGCCCTGCCCACCGCCTCACGCACCATGGAATCCAGAACTGCCTTCTTCTCCTCCGGCACCCCTTCCTCCTTCAACCACCGCACATGCTCCGCTATCTCGTCGATGCTTCTCGTCCTCTCCAGCCGCTCCAGCCGTTCCCCGAAGTCCACGATGAGTATATTGTTTTGCGGTTTAAAAATGCATCAATGCTTAAATACCACCCAACGTCATATGTTGGTGTATGGGGGATTCCCTGCTTGCGAAGGGTGCAATCATTGTTCTTATGGGTACGACGATTTCTGTGGCGGGCGAAGCGTTTGATTGCTTTGTCAAGAAGACGGAAGCGCGTCCGAAATACATATACCTCATCCCAACTACTGGTACTAAAGATTACGCCCAATTGGCAAAGCTAGCAATTCTCGATAAATACTACCGGGAGGAACCGGTAGTTAGGATTCGCCCATTCTCTCACGATGATATCCTGAGCGAATCCGACTTCGTGGACTTCTTCAATCACGTATCATCTGTCGTTCGTGAGATCCTCGGCATTGTGGGCAATGAACCAATTTTCGGCTCTATAACTGGCGGCAGAAAGACCATGTCTGTGGCTGCTGCGATGGCAATGCTTCATAGGGGTGTTAGGGTTATCGACACTCGCTCCCGGACTGCGGAAGAAGATCGTGCGTATTTGAGTCAGATTGCTTCTCGGTTCTCTGAGGGTGCATCTCCGGAGGAAGTGTTCAACGAACTGCGGGAACACGTGGTTAACCTCGTTTTCAGGCCTGCGGATATTTGTTACGAGCTTCCCAGCATGCGTTTGAATGCAGAACTCACCTATGAGCGCCTTGATTTGGAGGTGTAGCTGTGTCCGGACCGGAAGAAGACCATACTGCGTCTTTGGTTGCTCTTGCAGGTGTTTTCCACGATTTTGGCAAGATTTATAGAAGTCGAGACCGCCAAAAGCACCAAGATCGGTCCAAGAGTGCTTTTTTGCACCTCAAAAGTGCCTTTAATGATAACAAAAATATCATTCAAGATCTTGGTGTAAACAAGAACACATTAGAAAATGCATTGAATCTTGTCCTTGCGCTCGTTGAGCATCACCACGATCAGATCCCTCCTAAGGGCGTATCCTCGGATATATTTTACGCTTTAAAGTTTGCAGACTGGCTTGCTTCTAATTATCGCGAGGAGGAAGAGATAGAGCAAGATGCGAGCGTGGAGATGTCGTATACCATTCTATCCCCTTTTAACTTAGATCTTTCCGGCGACTGTATGTGGGTGTTGGGCAATGTTTCGGATATCGGGCAAAAAATAATCAATAATCTTTTGCAACGGGCGAAAAATGCAAGATCCCTCGATGACTTTTTGCTCGGTGCGTTGCACGCTCTTTACAGCGAAGCGTTCAACATAACCGATGACGTTAAGACGCATTACATTCCGCTGCCTGTACATAGCCATCTTGTCTCTGCCATTGCTGCGGCATTGGTTGCATCCCCATTGTTCAGACAGAAGATTGGTGATTTTGCGGGCAAGGATGCTAAATCAGCCGCAAAATATCTTTCAGCAGTCACAACTCCTCTCATAGGTTTTGCCGTTGTCGACATTCATGGCATTCAAAATTACATTTACAACTTTGTTTCAGAATCCGGCGCAATGCGCACGGCTGCGGGCCGCTCTGCACTTGTGAATATCTTGTCTTCAGTTATCCCGATGATTCTTGCAAAGAAGTACGGAGTACCCCCCACAAATGTTCTTGTCCGCAGCGGTGGCAAGGCAGTGTTAATAGTGCCCCACATTCATAATGACGAGGGTAGTTTTTTGGCAGAATTTTCTAGAAAAATTTCGGAGCAACTTTGGAGTAATAACATCCACCTCGTTGTTGATGTTTCTTACGCTGATATAAACACGAGCCGTTTGTTTGCAGCTTTGTCCAGCTCTTCCTCCGACCCTGCTCATGCTGTTCTTCAAGAGTCCTTGCAAAGGGCAATGGAAAAGTCCCGGCGTAGTTCTGTATATCCCTGGCTTAAAGCTTACCTTACTGGCGAGGAGTCAAAGCCAATTCCTGCCTCAGGCGACACCCTTTGTGACTCTTGTGGGTTACCGCGAGATTTGCGAGATGGGATTGGAATTCAAGTGGACGAAAATCATATTTATGAAGGCTTGTGCAAAGCTTGCAACGCTGCCCATGCGATTAGGGATATCGTTTTACTTGGCCGTGATGGCTCTGTGAGTTTGGATTTTGATGATATCCGTGTCGGAATTCACGGTACTGGTACGCCTACCGTTGATGTGAGCTTTAAGGGCCGTTTGTGGCTCTCGATGAACGTTGGCCCCGATGGCATTATTCCTAGCCCTGCGAGGTATTTGCTGGACAAATCTAAAGGGAGTGTTCTTGAGCTTGAGGCATTCGGCAGCGTCTTTGCGGTGGTGAAGGCGGACGGAGACTCCATGGGCACGATCTTTTCCGAACTTGCATCTAAAAGCATAGCAAGGTATTTGGCGCTGTCTGTGGCAATTTCTAGGTTTTTCGAAAGAGAAGTGCCGAGGTCACTTGGTAAAGAATATATGGTGCATCTTGTGTATGCCGGTGGGGATGATTTCCTCCTTGTGGGTTCTGTGCGTGATGCTTTTGAAGCTGCAAGCTTTATACTTCGTGCCTTCGAGGAATACAAGCGACGGGGCATTGTTTCAGGTAATTATAGAGGTAAATACACTGTCTCTTTGCCCCCGAGTGTATCCTTGGGTGTTCGTGTGGCTCCTAGAAAGTATAAGATACTTTGGGCAATTGAAGAGGCGGATATGCTTCTTGACTCTGCAAAGGATGCAGCACCGGGCCGAAAGAGCGGGGTGACAGGATCAAAGTCGGGAGTTGCTGTACAGAAAAAGGAAATTGGTCCGAAAAAGGAAATTGGTCCGTATGCAGTGAAACGGCAACAGTTTGTCTACGCGGTCGAATATGTTTTGAACAATCTATCTAGCGCAGAGGACATAGCAAGCGATCTATCAGGTACAAGCAGCGGCAGCAAACAATTGTTCTATAAGTTACTGGACTATTCTCTCGGGCTCATCAATGCATACGTTGATTCTGGATATAGGTTCGACAAAGATGTTGTGAGCCGCTATGCACTGCTCACATACTACTTGCGGCGCATTGAAAATCAGCGCAACGCGCCTAGTGCTCTGATTGGAGCAGTCGCGGATCTGAAGGAGAAATTGCTCACGCATGTTACGGACGGGGGGAGCCAGGATACTGTCCGTGAAATATATCAGATGCTCGCGCCGCTCGTAATTGGGTATTTAATCTCAAAAGGTGGTACTTAGCGTCCGGAGGTGGTTTGGTGCATCAAAGACCGTCTGGAACAGGTTCGCCCCATCCGCGGAGGGGTGGGGGCGGCAGGCCTGACACGGGCGCTGTCGAACAATTGGCAAAGGATCTTGTTGATTTTTTGGTAAAGGATTCGCCGGATTACGTTGGCGTGATTAAGAAGTTAAAGAATTCCCGCTCAGTGCGCTTAAGTGGCGATACTGCTTCTAGGACCGCTATCCGCAAACTCTTTGAAACTGTAAACAAATACTACAAAAATGCTGAAGGGTCCCGGGACTACAACAGAGTGATAGCGAAGATCTACGCGTCTGTCGCACACACTGCTGCGAGGCGCAGGGACGACATATCCCGTCTAATACAGAACGTGGCTGATGGGCTCCTGATCGATTCTACGCTTGACGAGAAGGAGAGGATAGAGAGGTTCGTTCGCTTCTTCGAGGTACTTGTATCTTTGACGGGGTGATCGTGATGGCATATAACCTCAAAGGGAAGATCGTCTGGAAGGTAACTATCCGTGCAGAAACGGGTTTGCATGTAGGAGGATCTGCCTCTGTCTACGAGATAGGTGCTCCTGACTCACCGGTAGTAAAAGACCCAGTTACGGGTGAACCATACATTCCCGGCAGTTCTGTAAAAGGGAAACTCCGCTCTCTTTTGGAGGCAAGGTATCTCGATTTAAGTGCGGTCAAGCAGTACCATGCCAGCGGCAGGTCCGATGGTGATATAAAGAAGAAATTGGAATCCATGGGATTCAGGATTTCCAAGAAGGAAATCGTCCAGTTTGAGGACTGTGCCAAATACATGAAAGAAACCGGAAAGGACGTCAGTTTTATCTGTCGTCTCTTTGGCCAGCCGGGCAACAAGGAGGAATCAGAGCCGACCCGCCTTCAGATAACAGACTTCAAGGTCATTAACTGGGGGGCTGACAATGACTATGAGATAAAGGGAGAGAACGCACTCGATCGCGTTACCAGCGCGGCGAACCCCCGCTTCATAGAGCGCGTTCCCGCCGGTACGAAGTTCGAGGGTTACATTATAATGAACGTCTATGAGAACATCGACCTCGACGATATAAAATATCTTGAGGAAGCACTGGAGCTGCTTGTCAGGGACTACATCGGCGGGCACGGGACTCGTGGATACGGTAGGGTTTCCGTGAAGGTGGATCCCCCAGAGTTTTACCCGCCGGGCTTCGGAACCGATGATGTCAGGAGCAAAGCGGCGGCTCTTTCAAAAGAATACAATATCGGCGAGTGATCGCCATGCCTGCCTACAAGGTGTGGTTTAAACTGTCTGGGAGGGCGTATGGTTCGTATCCTGACGCCCACGCCATTCTTTCCACTTTATACAATTTGGGAGTTCAGGACAAGAATCTTCGTGTTTCCGGACTTCTCCCAGTAGTTAATGAGAGGGTGCTGTTTCCAGTATCTACGTCTTTGTTGTGGAGGAAAGAACTGTTGAAAGATACCAGGAGCATGGTGAAAGCAGGCAGGTTATTCTCCGAGGATCCCTGTAATCTCGGTAGCGTCTCAGCGGAGTTGGAGACGTTTATTGTGCCTCGTAACGCACTTGACCGTATTACAAGAGCTTCAAATCTTTACTTCGAGCGGGGCTGGTACGTTGTGTCGGGTAACAGTGTTGTCCAGGATTTCGCGTTCATTATATACCATCCCGACGACGATGCAGCCCAGAAGATTTCTGAAGATCTCAAGAACTTCCTCCACGGTGTTGCCTTCGGAGGAAACAAATCGCACGGTGCTGCTGTTGAACCCGCGTCCGTGAGAGTTGAGCAATATTCCGGGCCGGCACTCTCCACGGATTCGGGCATTCTCTTATCACTCGCGCTGCCTGGAGATGTTCCACCTAAACATTATCCCGTTGTTTATGAGAAATGGGTTTTCTGGCAGGATGCAACTACAGAGGTAATGATGAGAAAGTCTTTCGGCGTTTACGGCGCGGGTAGTTACTTGTCATACGGGGAATACACGTCTGGCGACATATCTGTTGGAGAGGATGCACGCGGTTTCGAAGCGAAGCTCTTCGCCCGACCGCTGTTCCTGAAGGTGAGCTGTAATGGAGAATAAGGAAATCTTGTTGAAGGTAGTGCATCCCGTTCACGTTTCGGATGCTAACGGGCGTATTCCCGCGGGATTTTGGAGAATAAAGAACGGCAAGGTTACAGTCCTGGACTTGGATAAACTTGCAGAGAAATACAGCTTGAAGCAGCTACGTGATTTGTTCTCCCAAGCGTTCAGGGGCTATTCTCCCTTCTCTGACAACGATTACACGGTTCCTCCGAACGCTCCTAGCGTTTCCGGGACTCGCCCCCGTGGTGATATCATATTCTTCATCCGAGATGGTAATGGCAACGTCTACCTCCCTGGCAGCAGCATAAAGGGATGTATTAGAACCGCAATAATCGGTGCAGCCATTGAAAATAATGTTGGTGCGCTTCAGAATCTGTTATCCTACGTTTACTCCGGCAGGTATGACAAGAAGCACGGTTTTTCCAAGTGGTACCAGCGAACCGTGGGCTCTCCACACGCCGATCCGTTCCGTGCGTTGTCTGTTGGCGATGCGGGTACATCCGTGACGACAGAACTTCTTGAGACCCTTCGCGTGTCTACTGGTCGGACGATACCTTCTGGATACCACGAATACGCAGTGGATGGGGAGTTCCTTGTTAGAATCGGTTTTGATTCAGGGCTTTGGGACGACCTTGCTCGGGGCACGTTCCTAGACAACCTTCAAATCTCTTCGATAGACGACATTCTCCGTATTTGGACTGAATGGAATGCGAAGGTTTTGCAGTGGGTTTCCCAGCATTATGATGGACTGGGCGTCGTGTTCCCAAGGGGGGACAAACTGGTCTTTGTTGGCAGGAACGCGGGCTGGGCCACGAAAACAGTTGGATATTTGCTCAGAGACCAGCCGCGTCCTGGACTTTTTGGGCACGGTCGCCGTGCACAGTGCTGGCCACTCCCCTGCACAGTTCCCGCTGCAGTTCGTTCAGGACAGAAATTCTTCCCCGGCGCCCTGGAGCTTGTTTGACTTCTTTTCTTCACCCTGCTTATCTTACGCTCGAATGCTTGCTTGTCAGTATGACGATTTCTTGGCATACTAGAACCGTAACAGTGATGGATGCTACTGCGGTGCCTGTATTTACCCCTGCGGCAGTTCTCGACTAAGAACACGGCGTGCGAAGTGGCGCACATATGCGAATACCCGCAGAGGTTTCAACCCCTAACGGCTGTTTCTCGACTCCGAGGCATGGGGCGGGCAGAATGCCGATGAGGAGGGGCTCAACCCCTAACGGTGATTTCTCGACATAAGCCGAAGAAATCATCTAAACGGAGGGTTAAGACCTTGAAGAAATCTCAACCCCTAACGGTGATTTCTCGACATGACCGTGGACATCTGGGAAAGGTTCTGGGAGAAAATAGACATCTCAACCCCTAACGGTGATTTCTCGACCGAAATGCGAGAGTTCGACACAAAACGAGGGGTTTTCGAGGAATCTCAACCCCTAACGGTGATTTCTCGACCGTGAAGGACGAGGTGGAAAGGAGTATAGAGGAGAGGTGGTGGATCTCAACCCCTAACGGTGATTTCTCGACAAAGGTGAACGAATAGCGGGCAACCTGTATTCCGTGTCTATGATCTCAACCCCTAACGGTGATTTCTC
>JASUTF010000019.1 GCA_030445695.1 Candidatus Iainarchaeum sp.
CCTGTAACAAGGGCGGACGTCGCAGCCAACCGCGATCC
The DNA here is from genome assembly GCA_030445695.1 of Candidatus Iainarchaeum sp. Taxonomy (GTDB): domain Archaea; phylum Iainarchaeota; class Iainarchaeia; order JAADDC01; family JAADDC01; genus SZUA-1452. Next base: position 39 of record JASUTF010000019.1, read on the forward strand.
CACGAAGTTCACAGTCGTCTGGGAGAACTGCGACGGGAAGGACGATATATACACGCTATCTGACGGACAGACTGCATACGTTATTTACCCCCTGCCCGAACCCGTTCCTTCTTCCACGTACATCACAATAGACCTATACGTTGCTGATGGATGGTCAAACCCCATGAAGATCCGCGTCCCCGCGGGTCTGGACAAGGGGTACGTGCTCATATACCCAACATCATGATCCTGGAGGTGGTATGAGTGTTTGAAAACCTGTTGGGCGGAAAGAAGAGCGCGGGAGCACCTGCTGCAAACAAGCCGGCTATTCAACCGGTTGCCCCAGTCGCCCCTGCTGCACAGGGCCCGGCCGCACCGGCGGCCCCCGCAGGCGGAGCAACGTCCGCGGGAAAGGACATAACGGTGGAGGTAGAGGACCTCAGAAAGGACGTTGACAAGATGAAGGACTCCATAAACGCACTCCGTGGCACTCTGAAGAGCTTGACAGAGAAGATGGACGCCATAGAGAACAACCTCGCACAGCTCGCATCCGTCTACGAGCTCCTGACCAACCAGATGAACCCGTTCCTCGACGAGGAAGAGAAGGCAGTGGCAAGACCGAAGCCGAAGAAGGTAGAACCGGCACCCGCTCCGATACCTGCTCCCCAGCCAGAGGAGAAGGAGGAGGAAGTGGTTCTCCCCGGGCTAGACCTGACGAACCCCAAGGTCATTCAGACGATACTGGACTGGATGCAGTTCGTTGTTGAGCGGGTAGGACATGCCGGCGTGAAGGATGTGCTTCAATACTACGTGGATATTAAGTGGATCTCCCCCGAAGTTGCAGAGGTTCTCCAGAGGTACGCCGATGGCATAAAGGTGGATGTGGAACCAGAGGTGCCCGAACCGGTGCAGCTGGACCCGGAGGATCACATGAAGTCCCTCGACTACATCCTCCAGATCAAGGAGTTCCAGGGCAAGGGGTAAGATGTACTCCATAGAGATCGATCGAGATGAGCTGGGGCGCCGACTGGGCGGTGGTATAGCAGAGGGTAGTATAACCCTTATCGAAGGAGGAGACGGCTCGGGAAAGACAATTCTGGCTCAGAGAATTGCCTATGGCCTCCTTGTGAACGGGCACTCCGTGACATACGTCTCCACGGAACTCTCCCTCCCGGAGTTCATGAAACAGATGATGTCCCTGAAATACAATATAACGCCATACGTTCTGAACGGGCAGTTCCGCTTTTTTCCCGTCTATCCCGCAACGGTCCGGAAGTTAAAGAAGAAGAAGGACCTCCTGAAGCGGCTGGCAAAGGCGGACATCATATACCAGACAGACGTCACGATCATCGACACGATAACGCTCATGCTCCCCGAGGAGGGCGTTGATGAAAAATCGGTCTTCGAGTTTTTGAACAAGCTCAAGAAAGAAGTGCTCAAGGGGAAGAGCATTGTGATAACGGCCGACCCGGAGGCGACGGACGAGCGCCTCCTCGAACCATTGAGAGAAATAGCGGACAACTACCTGATAACAAAGCTAGAGCAGGCCGCGGAAGACATAAAGAACGTTATTCTTGTGCAGAGATGGAAAAGAACGGAACGAGAGGTCTCAAAGATCATAAAGTTCCGTGTAGAGCCCAAGTTCGGTATTGTCATCGATATATCCTCGTTCGCCATATAAGAGGGGATTTGTAACTACCAATCCGTGAAAAAAAGTGGGGAACGGCGGATTAAGTTTTTTAAAGCGGGAAAACATATTTTAGCGACAAAAAACGGAGGGATAAAACATGAAGGGCCAACAGGCAATTGGAACTCTGGTTATCTTTATAGCGCTGGTGATTACAGCAGCACTTGCGGCGTTCGTGCTTGTGAGCACAACGAACGCCCTGCAGTCCAAGTCGCTCGCAGTGTCCCAGAAGACCATGGAGAAGGCAACGATGGGCTTCGCAGCCCGCCAGGTCGAGGGTATCTCCAGGGCAGATGGAGAGATCAACAGCATCATGGTCGGTGTTGAGCTGGCACCTGGTTCTGACACAGTAGACATGCTTGACTCCACACTGATCTGGACAGCAGCAGGCGGTACGGTCTACGAAAAGTTCGACTTCAACAACACGCCCGAGACCTACGCGAACATCGCAAGCATACCCGCAAACCAGTTCAAGGTCATCAGCGACAGGTCTTCTGACAACGACGGTGGTACGCCTGACCGCTACCTTGAGTCCGGTGAGCTCTACACGCTCGGTTTCAACCTGACGACACCACTCAAGGAAGGTGAGGACTGGAAGATCATCCTCAGAACACCGTACACGCAGGACCTCATCGTCAGCGGTTACGCGCCAGAGGTTATCCAGAGTGGCCAGATCGTTACACTGAAGTCCGCGTAACGCCAAAAAAGCCCCCTTTCTTCTTCTTTGTTTTGATTGCCTTTTAGGGTTTACTGTGCACAATAATTCTGCGGCCTGGCTGCGCCCGGGGAGAAAACGATGAGCCGGTGTCACGAGGGCCGCGCACACTACTCTCTAAAATACGAATACGGAAACAGAAAGAGAAAGAAAATCAGCGGCGAGCACGCCTTCTCCTTCTCTTAAGGCGGCGCATCTTCTTCTTTCTCCACTTCCAGCGCTGCATTGCGTGGGGCTTCTTGAATCGGGATGTGTCCTTCTTTCTAATTCCCAAGCGAGCACCTCCTCGAACGTGAACGTAAAGTAGAGGGGGAAATGGATTAATAAAAGGTGATGTTATGCTCCGGCCGGGATTCGAAGGCCAAGTTCTTTGGCCGGACGAATGTGAGTGGGGTCTGCGACCCCACGCCCAGTGGTGCGGGCGACCGAAGCGTCGCCCTCGCCGTGGCGTTAACTGACACGGCGGTTATGCTCCGGCCGGGATTTGAACCCGGGTCTCGGGCTCGAAAGGCCCGAATGCTTGACCGGGCTACACCACCGGAGCACAAGATAGCAGTAGAATGCATTGGAGGAATGCTTTAAAGCGATGAGGATTATCAGCACTGCTATCTCTCATCATCCTGGCGTCAGCCGAAACCTCCTTCATCACCACATAAAAATAAAAAGAAGAAACACGTCCTTTTATCATGGCACGGGAGTGGAAGGCAAAGGACATTGGGCTGCTGCTTCTCGGAACCGGTGCCCTGATCGTTGCTCTTGTCGTAGCCCACTGGTACTTCTTCGAGGTGCTCCCGCGGATGCACGCTGAAGCGGGGTTACATGCATGGTGCTCCGTGGAGGGTGGGAAGGCCATAGTTCAGATAAACGCGGATGAACACGTGAAGAACGTGAGCGTAAGCATCGCCGGGAAGACGTGCCAATACGACGAGATGTTCGCGGGCACGGAGCAGGTGTGCGAGGCGGATGTGAACGGGACCACCATTTTCAAAATCTCCTACGAGAAGGGTGGGAAACGGATCGAGGAGTCCGGCGTGTGCAGGGTTTTTGAGAAGAGCGTGCCAACAGTAGATTGAGGGCAGCGGGATGGGGAGATGAACCTCCGCCCGATCGATGAGGAGGGTAAGCACTCGCCGACCGCTGCCTTTTATCTCCATCCCTCCAATTTCTATCATGGCAAAGATGTCTGACCTCCTGCACGTGGCAGAGAAAGAAATAAAGGAGGCAACCGTTAGAAACGCCGTTACTGATATCCTCAGAAACCCGAGGATAACGTTTGCAGACGTTGAACCGAAGATCAGCATAGAAGAATCCCCCGCAGCCCCGAAAGCACATCATTCATACCCCGGCGGGCTGTTGGACCATACCGTGGGCGTTACCATCCTGGCGAAGCACTTCTCAAACGCCTTTTCCGAACTCTACGGCTACGACGTCCAAAGGGACTACATCATCGGCGCGGCACTCCTCCACGACATCTTCAAGTACTACCAGTACGAGTGGGACGACGTGACGGGGGGCTTCCGCCAGCGTGAGGACTGGTATTTACAGCACGACTTCGCACTCATTGCGGAACTGTCGCACAGGGGAGCGCCGGAGTACCTGATACGGGTGTGTGCGGAAGCACATGGATTCAACGTCCTCGCAACGCCAGAGGGGCAGATAGTGCATCTGGCCGACTCAACCGACTCAAAGTTCGCCGCCAAGATCCAGGACATCGTATACAGGGCATGCATCGATCTGGAAAGGGAAACGGATGGGAAGATACTGGCGATTAAGGCATATTACGAGATCGTCAAGCGTCACTCCCTTTACGAGCTGGCACGAATCGCCCAGAAGGAGGGAACAAAGGCATTACGCGCTTTCATAAAAAGGGAGCTGGGAGCATGAAGATCGTGGGAGTGGATCTGGCCGCCTCTGAAAAGAACCCAACGGGCATCTGCGTGTTTGAGGACTGGAGAACAAGGTGCATCACCGTCAAGAGCGATGAAGAGATCGTAGAGTCCATCCAGAAGGAGGCACCGGACCTCGTGGTGGTAGACGCGCCACTGGGAACGTCGGAAGGGCCATGGAGAGATGGAGAGGAAGCACTAATCAAAAGGGGCAAAAGACCGCTCCCGCTCACCATGGAGAGCATGAGAGCACTTGCAGAGAGAGCGGAACGTCTCAGAAAAAGATGGAAGGTAAAAACAATAGAGACGTTCCCCTCTGCGTTCCGTCCGAAGATCTTAGACGTGAAGATGGTCAGGAAGGTGCTCGGAATACATAACAGGCATGAGAGGGACGCCCTGCTCTGCGCACTTGTCGGCAGACGGTATTACCACGGCGGAATACAGAAACTGGGCAAAGAGCACCCGATATACATTATAACCGAAGAGGCGGCAAAGAAAGATGCGCTAAAAATCTACGAGAACATGAAAGGGGAAAAAGAAGGTCAGTAACGACCTCTTCCCCCGAAGGAACGCCCACGGCTCGGGAAATCATAGCGCTTGGGCATGGGGAACTCCTTGTCAGACACGTTGTTCTCCGTGTTCGCCTCAAAGTCCCCTTCTACCTTCTCCATGCTGCCATACTTGCCAACGTTCAGGCGAAGATGGCCGCGGATCACCGTCGTGTAGCCGTTGACCACGTGAACGTAATCGCCGGGCTGAACTGCCTCTGCGCTATCGTCCCATAGCGACATGATGACGGAACCGCTTGGATCGCCAACAAGGTACTCCACGAGACGGTGCGTCCTTCCATCCTTGCGGGAGGTAATCTCCTTGTCCTCCACAACCTCTACAACCTTCACAGTCACGTCCACGTTCTTCGTGGACGGACCCAAATTCGCAACTTCCATTTTGTACACCTCGGTACGTCCAATGGAAGGGATCACGACAGTTTATAAAAGGGGTTGTAACCCGTATTTTCCCGTGAAGTTCAGGGTTTTGGCCTCCGATTCGCTGGGGGTCCGGTCCCTCGCAACGAGCGTTGACGCGGGCGGAGTAAAGATTCTAATAGACCCCAGTGCCGCCCTCGGCCCAAGAAAGTATGGTCTTCCCCCGCACGAACTGGAGGAACAGGCGCTGGCTTACGCCACGGATCTGATCAGAAGGGAGGTAGAAGGTGCGGACATCGTTGTGTTCACGCACTACCACTGGGATCACTACGACCCTGGCCTCCCGCTGGAGGGAAAGACCTTATTCGTGAAGGATCCGAAGAACAACATAAACCTCTCTCAAAGGAAGAGGGCAGCGCTCCTGGAATACGAAGCGATCCCCGCGGACGGGAAGAGATTCGACATAGGGCCCGAAGAGATCGTTTTCTCGCCGCCGCTGCCACACGGGCCGGAAGGGACAAAGCTGGGATACGTCATCGCCGTGAAGATCGGGGACCTTCTGTTCTCCTCCGACATCCAGGGGCCCGTGAGTGAGGGGGCAGCGGAGTGGATCATTGAGCAGAATCCGAAGACCATCATCATGGACGGGCCGCCCACGTATTTTCTGGGCTACCGCTTCTCCGTCGATAGCAGGGACGCCGCCCTGCGAAACCTTGAACGCATAATGGAGAAGACAGACGTCCGTGAGATAATACTGGATCACCACCTTACCAGGGATCTAAAGCGGGAGGAGAACTTCCCCATCTACGCGAAGGGGGAGGAGTACGGGGTGAAGATAAAGACGGCGGCGGAGCACAGGGATCTTGACAATCTCTTCCTGGAGGCGTGGAGGAAGGAACTGTGGAAGGGTGAAAAAGAGATAGACCCCAATATTGTAAGGAGGGTATACAATGAATGAAAAGGCCATATTCGTCAACCTCTGCCCCAACTGCGAGGGAGAGATAAAGGACACGCGCCTACGCATAAAGAACCCCTGTGATGTTTGCATCCCTGAAGAGGTCCACTCAGAGAGGTATGAGGAACTCGTATTCGAGATATACGACCGCCTTGTGAAGAACGATCGTCTCGAGAAGTATAGAACGGTCTACGAGGTTGTTTCCCGTTTAAAGGACTTCAACGAGTTCTTCAAGCGGGCAATAGGGTCGGAACTGTGGAGCGCCCAGAGGACATGGGCAAAGCGTGTGTTTCTGGGCAAGTCCTTCTCCATTGTAGCGCCGACGGGCATAGGAAAGACGGCCTTCGGCATGGCACTCGGTCTCTACCTCGCCAGAGAGGGAGAGAAGATCTACTTCATCCTGCCAACGTCTACCCTCCTCCAGCAGGTAAGTCAGCGTCTAAAGGAGTATGCAGAACGCTCGGGAACCGATGCAAGAATCCTGACGATACACGGGAAGATGGGGAAGAAGGAAAGGGAGGAGGCAAACAAAGCGCTGAAGGAGGGGGAGTTCGACATCCTCGTTACGACGTCACAGTTCCTCACGCGCAACTTCGACAAGATAAAACATGTGCCCTTCGATCTCGTGTTCATAGATGACGTTGACGCGTTCCTGCGGGCGTCTAAAAACATCGATCGCGTTCTCATGCTCCTCGGCTTCACGGAGGAGATCCTGAACGACGCATACGAGCTCATAAAGGCGAAGTTCACGCTGGCGTTCCGGCCCAACGATCAGAAACTTAGGAAAAGGGTTAATGAGCTTCAGGGGAAGATCGAGGCGTTCAAGGAGAAAAACAGAGTAGGCCAGATCATCGTGGCATCCGCAACGGGCCGTGCGGCAGGGATCCGCGTCAAACTCTTCAGAGAACTGCTGGAGTTCGAAATTGGAAGCACGAGGGCAAACCTAAGGAACATTATAAACACGTACACGACCCTGGAAGACCCGAGGAGGCAGACAGTCGAACTCGTGAAGAAACTGGGCAGCGGCGGACTGGTCTTCGTACCCGTGGATCAGGGGCAGGACTTTGCAAAAGAGTTAACAGAACATCTGAACAGGGTGGGTGTCAAAGCGATGCTTGCCACCTCTGAAAACGCCCAGAAGGTCCTTGAGGCACTCCAGAAGGGGGAGATAGACGTAGCCGTTGGCATGGCCGCATACTACGGCGTTCTCGTCCGCGGGATAGACCTGCCAGAAGTCATAAAATACACTGTGTTCACGGGGGTACCGAAGTTCAAGTTTACCCTGCGCTTCGAGAACGCCCCGCCGAGACGTGTAGCATACATGTTAGACGTGGTTGCAGATGTTCTGGAGGACCAGAAGAGAGCCACGGAGCTGAGGCGACTCGCCAATCAGATCAGAAGAAGGAACAGGGAAGAGGACGTCGAAAGGGGGAAGATGCTGCTCCAAGAGCTCCTCGAGAACAGAGATATACTGGAAAAGCTGAAGAAGAGTGAGGACGTCGTGATAATAGAGGAGGAGGGCGTTCCAAAGATACTCATAGCGGACGCGAAGACGTATATACAGGCAACGGGAAGAACATCAAGGATGTACGCCGGTGGGATTACTCCGGGCTTCTCCGTTGTTCTGGTGGACGATGAACGCGTCTTCGGCCAGCTAAGGAGATACATGCGCTACGTGCTCGACGAGGAATTCGCACCACTGCAGGAAGTGAACATTGAAGAGATAAAGAGGCAGTTAGAGGAAGAGAGAAGGAAGAAAGGCAGAATCATGGAGGACCCTGTTAAAACGGTGCTATTCGTTGTCGAATCGCCAAACAAGGCAAGAACCATTGCACGGTTCTTCGGCTCGCCATCCACATACCGCATAGGGAACATAAGGGCCTACGAGGTGGCCACGGGAAAGTACGTTCTCAACATCATCGCCACGAAGGGACACATGTTCGATCTCGTTACGGACAGGGGGTTCCACGGCGTCCTTGTTGGGGAACGGTTCGTGCCAGTATACACGACCATAAAGTTATGCAGGCGTTGCGGCGTCCAGACCGTGGAGGACAAGTGTCCGGTCTGCGGATCTGACCAATATCTGGACGATGCAATATGGAGGGTCAATGCACTCCGCCTCTTCGCCCTGGAGAGCGATTTCGTCATAATAGGCACGGACCCTGACCGCGAGGGTGAGAAGATAGCGTGGGACACCGCGCTGGCCATAAGTCCATACGTGCCGACGATAACGAGGGCGGAATTCCACGAGGTCACGAGATCGGCAATCCTGCGCGCACTGGAGGAGACCAGGGAAATCAACGAGAATCTTGTGAACGCACAGATCGTCCGGCGTGTGGAGGACAGGTGGATTGGCTTTGAGCTGTCAAAGAAACTCTGGGAAGCGTTCAACAACAACACGCTGTCCGCGGGACGTGTGCAGACCCCCGTGCTGGGCTGGGTGGTAAAACGCTACGACGAGCACCAGAAGAGCGTCCGCGTGTTCATCGACGCTCGTGCAGACGGAGTGAGGGTGAGCTTCGAGACGCCCTTTGCAACACAGACGGAAGCACAGAAGTACGCGGAAGGGAAGAAACTTGTGGTAAAGATCAAGAACCGCAGAGAAGAACACGTCAATCCGGCACCACCGTTCTCCACCGACGCCATGCTGCGAGAGGCGGGAGAGAGAATGGGACTCGGGGCAAAGGACATCATGCAGCTGGCGCAGGACCTCTTCGAGGCAGGTCTCATCACGTATCACAGAACGGACTCCACACACGTGTCCCCCGCCGGAATGGCCCTCGCGAAAGAGTACATAACCCAGCGTTTCGGAGAGGAGTACTACAAGGGGCGGCCATGGGGTGAAGAAGGGGCCCACGAGTGCATAAGACCGACCAAGCCCATGGACACGGATACACTTATACGCCTGCTCCGCGAGGGTGAGTTAAATATTCAGGGGCTGACGAAGAGCCATCTATACCTTTACTCCATCATATTCGAGCGTTTCATGGCATCGCAGATGAGGGAGGCGGTCGTGAAGAAGGCAGACGTGGTTTATGAACTCGGCGAGCTGAAAACAGAGTCCACGATCATTGAGGAGGTTGTCGAACCGGGCTGGACGCTCATCAGGCCCCTCAGAACGGCAAAAATAGAGGAAGGAGAATACATGCCGGAGGAAATAAGAACGTTCAAGATGGCCACCGTTCCGTTATACTCCCAGGCAGACCTCGTGGCCCTTATGCGGGAAAGGGGAATAGGAAGGCCGTCTACATACGCCACGATCATACAGAAGCTGCTGGATCGGGGATACGTTAGAGAATCAAAGACCAAGAAACGCCTGTTCCCGACGCCGCTTGGAATAAGGGTCTACGAGTACCTCTCCACAAACTATGGCCAGCTTGTATCGGAAGAGCGGACCAGAGAGCTTGAGGAAACGCTGGACGCCATAGCAGAGGGCAAAAAGGACTATCAGGAAGCGATAAGGGAGACGTATGAGGAGATAAGGGAGGCAGTGGGCGTTGATTGAGCCGGTGGATCGCGAAATGCTGAAAAGGTACAAGAAAGCCATAGAGGAAGTCAGCATAGAGCACCCCCTGCAGGAGACGTATGAAGCGGTCCTGCGGGGGGAGAAAAGCTGGAAAGAGTATGAAAAAGAGGTCCACGAGCACATATTCGGAAAGAACGACTGGGACGCAAGGGACGTGGCCCTGTATCACATACTCAAAACGCTGGACCAGAAACGGCTTGTAGGAAAGGACAGGGACTTCTGGGCAATGACCAACAAAGTCACCTCCTACTATGACCTCGGGGACGCATTTACCAAGTGGCTGCTGACTGAGATCCACAAGAAAGCAGCAGTTTACGGTAAACACCACACGGACGTACTCGAGCACCC
>JASUTF010000006.1 GCA_030445695.1 Candidatus Iainarchaeum sp.
ATGAACCAGGAGTAGGCCACTACTGCGGCGGCGATGGCTACTGCCACCATAAGGACCGTGGCTATAACCGGTGATACACCTTTCATCCGTAATCACCTCGGCAGAAAAAGGAAAAGTACATATAAAAATGTTGCTCAGTTCACCTCCTTATCATCACGGGTCAGCCTGCCCGTTCAGTCATCATCGCTCTAAAAAGATGAAAACAAGTGGTTATAACCGGATCAGGGTGTAGTGCCCCTTGAAGATGGGGAGAAGGGGCTTCTTTATCTCGACAGCAAGCTCGCCTGTCTCCGCTATCCTGTCCATTGCCTTCTTAACGACGTCTTCCCTTATCCCCAGCTCCTCTGCGATCTCGTCAGATCTCTTCTGCTCGCCCCTCTTCATCTTCTTAACAATCTTGGCTATCTGGGCAGCAGTGGCGAGGATTAGATCGCGCTCGGCCACCGTGGATAACTCCTCCTTTGCGGCACTGCCTTTCTTCTCCTTAGCCGCGGATTCGACCTCGTCCACCTTCTTCTGCAGCCGTTTCACCAGACGCTCTATCTCCTTCATGGTCTTCGCGGTCCGTATTATGCGGTCAGAGTGGGTGGCAACGATGTGCGCGTGCGGTGACCCCGTCTTCTCGGCGAGGGCTACTGCCGAGGACTTTATCTTCCTCGCGTGTGCCTCTTTGGCGTTCGCCACCGCCTTGACGTGGGTAGCCGTGTGCGTGACGGGGATGACCAGACGCTTCACGTCCGAGTGGTGGTCTAGCACAGCGGCATGATGAACATTGCCCTTCTTGACCGCCTCTACCTCTGCCTCCACGAGAGCACGGAGTTTCTTAATCTTCGAGCGGATCTCGTCCAGCTCGTCCGCCAGCCCTGCCTCGCGAACCTCGCGGACGTATGCCCGCAACGCCTCTATATCCTTTATGATCTCCTTGAGTTCCTTCTCGTCCAGAATCGCGCGGGCGTTCTTCACGCTATCGGCAACGCTGTCCACCGCCCTGTATATGTCCTCCAGCTTCGACTTCACCGCCTTGACGTCTGCATCGGATATGACGGAAGATATCTGTGCTATCTGCTCCTCGATGTCGGCCAGTTCCCTGTTCGCTGACTTCTGATCTGCCCTGCCCTCCTCCACCGCCTTGTGGAGCTCCTCAATACGTGAGGATAACTCGGCGAGCTTCGAAGTGACGTCGTGCTTCTTGACCGCCTCCAGGATGCCAATAAGTTCCGAGTGAATGATGGATAGGGAATCTTTGAGTGCCTGCAGCTGCTTTGACACCTCGGAGTCGCGGTGCTTCCTGAGCTCGCGGGAAGCGGACTGGATCGCCTCGCGGAGGTTCTCTATCTCCTTCTCTATGTGCTTCTGCAGCTCTGCCAGCTTGGCAGGCGTTGTGGAGACGGACTCCTCCACCTTCGCCAGATGCTCGTCAAGGGCCCGGAAGCGGGCAATGAGATCCGCCACGTCCCCCGAGTGCTTCTTTAACAGGGTGCTGTTCCTGTGAATGAGATCGGTGATGGAGACGAGCTTCTTTGACAGTTCGGACAGCTCCTCGCGAACCGCCTGAACCGTAGATGGCGTAACGTCCTCCTTCAACAGGTTCTCCAGCTCCTCCATGCGTTCGTCGATATGCTTGACGTAGTCCTCGAACAGCTTGTGCTCCGCCTCCTCCTGGGCAGAGATGTGGGCGATAGCCTCGGAAAGCGATGAGAACATGCCCTGCAGGTACTGGTGGAGCTTTGCAATGCGCTCCTCGTCTTCCTTCGAGGCGGTGGACTGTAGCTGGTGAAGCGTCTGGATGATCTTTTCGGTGCGTTTTGCGAGCTTCTGGATTGCCTCCTTCCTCTCGTCCAGAGATCCCGCGATGGCCTGCTGTACCGCCTCAACGGCAAGGTTCAGCGACTCCAGTTCCTTCTCGAGGAGTTCGAACTGCTTCTCCATCCACTCCCTGTCCTTGTCGCGTGCGGCAACCAGTTTCTTTACCTCTGCAAGCTCCGCCTTTAGCTCATCTATTTCTGAGAGTTTCTCTTCGACCTCCTCCACTTTCGAAACGATGGAGGTGGTACTCTTCTGGAGTTCCTCGGATATCTCCTGCGGGACGGATGTGATCCCCGTCTCCAGACGTGAGGTGTGCTCCTCGATGAGGGAAGACACGTTTTCGGGAACGTGATCCACAGCGATCACGAGGGTGTCGATCTTGGCACGAAGATCTTCAATCTCCTTCAACTGCGACTCTATGTCGGAAAGCTTAGATCGTAATTCCTCAACCGCAGATGTGATCTCAGGGAGCTTGGAACGGATCTCTTCAAGTTTCTCGGGTGTAGTGGCCACCTTACCCGTGTCCTCGGCAACGCGTTCGAGGGTCTTCTGGACCTCCTCGAGGGTGCGGACCTTTTTATACACGGCGGCCAGACGCCGGGACAGGATCTTCGTTTGCTCGTCCATGGCTGTCTGGAGGGATGAGCGGAGCGAAATGACCTGGTCGTACATCTCTGCGTTCTTCTTGTAAAGGTCGTCAAGGCCGTCGAGCTTGTCCAGCTTCTCCGCCTGTTCCTCTAATCGCGCCATGCGTTCAGAAATGGATGGAAGAATCTCGGCGAGTTTGTCTATCTTCGGGGTAACGTCGGACAGAGAGCGTGTTACAGAGGATGAGACAAACGTCTTTAACTCTTCGATGCTGGAACGCACCTTTTCGAACTCAGGAGAGACGGCGTCCAGCTTCTTCTGGAGCTCCTCCAAAGAGCGTAGTTTCTCCTCTATCTCGGAAACGGAATGTGATATTTCCGTGAGAAGTGCCCCGTATTCCTCCTCTTCGCCAGGTTCCTGGGCCGCACGCAGGAGAAGTTCGACGAGAGCGTCCACCTTTCGCAGAAGCTCCTTGCTCTCCGCTGCAAGGCGGCGAATATCCTCAAGCTTCTCCATCTTCTCGTCTTCCTCGAGTGAGTTATAGAACTCTTCCAGTTTCAGTTCGAGCTCGTCGGAGCTCATTTTCTTCTTCTTTTTCGTCTCCGCGGAGGCCACGAAGAAAAATGGCATAACCCACATATAAATATGTCAGAAAGGGCGAAACTACCGCCCGGTGGTTTCATAAAGTTCCAGCAGTTCCCGTGGCTCCAGCTCAAAGGGCCGCCGATCGTCATCAAAACCCATATTGGACAACCGCTTCCTCTTGTTCTGGAAAATGCACTGGAGGAACCTGTAATAACCTTCAACGTCCCCGTATTCCCGAACCCTTTTGAAGAAGAAGCCGGCCATGCTCCCGCGGGGATGCGGATAAAAAGCATCGGAGGGGAGGCGGTAAGCGTCAACAACTTCGTAGAACGTCTGGACAAGTGCCGAAAGGGCGGAGTACTCTTTCCAGCCCGGCTCTGCAGTAACGGAAAGTACCACGCTCTCCCTTGCCACGCCAAACACGTGTTCAAACCCCAGAAGAACGGCTCTCGTGATGACGTCCCTTGTCCGCTCCGGGGGTGCCTCGACGAACACGTTTACACCTGAGGGAAACTCTTCGGGCTCGCTATCGGGGACGGAAACGTGCGGGTACTCCTGGCGGAGAGCGGAGCGCATGGGCTCGGCGTCCAGGGCCGTGCCACCGACGTATCTGAAGACGAAACCGGGAAAGGCGTGGGGGAAGACGACGTCGCCGTGCCCCGCGAATTCCTCTATGAACTCGGTGTCCACGAGTACCTCCTTGCGCAGGAGAGAAGGAGGGATACGGTATTTGATCATCAGTTTCCTCAGGTCGGGGACGAGGAGCACGGGATCACCGGCCGGGCGGGCGTGCGAAGAGATAGTACTTGCAGGGCTCTGTGAGCTCTTTCATGATGCGGTGGACGATGATGCGGACCGGGTCACCAAGCAGCGGCACCCTCTTCCTTATGTCCTCGAAGGACTTGAAGGGCTCTCGCTCGCGCTCGTCGAGGATGTGGAACAGGTGCTTCTTCCCTATACCGGGGAGGAGTTCAAGGGAGTGGAGGCGGATCGTGATGGGCCGTGCCTCGTTGAAGAAACGCACGTACTCTTCCTCTCTCTCAAGGACTATTCTCCTTATCGCCTCCTCGAGGTTGGACTTCGCAAGAGAGGTGAGATCATCGTAGCGGATCCTCCCCTTTATGACCTGGACCTTTGGACGCTCGCCCTTCCCTATGTACAGTTTTTCAAAAATCTGGATGTCTGCACCGGGCTTTGGGACCAGTTCAAGAAGGGTATAGTACTGAGTACCGAGAACCTGGGCGATAGGTGTAGCCCGCGGGTCTGCGGGCTTCCCCATTGGAAGATAGTCCAAGACGAGGGCGTAGTCCTCCTTCATGTCCTCCCCTAATCCTGAAGTGCCTCGAGAATCTTGTCATAGAGATCCTCTGTGACTCCCTCTTCCTTGGCGAGCACGGTGTAGAGGTCTATCCTGTCCCTTGGCCAGATGTTCACGATCTTTACGGCAAGTTCCTCTGAAAGACCCAGTTCAACGAGCTTCTTAACGGCATCCCTTGCCTTCTCTGCGTCCACGTGGGCGACACGCTTCACGTACTCCGCGGTCGCCTTCTGCTCGTATGTGGGCTCTCCCTCGATGGATGCGACGATCTCCCCTGCCTCCGGGACGGTGACGGGCTTGGAGGAAATGAGTTCCTTGCCTATCATGCGTTCACCCTCTTGAGGTGTATGGGCAGGGCAAGCACGATCTTCTCGGCGTTGCCGTCGCGTATCTTCACTTTATACGCAGCGCCCTGGGAGCCGACCACCACACCGACGCGCCCGTTGAAGCGCGGGTGCGGGCGGCCCCGCTGGATGCTGGGATGGATGTCTATGACCACTCGGTCGCCCTCGTGCAGGATCTGAAGCATCCTGGATATGGTAACGGGCGGTGTCTTTCCTCTCCACTTCCTAAGCTTGTGACGTGTCTTCCTGTGGAATCCGGCTGTCTTGCGCACCATGGCAATCCCTTAAAAGATCCTTATGGGAAGGTATTAAATAGATACGTATGGCATTCGGTGCGACATACGAGCTGGCCATCGTCCTCTTCGTGGTGGTGTTCGGGCTCCTGTTCCTCGTCCTCGACTGGACCTTTCTCTACCAGCCCTTCCTTGAACTGACAATATTCTTCGGGATCTTCGTGTTCCTCTACGGGTTCGCGAAGAAGAGTTACGATACGGTCTTCAGCGGTATCCTGCTCATGATTGTGGCCCTTGCAATGCTGGCAGCCCGCCCCGGGATCGCACCTACGGCACCTGGCATGAGCACGGTTCTGAACGTCACGTGGCCCATTACAACACTCATGACGACGTTCTACTCGCTGGGTCCGATACCACTGGCCCTGTTCATCCTTCTCCTGGCATGGATCCTGTCCAGAAGTTAGAAGGGTGTGGCCGGCCCTCCGAGCGGGGGTTCATGGCGTCAGCTTACACACCGACCCTCCACCCCGCGGCTCTTAAAGCCGGCCAGTATCATTCTGCCACGCACTTAATAATAAGGTTCGGTATGCACACCCCGCAGGATTTTTACGATTTACAATCCGAACGGCACACTGAAAAAGAGCGGTTACGTTTTCTCAACATGCTGTCATGGGGGCAGGTGAGGCGGAGCTATGGGCTGGAGATAACGAGCGAACCGGTGATGCGCGAGAAGCGTGGGCGTAAAATCGTGTTCTGGTTCCGGAGCGACGGTAATGGAACCGTAGCTGACCTTGCCGTTGTCCTCAGGAACAAGGGGGCACCCGTAGAACTTGTTTGGGACGAAAACGAGGGGTTAATAGGGATTTGCATCGACAGGAGCGCCCTCGTCTCCTGATTCAACAACAATTACCCATCCTAAATAAATTTTTCTACATAACACGGATTCCTAACCGCCACCCGTTTTACAAGCAACAGAAGCGGGAAGTGGGCCCGCCCGGATCGCGAAGCCCATTTCATTGAGCCGCGAACGCGGCCACGGGTTCTACGAACCCGTACCCACAACTGAGTACAAGGGGGCCGAAGATCCCCTGAATACGAATTCGCAGCTAAATGAAATGTGCAGAGAAGTGGGCCCGCCCGGATTTGAACCGGGGACCTTCGCCTCGTCAAGGCGACGTCATGCCGGGCTAGACCACGGGCCCGCCCCATACCGGGGCAACACACCAAAGAGGAGGGAAATGTTTTAAGCGGAGGCCTCGACAACCACACGCTCCATGTGGTAGTCGCCGGGTAGCTTCATCTCGCCGCGGCGGAAGGCCTCCTTGACGACAGCGTCTGCGGGCTTCGGCAGCCACACCTCGAATATGCGGAGACCGGGGCGCGCCTGCACCGCGCGACCTATGGGCTTGCCGAACGCCTTGCTCATACCCTTCTGAAGACGGTCTGCACCAGCGCCCGTGAGCTGCTTGTTCTCACGGAGCACGTGGTGCGGATAGACCATGAGACGGAAGTAATACGTGTTCTTGCCGAGCTTACGCTCAAGGTACCTGTTTATTGCCATACGCGCGGCCTCAAGGGCGTTTTCACGGATCTGGAGCTTGCTATCGCAGACGAGGAAGTAGCGGATCTTGTACTCCGGGAGCGGCTGGCCCGTTCTGAATCTGCGGATTCTCAATCCAGGTACACCACCGATGTAGTTCCTCTCGGGTCTGCGAACTGCGAGCCGCGTGTAGGGCCGCTTGTGCCTCCTGTAACAGCGTGCAGGTCTTAGAGACGCCATGACCATCACCAAAAGACGCTGCAATATTTCAGGGGGGAACGCTTTAAATCGTTTATGAGGACTGCCGACAGCCATAAAAATGAGGGGGGCATTTGAATAGCGATGAGATGGATCCTTCCGATCATCCTCCTGGCACTCCTTTCCGTGGCGCAGGCATACGTCCTCGTATATGCAAACGGCTTTGATTACAGGCAGAACTACGGGAAGGACGTATATGTGGAAGCGGGCACCCCCGAACAGATCGTGTCCACATGGCAGGACTGGGGCTTTGAGGACGTGGTCCTGTCCAACAAGATTGACACGGCTGCCGACGGGATCATAATCCTTGGCTGCACAGACCTGGACGAAGAGGACATGAAAAAGCTCGATGAATACGTGAAAAACGGCGGCCGTGTCGTGCTCGATCTCTACTGCCCGGGCCGGCTGGACGACTTCGTATACCAGTACGGAATCATCCGCTCGGACAAGCCATACCAGGGGACGATACTGCAGACGCTCAAGCTCCCCTACGTGGAGGTGAAGGGATACCCCGTGGACAAGCCCATCGTCATGAGGGAGACGCCCGTAAACTCGAAGTATGTGGGGATGACATACGTCGGCCCCGCGTTCACCGCAACGAGTGAGGTATTCTCCGACGTGTTCCTCACGCCCACGGGGCAGTCCGTGGCGTTCATCGGGCGTATCGGTTCTGGAACCGTGTACGTGACGGGCTGTCTCCTCTGTTCCAACCAGCTGCTCATGGCGAACATACTGGACTGGGTAGGGGACGGGAAAATTGACTTCCCCGCGTTTGAGGTGGACCGGCGCATATATCCCCCGATAAAGAAGGTGGGGGAGCCGTTCTACGACGAGATACGCATAACAGTACCTCCCGAGGAGGCGCAGTCGCTGGAGATCACCGTGGCATACCCATATAACGAAGAGGGATTCTGCAAGCTGACACCGGTGCAGCAGAGGGAACAGCAGGGCAACACGGTAATCTTCAAGTTCGAGTACTACCCGGAGGACAAGATGAACTGCCAGCTGGCCCCTGTAATGGTCTCTATAAACTGGATAAGCCCGAAGGGCAAAATCCTGCGAGAGTTCACGGTACCGGGGGAGTATATCCAAGTAATAACCACCGGCTACTTCGTCCCGCCCAGCAAGCTCCCCTACGCGGTGGCCGCGATCATTGTCATCGTGGCGAGTTTTTCCATCGTGCTCTGGACATACAGGGAAAGGAAAAAGGTCAAGGAGATGCGCCTGCGACTCGAGGCACTTGAGGAGAGTTTAAAGGACTTGCAGAAGAAGTTCATGACACGTCAGATAACGGAAGACGTGTATAAACGGCTAACAGAGAAGTACCTTGCCGAGATGGAGGAACTAAAGACAAAACTGAAGATGCTGGAGAAGGAGAAGAAGTAAAATCATTCCCTCTTTTTCTTCACATAGAGATACGCAAAGGCCACCGCGAGGACGGCAAGCACGAAAAGAAGCAGTATGACAGGGTCGAGCCCCTGCTGCATCTGCACCGGAATTGTCTGTTCAAAGTGGGAGCAGCCAGGGACGTCGGCGGATATGACCACGGAACGGAGATTATCCGCATACGGGGCAAAGAAGGAGTAATACATGTCGGTGGAGGAGTGCTGGGGTGAGAGGGACTGGTTACCCACGCGGACGGTGAGGTTCGGTATTAGAACGGGTTTTCCATCATCGCCGAGTATGCGGAAGCGCCCGGTCAGGTAGTCCTTCCCCTCGAGCTTCGTCCTCCTGGCGGAAAAGTCCGCAACGGAAAGGGAGCAGGATGCAAAACGAATACTGACGTCAGCTGCAGGGATTTCGGATGCGTCGTCCACCTGGTAATGGCGTATATCGATCTTCCCGTTCTCCGCCCGCAGATACATGCGAAGAACGGGGTCGGGATTAAGGAACACGACACCGCCGTGAACGGACATGTACGTCTGTGCAACGTCCTTGGGGATCTCTTCGTCGATGGAGACGTAGCCAATGCCCTTTGCCGTATAGACCACAAACAATTCGTTGGTATCGGGTACGACATAAGCGATCCGGACAACCACTACACCGTTGAGCTCGTAAATGTTCAGATCTGCCGGCCAGTACTTAACATTGGTACCCGAGTATCTGACAGCAATTTTAACACCGCGGGACAGAAAAGCACGTGGAATCTCACCCGTGCAAAGGTAAGAACCGATGGACTGATCAAAGGGAACCAACCGGGCCGCCTCAACATTGGGGCTTACATACAGTTCCTCAGCTGGAAAAGACGGCTTCACGATGCAGATCACATCACCTTCTGACGAGGCCGCGGCGTGAGAGGATGTAATAAACAGTGCGCTCAGGAATACCCATGTCACGAGCAATCTTGGAAGCGGACTCCCCATGTGTATATCTTGTGCACACCTCGTTAATAACATCTTCGGAATACTTGGGCGGTCTCCCACGGGAGCGACCGGTGGGGATGACCTCAACCCCCACTGCCGCGAGGGCTTCCAGCACCCGCTTTGAGGTCATCTTGTAGATGCTCTGGGGCACAAGTATACGCTTCAGTTTCGGGAACCGCTGCAAGAGCTGGGTGGCAAGGTTTGCGGAGAGGCGGCGGGGCACGTAGACCTCTTCGGCATCAGGAGGGTAATTATTCAGCATTCCGATCACCCCGCAGGAACTCCACGAAGCGACGCACGCGGGAGTCCTCGGAAAGCGCTGCCCTGACCACTTCCACAGCCCTCGAGAGATCCTGAACGGGTATGCCGTAGCGCTGAGATAGCGTCGGGATGTCCTCTCCGCGCCTTATGTGGAGGAGGGCAACACCCACGTGGGCAGAGGGTATATGCAGCACGGACTCCAGATACACCTTTTCCTTCAGCAGCTCGCCCCGCGCACCGAGCAGGTCCATAACAGGCTCCGGCGTGACTGGCAGGCCGGGGAAGATAGGAGCGTTGCGCCGCAGGCGTTCAGGAGTGAGCAGGTAGTAGTGGAACAGGAAGTCGCGAAGTTCTGACATAAGGACATCCCTCACGCGGGAAAAGCGGAAAGCACGGCGGCGACGCAGACCCTCGATGACCTCTGGATCCACATCACCGTCCTTCAGAAAGCCCGCCTCCTCAAGTTCCTGTAAAAGCTCCCAGAGACGGTCAGGGTTCTCCCTTATGCGTTCCAGGTCATACTTCCGCACAATGGCCTCGTACTGGAGTATACGGTCGTAGTTTCTCACGTGTTCCCTTTCCTCGCGTAGTATGCCTTCCCACTCCCTGTAAAGTGCCTTCCTGAGCAGCGTGGAGATGAGCACCTCCGTGGAAACACGGTCCCCGAATATACCCTTCTCCGCACGCCTCGCCTCGACGTAGCCCTCCTCGTCCACCTCCACACGCTCTTCTCTGACGCCCAAGTACTCCAGAACGTCGCGGAACACCGCAAGAACCGTGCCGCCGTACTTCTCAAGCGACGCGAGGTATTCCCCGCCATAGGGCAGGTATGGAAGGAGCTCGTGAAACATTCCGTGCTCGTATATGCGGAGGGCTACCCTGTTGGCTATGTATGCCGCCCGGGCACGGTCATAGGTGATCCTCCTGAGCCCATAGGCGTAGCGAAGTGCCCTGAGCTCTGGTATGATCTCCCGGAGATCCTCCCTGTCCAGCCGCTTCATGGCGTCGTGAAGGGCGCGCATGAGATCCATCACAGCGAAGCGAGGGTTCTGGAAGTGGAACGCGGACATCTCTTCACGGAAGAACAGGAGCTTTCGGACGCGTTCCCTTGCTTCGTCGGCATCCCTGGGCGGTTTTTCCTCTATCCCGTCAAGATATGCGTTCACCGCCCGCACGAGATCCGACGCGCTCGTGAACTGCTCCACGTTACCACCTGGAAGGGAGGGAATATAAAAACATACGAAAAAAATATGCAGGGATCACGGGAGGAACGCCTTCGCCTCGAGTTTTGCAGGCGTGTACTCCTTTGTTATGAAGCGGAAGTACTTTGATGACCCTGCTTCCAGCTCCATCTTAAACCCTTCCTTCTCCATCAGGTCAAACTCCCTGTGCCACTCCTTGTGCTTGAACCATGGGTATCTCCGCATCTCTTTTAGGCGTTTCCTGTCCTGATCCGTGAGTTTTATCTTTACCTCCTTACCGAACTTGAAGTCGTGGTAATCGCTTATTGTAAGACCAAGGAACCGGGAATCGGGCGTTGCAAGCGTGGGGGAGAGATAGGAAAGGTTTATGGAGCCCTGCTTGTAGACAGAGTAGATATACCACCCCCACGGGTCGGCGTCGGTCATCACGTAGACGGGGAGTTTGTGCTCGTAGTGGAGGCGGTGGACTATGCGGCGGGTCGCACGGTCCGGCTGACCACTACCCGTAACAATTATGCAGTTGTGCTTGTTCCAGAACCGGTCCTCGTGGAAGCGTGTCCAAACGGCGTCTTTCTCTATGACGAGGACGAACTCCGCCTCTACCTTCTTGATTCGGACGCGTTCCGGTTCTGCGATGGGGGGGATCGCCCAGCCGCCCATACCCACGTTCTCTCCGTCCGTCTCCACGATTCTTGGCGGCCCTCCGTCCGGGTCGGGCACTACCTCCTCTATCTGGATGGGGCCTGCCAGCTTGCCCTTGCCTCCCTTTGAGAAGACGTGCATCTGCTCCCTGACGAATCCGAGCATCGTCTCAAGATCCTCGATGGCCTTGTCCGACTCGCGCTGCTCGTCAACCGTGTTCTCCTTTGTGCCGGGGATCGTGTGCTTTATGCGGTAGTAAACGTCACGGAGCGACGTGGTAATGCCCTCCGAGACGAGGTCCTTTATGGTGGATGCCACAAGGGCCGTCTGGAGGAACTTCTTCGCGTGACCCACGTTGAGGAACTCTCTCTTTGCAACACGCTCGCCCATCTGGATGATTCCCTTCTCCTCATCGAAGAACACGTTGGAAAACGTCCTTACGGGGACTTCCATATACACCTTCTTCTCCGCCTGGGCTGCGTTGACTATCTTCTCGGCCCACTCACGGAGCTTCTTTAGGATAACCTCGTCCGTTTCCTTCAACAGGGTGGTTATGTCCTTCTCGCTCATTCTTCAGCCCCCACTCCAATCTTCGCCTCGAGTTCACGCAGACGCCTGTAGCGTTCCTCTAGGGCAGCGGAAAGGACTGCCTGAACATCTTCCGGCTTCTTCTCGAGGATCTTCGCCAGGGCAGCGGAGAGTTCAGGCAGGTAGTGGTCCAGTATCCTCTTCTTGGCAAGTAACTCCTTTATCTGGGATACCTTTGATGTATACTCACGGACGCGACGTCCTGCCTCCATCAACGCGTTCCTTATCTCGGCAACAACCTCGGGGACGTCTGCTATCGCCTGCTTACCGGCAGAGACGTAGGGGATGTGCGTCGATACGATGTTCACGAATATTACCATGTTCGCCTCGTTTAGCGACGGGACTCCGTAGCGTTTCCAGTCAATGGACTGGACGGCCTGCGTTATCGCACAGGCGCCCTGTTCAAAGAGGAGGGGTGCCCTGTTCGCGTAACGCATGAGCTCAAAGCCCTGAATGTCGCCGTCCATGGCCACACCAACCTCGACGAGGAATGGGATACCACCAGAATATACCTTCGGCTTCCTGGTCACCGTGGCCACGTAACGCGGCTTCAGGTTCGCCCGCAGGGACTTCTTTATCTGATCCTCGCCGATGGAGATGAGGACGTCCGTTGAAGGTGACCGGAACTTGAGCTGCTTCAGCGCACTGACGATCTTCTCCGCCTCGTGCCACTGAAGGTCCGCCGGACTCTTCTCGAGCAGGGATCTGCCCACGAGTTTCTCCAGTTCCTTCACGGACTTGTCGCCAAAGGCCTCCAGCTCGTTTTTGAGCATGGATGAGACCTTCCTTGCCTTGGTTACGTAATGGGCGATGGTCATGAGGTCGTCCACCGTGATCCCCAGGGGGTGCGGCTTGCCCTCCTTCGCCATGCGGACGACCTCAAAGGACGTCCTATACCAGACGGTCCTCGTCCCGTCCGGCTCCACGAGCGTGATCTGCGCGTGGGGGTTGGCGATGGCAGTTCTCCGGATGTACTCGTATGCAGAGTATTTGGAGTGGTTATACGTTACCTCCTTCATCTCCGCCGTGACTTCCGTGCCCCTCCACTCGCCCTCGTAGCTCTTCCTGTTCTTAACGATGGGCTCATTTCGCTTCACATCGATCATCACGTCCATTTCCCATATTACGCCGTCTCCCCTGCTCGTCTTCACGTGAACTGGTTTGCCCGTCGTCATCTGTGCAAACATGGTTACGCCCGCGGCTCCGATACCCTGCTGGCCACGGGTGGGGATCATGCGGTGGAACTTCGTGCCCGCCAGGAGCTTCCCGAAGACCTTGGGGACAATGTTGGGAGGGATTCCAGGGCCGTTGTCGCGCACCTTCAGGACGTAATGGTCATCTCCTACCTTGTCTATCTGGACGTAGAGCTCCGGTAGTATCCCTGCCTCCTCGCACGCGTCAAGTGCGTTCGAAACGTACTCGTGAACCGCCGTTGTGAATGAACGTATCTTGCTTGAGAACCCCAGCATCTGCTTGTTCTTCTTGAAGAATTCGGCCACAGAATGCTCCTTAAATTCCTTGAAAAGATCCTTCTCGGCCATTCTCGAACACCCACCAGCGTGTCAGCCCCAACAAAGATGAAACAAAGTGTTTAAATACGATTAGTCCTCCAAAACAAAGCCCAGGTCCCTAAGAAGCTTGCGCTGCTTTCTCTTGCGCTGATTTATTTCTAAATCCCTGAATACAACGTTGTGCGGTGACCCCTCCCCCACCAGCCGTTCTATGGCACGGGTGGCCGTCTCGATGCCCTCCTCGTCGCCGATTATGGACACGGTCTTCCCGTAGACGCGTATCTTCGTACCGGTGAGCACTTCGAGCTTCTTCCGGGCTGAGCCCTCCCTTCCAATGAGGCGGGCCTTCTGGCGGCGCAGGGCGGAACGGGATCGCCCCACGAGATCCGTAAGGTCGATCACCTCAAGGTAACGATCATCTGCAAAGAGTTCCATGGCACTCCTGTCGTCGAAGCCCCTCCCGATGGCCTTGACGACGAGGGTTGCCTTGTAGAAGTTCTCAGGAAGTGTCTTCTCGTTGCCCACTATTTCCACTTCCCCGGACTCGGAGTCCACATTGATCTTGACGTCCGCTGCACGCTCTATCTTCTTCCTTGTCCGCCCCTTCTTGCCGATGACTGCGCCTATGCGCTCCTTGGGCACCTTCACCACATCACGCATCTTGACCTCATCATCCATCTCCCTTCCCCCTCGTTTCAAGGATTGTGAGCAACTCTTTAACCGTATACTCCTTGCCAAGATCGGAGAGCATCGCCCTAAGACGTTCAATATCGCGGCGGAAGAACTCCAGTGACATGGGGTGCTCCCACGGGACGCCCTGACCAAGATCTATGATGACGGGGCGGTCCTGACGTATAAGAATGTTATACTCGGAGAGATCCGCGTGAACGATGCCTGCACGAAAGTACATCCTGCCAAGGGAGTCCAGAAGGGTGTCCACGAATCCGTCCACGTCATCGGGCGTGACGTCCTTAAGGCGAGGGGCGGGAATGCCATTTTCACCCACGAACTCCATCACGAGCACGTTGTCCCTGGATATGATGGGGTAGGGGACGGAAGCACCCGCACGGAAGCACGCCTCCAGGTTCTTGTACTCCTTCTTCGCCCATACGCGTATGATGGATCTCCTGTTCCTCTTCACCCGGAAGAACCGGGGGTCTCCGTCGAGGTACTTCCACATGTGCCGGAACTCGGACGTCTCCACGCGGTAGATCTTGACCGCCACGTACTCACCCGACGGATCCACAGCACGGAAGACGTTGGCCTCCTTGCCCGTGGATATGACGTTCTCCAGCCGGACAATATACTTCTGCTCCATGAGCTTGTAGAGCGTTCTTAGCGTGAGAACGTCAAATACCTCGTTCCGGACCTTTCTCATCTCCGCGGATCGCTCTCCGTTCTCCCACCGCGCTATGAGCTCCTCAACGCGACGGATGTCATACATCAGAACACCATGCCAAGATACGGCTCGAGGGCCTTCAGATAGCCCTTCTCCCGGAGCTTCTCCACCTCAACGGGGGAGTACTTGTAGATAACGTCGCACTTGTCCTTCTCGTACTGCCAGAGCTTGACGATGACGACGTCGCCGACGCGGATCCACATCCTCCGCCTGAAACGGCCGGGGATGCGGGCGAGCCGTTCCTTCCCGTCCTCACAGATGACCTTGAGGTGTGGGCCGCCCACCTTCATGTCCACGATGGCGAACATCTCCTCCTCTTCATGGTTGGGCTTCTTTATGCGTGAAACGTCAATCTCCTGCTGTTCTCCCTGAACCCTCTTCTTTGCCATGTAGTAATTTTACCGGCACTTGTTTAAAAGGCATCAAAGGCGGTAGACGTTGAGGTGGGGGACACCCTCCACCCGCTTCACGAAGCGCCACTCGGCAAGGCCCATGTCCACGGCAACCGAGATGCAGCCCTCTCCCACCAGCGACACAATATCCGCCTCTGCCAGGAGCTCCCGGAGACGCCCGGCATCCGCCTCTTCTCCGCCGTAGTAGGACCGTGAAACGTTCAGAACGACCTCTCCTTCACGGAAAACACGCCCAAGGAGTTCAGAGTCGCAAACGGCCAGAACGGTCGCCTCGGGAGTCCGGTAAAGCTTGAAGCGAAAGTTCATGTTTATAAACATAAGCTGCAAACTTATAAACATGGGGGTAAAAACCATCACAATAAAGGATGACGTGTACAAGAAGCTCCTGGCTATTAAGAGAAAGGATGAAAGCTTCTCAGACGTTCTGGAGCGGCTAACAAGAAAAGTAAGCATAGATAGGTTCTTTGGAGTGCTTTCGAGTGAGATAACAGAGGAGGACGTGAAAAAGTGGAAAGAGGAGCGCAAAAAGGAGTGGATACGCCATGATAGCTGATACGTCCGCGTTAATAGATCACCTCCGCGGCGTGGCAAATGCATCTAGCGCAGACGCAACTACGGTTATTACCGCCTTTGAGCTGCTGAAATGGGGAAGACCCGGAGCGAGGGCAAAAATAAAGGCAATGCTCAGCAACTTGCACATATATGAGCTGGACCTGGAAAGCGCTGAGATCGCTGCCGATATATATCTGGCATTAAAGGAAAACGGAGCAATGCTTGCTGTTCCAGACATTTTGATAGCAGCAATAGCCGTCAGGAACGGCGAGGCGGTTCTCACATCTGACCGCGACTTCAAAAAGATAGAAGAAGTTTTTGGAGCCCCTAAGACGATTCTACTACGTTAGAGCTCAGGGATCGGGGATACAGCACCGCACGCCTCGCATTTGAGCATCCTGACACCACGAAGCTCTATGAAGTGTGTGTCCGGCTTGCCACACACGGGACAGAGCACGTAGTCCTTCGCGTACTGCTCTACCTTGCGCTGGATCGTGGCGGGACCGAAACGGCCCTTCAGGCGGATGGCAGAGCCCTCTATGGACCCCGTGGTACCCATCTCCCTCGTGATGTACTTGAAGAAGTGGTTAAGATCACGGCGGAATATCTGGGCGATCTGTGCGGCGTTGCGTATGAGCGTGGTCTTCCCGTGTATCTCGACCGCCGCTCGCGGCATCTCGAAACGCATGGGCTTCTTCGCCTCTTCTGGCAGCTTCTCGTAAAGGCGGTCCAGCAAGCGTTCGTACTCCAGTTCCTCTGGCAGTTTTACCATTCATCTCCCTCCAGATCAAGTGTTTCTACCTCTATTTCCTCCTCTTCTTCCTTCTTCTCGCCTTCCTCACGGCGACGGGGCGGGGCAGGGACGACCTCCTCCACGCTCTCCGCTCCAAGCACGAAGGCAAGGTTTTCGAGACGGCGGAGCAACTCAACTTTAGGCCCGACGATCTTTAAAACCTCCCCCACGATGCCCACTTCGTCGTTGCGCATACGCAGGCGGCCCACCACGTCCACGGTGTCCCCGATCTCCACTTCCCGGGCGGCGTCGGCGAGGGGGTCAAAGAAGACAACGGACACCGTTCCGGTAAGGTCGTCAAGGGTGAGGCGCACGTACTCGTCGCCGACTATCTTGTTCACCACTATGCCCCAGACGTGCACCCGCTTTGCAAGGACACCGTTCTCCATGCGGAAGAACTGGATCCCGTCCTTCTCCTCAGGAACGGCGGAGGCGATGAACGAAAGGGGGACATGATAGGCAACGGCACGCATCATAATCATATGGGCGTTGAGATTTAAAGGGGGGGCTTCCATTTATGGGCATGAAGATTCAGGACGCCAAAGTTCGCATCGTTCTGAACTCGAAGGCACAGCCCACGCTCGAGGTCATCTTCAGGGGAGCGGGGTGGCGGGTGGAGGCGTCTTCCCCCTCAGGAACGTCCGCGGGCAGCCATGAGGCGCAGGCGTGGCCCCGCGCGAAGACGGTGGACGAGGCCGTCAGGAAGTCCGCCGAGATCCTCGTGAGAGACGTGTTCCCGGAGATCGTCGGAAAGGATCTGGAGCCCGCAGAGGTCGACGAGCTCCTGGAAAAAATAGACGGGACGGAACGCTTCGAGAGGATAGGCGGAAACGCTGCCCTCGCCGTCTCCATAGCGGCGGTAAAGGGGTTTGCGTGGGAGAACGAGCTGGAATACTTCGAAGCGGTGGCGGAAGCATACGGTTTCGAGCCGCGACCCGTAAAGCCGCTGGAGAACTTCATAGGTGGGGGAGCACACGGGGGTGCCACGGACATCCAAGAATTCTTGATGGCCCTGAACGCGGAGGACATGCGAGAGAACATCCTCGTCCTCTCCTGGGCCTACAGGGAACTGAAGGAGATGCTGAAGGAGAGGGACCCGAGGTTCGAGGGGACCCTGACGCTGGAGAGTGCATACGTGACGTACCTCTCCACGGACGGAATTCTTGAGACGCTGGGGATCATGCGGGACATTCTGCACGACGCCGGCTACGAGGCAGCCCTGGGGATCGACGCGGCGGCAAACGAGATGTGGGACGGGGAAAAATACGTCTGGCGGAAGGAGGGCGTGGAGAGAACGACGGAGGAGCAGGCAGCCCTCATGGAGACGCTGGCGGAGAGGTACGAGTTGGCATACATGGAAGACCCGTTCCACGAGGACGCGTTTGACGAATTCAAGGCCCTGCAGTCAAAGGTGCGAACGGTCATCACGGGAGATGACCTCTTTGTCACCAACGCGAAACGCATAGAGCGGGGCAAGGGGATAAAGGGTGCTCTGATAAAGCTGAACCAAGCGGGGAGCGTTTCAAGAACCGTGGAGGCGGTGAAGGCGGCCAGAAGGCAGGAGATGGTCGTTACCGTGTCCCACCGCTCCGGGGAGACGGACGACCCGTTCCTCTCGCACTTCGCTGTGGGCGTGGGCGCCGACTACGCGAAGATAGGTGCCGCGGGAATACGGATCGTGAAACTGAACGAGCTACTGCGTATCAGCGAACTGCTTTGACCTCTTCTTCCTATACTTCTTCCACAGGTAGAGCGCCTTCAGGGCACGGACCGCGTCCTCAGGGGCGTCGTATGCCGGAATCCCTGCCGAGTTGAGGGCACGTATGGCCTCCTCCGTGCGTTCCCCACCAACCATGGCAACTACAAGGGGCTTTCTACCGTCGTAGGTGCGTTTTATCCCCTCCGCAAGTTCCAGGGGGTCGCAGACGGCCGTCTCACAGTACAGTAAAGCCATCGAGTGGATGTTCGGGTTCGCCTGAGCGATCTCCAGTGCACCCATGTAGGAATCCACGTCCGCCATACCCGTTATGTCCACGGGGTTGCGGAAGGAACCGAAGGGGGGCATTACCCGCCTGAACGCCGCAAGATCGGGGCCGTCATAGAGTTTTACCCCTTCCTCCTGGGCGGCGTCAGTTGCAAGGACTCCGATGCCCCCGCCGTTGGTTATGATAACCGTGTTCTCGCCCCTTGGTTCTGGGAGTTCTGAAAGTGCCCTCGCCATCACGAAGGCGTCCCGGACTGTCCTGGCCCGGATCACACCGACCTGACGGAAGACGCCGTCATAAACAAGGTCCGAACCCGCCAGGGAGCCAGTGTGGGACGCGGCGGCCTTGGCACCGCGCTCAGAGCGGCCCGCCTTTATCACAACGATGGGCTTCCCGTTCCGCCTCACTGCCTCCATGAACGCCCTCCCGTCGTGAACCCCCTCCATGTATATGACGATGACCCTCGTCTCCGGATCGGAGTCGAAGAAGTCCAGGAGATCCTCGTCAGAAACATCCGCCTTGTTCCCCACGGAAACGATCGCTGAAAGGCCTATCTCCTCCGTCTGGGTCCAGCCCATGAGGGCAATGCCCAGCGCACCGGACTGCGATATAAGGGCGATCTTGCCCTTCTGTATGTTCTCCGGACCGAAGGTGGCGTTCAGCCGGGCGGGGGTGTAGGCAACCCCGAAGATGTTGGGGCCCAGCACGCGCATACCGTGCTTCCTTGCGATCTCAACCACGCGCTCCTCCAGCTCCCTGTTCCCCACCTCCCTGAACCCGGAGGATATGATGGCGACCCCTTTAACGCCCTTCCTGCCGCACGACTCGAGCACCTCAGGAACAAGGGGGGCGGGGACGGCAACCACGGCGAGGTCCACATCACCCGGGATCTCCTCCACGCTCCTGTAGACCTTTTTGCCCAGAATCTCGCCGCCCTTGGGATTTACGGGGTAGACCTTCCCCTTGTAGCCGTAGGAGAGGATGTTCCGGAGTATCTGATGCCCGATCTTCGAGGGGCTGTGAGATGCGCCGATCACCGCGACGCTTTGCGGGCGGAAAAAGAACTCCATGCATAAAAATGGGGATCGCAGTTAAAGGGGTTATCGTTGCCACGATCCGGTGGTTATCTCACCGGGATCCGCCGTTCATTCCGGGCGTCCGCTGAGTATATTTATACGGAGATTACCGCAAAATATTATTGATGTTCGTAATAGCCCGTGACAGGCGGGCGGGCAGGTCCACGGTTCACTACCTTCCGGACGGAGGAGTGGTGAGTATAGACGACGCAACGCTGCTCGCCCGCATGGGCGACACGGTCATTGTCCAGACGGGGAGGGACAAGTACACGGTGAACGCACCCGGCTCCGTAAACATGACGGAACGCGTCCTCCACTTCGTCCCCTTCCACAAGCTTCTCGAGCCGGAGGAGAGCGGAGACGTCATTGACAATCTGAGGCGTCTCGAAGAGATTGCGTGGAGCGAGGAAATGCCCGACGAGGTGCGCAGGTTCGTTCGGCTCTACGCGGCGCTCTACGGCCTGAAGATACTGGACAAGGTGCCTGCGAGCTTCAAGGAGTCCGTTGCCCTCACGGTCTCCCGCCTGTCCGGGGAGCCCATAGGGAAGCTCATATCCGAGAAGGAGGCGGTGATGAGAAACCTTCAGGAGGAGCTCGAGAACGCCCTCCGGAGCATGAGGCCGGAGCACCTGAACGCCGCGGTGAACGCCGTCATCGCGGTTTAACGATCGCCTGCATTCTCTGAACGACGATATCCGCCTCGGGATAGATCTTCGTTAGTACAAGACGCATCATAGCGGGCATGTGTTCGGGGTACCCCTCTATCCGCGTCAGGAGCGTGTCCTGCTTTATCACGTCCCTCGTCCCCTGCCGCAGTTCTATGGTCGGTATAACCGCGGACTCCGCCAGGCAGTCAGTAGCCGAAAGGTTCAGGGAGTTGGAATCGTAGCCGCGTTCCGAGTTCACGTCTATGACGAAGGACGCACGGATGCACTCGTTTCCCTCCACCGTCTGGACAATCACTTCCTTTCCCGCGGCCAGCAAAGCCATTTCAGCATACGTAACGGCAGAACTCACAGGCGTCATGTTCGTGAAGGGCATGTAGAGGCGTATAATTATTCTGTCCGAGCCGATGACGGACGCTGCAAAGTCAGGGTCCGAATGGACCTCTACCGTGTCGCCACCGCCCCTTGGGACGATTAAATACGCGGCAACGGCAACGACCATGAGAACGGCAATGAGGATGTACTTATCACGCTTATCCATGTTCTACACACGGAAGGAAGATCTTAAAATTCAGTTAGAGCGAAACAAAAACAAAAGTAAAAAGGGGAAGGCCCGAGGCCTTCACTGGACGTTCTCCTTGAGCCATGCGATGAAGTTGCGTGCTGCGCTGCGGGTGTCCTGTGCCTCCCAGCCGGCCACCAGGATGATCTCCTGGCCGTCCACCGTGTAGAGGCCGATGATCTCCTTGTCCTGCTCGAGCTCGCTCTCGATGTCCGGGTATGCGTCCTTGACCTTCGCTGCGATCTGGTTGGCGTTCCAGCCACCGACCACGATGAGGTTGCCGGTGCTGTCCGCCTCCGTGTCGAGGATTGCCATGCCTACTGGGTCGAAGTCAAGCTTCTCGTAGTAGGTGCCCTCGACCTTGGAGACGCCCTCGATGCCCTCGATCTTGACCTCGTAGTCACCGATCTGCACTGTGTCGCCGACCTTGGCCTCGGCATGGCCTGCCTCCTCGACCTTTGTCGGCTCACCGATGAAGAACTTCAGCTTGCGCTGCTCGGTGGGCACGGAGACCTCGACCTTTCTTGTACCGCTGATGTAGAGCTCGGTACCCCAGGAGGACACACCGTTGACCGGGTCGTCGCTGTCGCTGTCAGAGTCGAACTTGTAGGTATTAGCATAGACAATGTCCGTGTCCTCGAAGTCAATCTTGTCAATGACGTAGACGTTCGTGTCAACTTCCTTGAGCACTGGTGTGATTACCATTGATACATTGCTCCAAGATGTACCGCTTGCCTCGACGACGTTGAACTCGACAATACCTGCAGAACCGTCGCTGGGATCTGTGTCAGTGACGAGGTCTATGTAGTACGGCAGCTTGCTTGACGGTGCATTATACTCGGGATTGTTGGTCTTCAGCGTGTAGTATACCTTGTTGTTCGTGGTGTCCACAATCACGAAGTAGTTGAACTCGTCAGAACCGTCGCTGTCCACGTCAAAGCCGAGTGTTTTATAGTACGCGCCGGTGCTGCCAAACTGAGCCAGCTCCACGTCGAGGTCATCTATCTCGCCGTCAAGGTCCGCGTCGTAGTCGATCTTGGGGGGGCTGCTGCTGGTGTTGACCTCCATCTTGACGTCCTTGTCGTCGATGAGGTCGTATATCGTGAAGTCCACTCCGCTTGTGAAGGACTTGTTGCCGTAAAGCGCAACGGTGTGGTCTCTGCCGTCCACGTCGCGGACAGTCGCCTTGTCACCGTCAATGACGAACTTCACCATCGGCTTGCTCTGGAAGCCCTCGAAGGCAACACCGTACTTCTCACCCGGGAACCACATGACTTCACCGGGCTTGAGGCCCTTCTCCGCACTGAGGTATGTGCTGTCCTCGTCGCCAGTGTATGCGACCTCAAACGTTATGCGGTCAGGGTCAACTTTCGTTGCTGTCAGTGTCCAGCCCTCGACAGGCTCGTCCTGCTCGCCAGAACCCTCGTCCAGCGTGAGCGTCTTGCTTGCGAGCTGGAACTTTGCAAACTTCTTCTCTGTACCTGCGAAGACCGTCTCCACAGAGATCTCGTCCTCGAGCTCACCATCGAAGTCCGTGGAGTTGTCACCCTCGACCTCGAGGACGTCGTCAGCGACCTTGCTACCGTCCTTGTAGAGCTCAACGAAGACGGACTTGTTGTCGGGGTCGATGTCAACGACCTTCAGTGTGTAGCCACCTTCAAGCTCTGTCTCACCGCCAACGGGTATCGTCTCCTCGCGCTCGGACAGTGTCAGCGTCACAGAGCCGGAGTTTCCGCTATCGGGGACAACCTTGGAGATCTTGTACGTCTTGCCAAGAATTTCAACCTCGATGCCCTTGAAGTTGTCGCTGTTGTACTCTTTCCCGCCTGTGAAGTCGAGACCTGTAATATCAACTACGAACTTCACTGCATTTGCCTGCGTGTATGCGCGAAGCTCGGAGACCTGGGAGTCCTCTGGCTGGTAACCCTCCGCGTTGAAATAGCTCACGTCGATGCTCTCAGAAATGTATGCTTCCTCGTCCTTCCAGTCACTGCTCTCCTTGACCCTGTAGGATACCTCCTCGTTGTCCTTAAGAGAAGGCACATCTGTTGCCGTTACCGTTATGGAAGACTTAATCTCCGCATCTGCAGGATCAAACACGACCTCTTCTCTGTCGCCGTGACCGCCGGTGACGATCTCGCCAGGAACGCTGAGCTTCACAGTTGCATCCTCAACGCTGCCGCCCTGGATCTCCGCCTCCTTGTAGGCGAGACCGGCGATCGCTGCCGCGATCTCTGCAGCTGCAACTACGTCGCTTGCGATAGCGTTTGCACCGACAACAACCTTGGACTGGAGGTACCAGTCGCGGTCTGTGGGCAGTGTGTCGCTGTGCATTGCCGCAAACGCCACTGGGACTGCCGCAACCGCAGCGGCAACACCCAGGGCCGCAAGCTTCCTAACCTTCATACTCTTCATATTCCATCACCTTTTTGCCCAATCTATTTTGGGGGCTAGACCCCCTCGAATGGTAAGAGTGTTTTGCAGTTTAAATAGCTTACCGCTCGGAGGTCTCACCAAACGGAAAGAGGGTAAGGGGAATTCAACCAACGGGAGAGGGACTTCCGTCGATCGTCGAAAAAATGCAATTTTTTTACGATATCAAAGGGGCATAAAAATGCCAATCACAGGATCTAAAGCGTGAAGAGCGGGTAAAACAGGGGATACAGCAATCATAACGGAAATCGCCGCAAAAAATGAATGGGGGAAGGCGTTTTAATGACCCAGTAGAGAATCAAAGAGATGGTGGGAGAAAACGGGAAAATAAAGGCAGGTCAGGCCGACTGACCCTGTTTCTTCAGAACCCGGGTGATTCTGCCGGCAATGACGTTCCTGACGTATTTGGACGGGCGGACGCCCAGCGCGTCGAGGACCTTCTTGTTGTGCTCAAAGTCCGGCTTGAAGAGGTCCGGGTACTTCTCGAGGAGCTCATCGACCACCCTGCGTAGACGCTTTGAAACCGCCTTACCCATGATTCACACCCCTATTCTTTCAACACGACCGTCTGGATACTCCACCAAGATGACGAAGGGCAGGACGCCCTTCTCCAGCTCGATCTTGGCAAGTGTGTATGGATCCTTCACGCCCTCGGGTACCTCAACCAGTGGGGGAGCTCCAAGGGCAAGCTGGAGAGCGCGAGCAGAAAGTACTCTAGCCCTCTCGAAACGCGTGAGCATACTGGATTATCTGCATACAAACGTTTATATGTGTTGGGATCGCGACGGTACATCTCCCACCCCGTGAGGAAGTTCTCCCTCCCAACGGGCGTGAGGACGTTCGTGGACGCGAGGAAGGGAGCGAGGGAGAGCACGATGCGGGAGATGGCCTCGATGTATGCGTATGCGGAAATCACCTCGGAGGAAGACGAGCGCAGGGCGTATTCCTCGATGGTGCTTCCCCTTACCCGGATTCTCCTTAGCATGTGGTTGAAGATGCCAAACAAACGTCCAACCGCCCTCTGAAGCACGCCGGGGCGTTCGGAGGAGAAGACAGGGACAACAACGTCGTAGTCCAATCCCAGCAGTTCCGCGTCGGCGAGGGGGAGCACGCCGGACCGGCCGACAGGCACAAGGCCTTCAAAGCGTTCACGGAGAACAGGATCGGTAGAGGGGAAGTTGAAAGGAATGTCCACGCTGACACGGACGCGGGAGGCCGGCAGGAGCCGGCCCCCTTTAAAAGAAAGGGTGGTGGGGTCGATGTTCAGATCGAGAACGACACGCAGGGCCTCAGACGGGACCCTGACGCGGCGAACATGGGAAAGATCAACGGCCACGCGGTGCTGGAAGTATACGTTCTCGAGGAAGACGCGGGGGACCGGTCCGTGATCCGTCCGCAGCAGGAAGGTCAGGGCGTCCCTCCAGGAGGAGAGGGGAGGAAGACGCAGGGAAGGCATGCCGTCCACTATCTCCGTGCCGATGGATATACCCTTGTCCAGCAGGAACTGCCGCTCCGGCTCAATGAAGAGGTATGCGTTTGTCATCCTGGAGATCTCGCGCTGGAGGTCAATGAGGTAGTCCACGTCCCCCCTTACCTCGAAGGAGTATGCGTGTTCCACACCGGAGGGCGGCTCTGAAAGGTATGGGAGGATACGAGGGTCAAATAGTATGGCCGGCTCGTAAGGGTATTCCAGCGTATCGGATTCTGTGTGGACGTAGACCGTCCCGTCGTCGTATTCGACACTCTCCACCCTCACGGGATGACAACAGAACCCCCATTTAAAAGGAAGGGGAAGGGCGTTCTTTCCCCTGATCCGCTAATAAGGATTTACACTCATATACATGCATGAGGGCATACGTGCTGGTCCGCCTCCACAGGGGCGAGCGGGAACTCGTGGATTACATGAGGAAACAGGATCACGTGGAGAGGGCGGACATCGTTTACGGGGAGTACGACGTCGTGATCATAGCAAACGTAAAGGACATACGGGAACTCTCCCACCTTGTGCTGGACGACATAAGGAAGAGGTTTGACGTGGAGAGGACCTCCACGCTCATCGTAACGGAATCAGAGTAGTTCCAGGTCCTCCTCCACGCGCTTCTGCCTTTCCTCAAATTCCTTTGCCATCTCGATCAGGTCCTTCTCGTACTTGGACTCTACGGAGCGGCGCTCGCGGATCTTAAAGAACACGGGGAAGTTGACTGCCGCCCCGACGATTATGGCCTCACCGGGCCGGAGGTTTGTTATCATGCGCTCGGAACGGGAGTCAATACCTTCTGACGACTCCGCAACGTGATTCAGGTCGTAGGGGTTTGTCATCCGCATGATTATATGCGTGTTGCACTGGGAGAGGGCGGTGGAAGAAAGTTTAACTGGGCGCTGGGATATGAGGCAGAGTCCCACGCCGAACTTCCTGCCCTCGCGGGCGATGGTCTCGATAACACCGCGGGCGGGAACGTCCTCCCTTGAACGCTCCGAAGGGACGAAGTTGTGGGCCTCCTCCACGATAACGAGCGTTGGGGGAATTCTGCCCATGCGACGCAGATCAAAGATGCGTTTTGCGAAGTAGGTCACCACGAACTGGCGTTTCTTGGCGTCCACCGTGTTGGAGAGGTCAAAGACCACCAGTTTGCCCGGGGCAAGGATGGACTCCACGGAGGGGCGCTCAACGGCGTCGAAGAGCCGGGTCGCCTCCAGGGAGCGGAGCCAGGAAACCAGTGGGATCTTCATGTTCTCCTTTATCTTCGGATCCGTCTCCACGCGGGCGATGATGTCCTCAAGGCCGTAGGGGCCGTTGCCGGCATCCATCTCCTCGCGGAGCTGGTGTATTATGCGGTCGAGTTCGCGGATCTGGGCGGAGGAGAGGTTTGGCAGGAAGTAGAGGAAGTCGTAGGCGTTGAGAGATGGGACGGGGATGCGCATCTGGTCGATGGGTATGACTTCAGTCCTGTCCGAGTAGTCCCGGTGCGTTCCGTCGTTCACCGGCTCCTTGAAGCCCACGTACTCGCCATGGACGTCAAAAACGACGACGCCAAGGCGCCCCTGCTCTGGCTTGCGGTCAAGAAGCTCCTCGATGATAACGGACGTCGTATACGATTTCCCCGCGCCGGACATGGCGAGGATGGCGAAGTGCTTCTGGACAAGGCGGGAGACGTCAAGGGTAACGGGGACGTTGTGGAACTGCAGGGTGCCTATATTTACCCCATCCTCTTTGAAACCCAGGAACTTCTTCAGGCGTTCGGGATCCGGGTCGTAGACGGGCGCTCCCGGGGAAGGGGGAACGGTGGGTCTCTCCGTGTGCTCCCCGGTCCAGACGACCATGGGGCGGGCGATCCCAACGAGGAATTCCCACTCGTCCACCGGGAAGTTCTGGGACATGGAGGAACGCATCTCGTACTCACGGACCACTTCCGGCTGGCCGAAATACCTGTTGGTCTTTATGACGTCCTCGACGAGTGCGAGCATCCTCCCCTGCGGTGAATCGATCTCAACATACTGCCCCTGATGAACCACACCATCGGTAATGACGAAGTCCACCCTCGTGGGGGAGGGGCTTTCCTCCGTGGATATGACCACACCTTTCTTCATTCACACCACCTAAAACGGCTTGTTGGAACCACGCATGCGGAAGAGGTTGTACTCCACGCCCAGGCGCTTCTCCAGATACTCGCGAATATACGCCATGGATCGCTTGGCAAGGCGGGCACGCACGTCCGCCTCGAGGAGGAAGGGTGGAATCGTGAACGTGCGGTTGACGGATGAAAGGGGGAGAAGTAAAGAGGCGAGGTGGTATCCAAGGTCCGGGCCTTCTGCGTAGAACTCCACACGGAAGGGACGGTCGTAATCGGATGCCTTCATGTAGAATACCCAGACGTTCTTCGCTATCTCCTCGCCAAGGTCCTGAAGCGTGGCCTGGTCCTCGGGACGGTCCGCATACGGTATCGGCGTGGTCATCTCGCCCACGTTCATGGCATACTTCAGCCAGACGGAGTCACGCAGATGCGGGCCGCCAAGGTATGAGGCGACGCGGTTGCCCTTGGAGTCCTTGACTATGCCTGCCAGGACGACCCCTCTTCTTTTACACTCGGCATAAAGTTTTCTATACCTTTCAAGCACTTCGCTGTAAAGATCTTTGAGCTCCGAAGACCCGCCCCGCGGTTTGTCCACGAGCTGGGGGAGTATGGAGCCGTCAAGGAAGAGGTAGTTCATTTCAACGTTCTTCACGAAGTCAAGGGCCGTCCCTATCTCCACGAGGAGCCGGGTCAAAGAGCGCAGGGGCCCGACGTTCTCCTCCTCTACGGGCATATCGTATGTGAATATGCGGGGATCGGGCATGGCAGATGGATAGTAATCAACGCCTGTGAGCGTGCCGTTCTCGTATGTGTACCGAACGCCGACCGCCCTGACGATGATGAGTTCAAATCCCTGGTACTCCTCGGAAAGAAGCCCCCCGTCCACGGCCCCGAACCGGCCGGACACGACTGCTGGATCCACGCGGACAAAGAAGTCCTCGTGCTCCTTTCTGATGGCAAGTGCCTTGGATCGCCGGTCCTCTTCCCGCGATACGATCCTGCGTGCCAGCTCCTCCAGACGGTCAATCACGAGATAAAAGGGGAGGGGATCATTATAAATGCGTGGAAGGGTCCTTTCCCCTGAAGCTGGTAAAGGGGTACCCGGCGGCCGTCTACAGGAAGACGCTCATCGTCGCAGACCTACACATAGGCATCGAGCGGGAGTTCTGGAGGAAGGGGATCCGCGTCTCGGGGCTGTCAAGGAAGACGGGGGAGCTCCTGGAAGAGGTGCTCGACATCACGAAGCCGAAATGCACAATCGTGGCGGGGGATCTGAAGCATAACATACCTGACTTCACGCAGAGGGAGGCGGAGGAGGTAAAGAGAGTCACGGAGTTCCTCGCGTCGCAGGGGGAGTTACTCATCATCAAGGGGAACCACGACGGAGATCTGGAGAAAATAATCCCGTGGGCCCATATTGCTCCGGGCTCCGGGATCAAAGAGCGGGACATTTACATCCTTCACGGCCATGCAAACCCCTCCATGGAAATTTACGAGGCAAAAGCGGCAGTTATGGGCCATCTGCACCCGGCAATAACGCTAAAGCACCGCTTCGGGGTCGTAAAGAAGAAGGTGTTCCTCACGGCGGAGTGGCAGGGTATCCCTGTCGTTGTCCTCCCCGCTTTCTCTCCCCTGATCGACGGAATGGACGTTACACAGGCGGAAAACCTCATCGGACCAGTCGCCAAGCAGTTTGAACGTGCAGATGCATACCTTATGGACGGGACGTATGTGAGAAGGGTTTTATAGTTGGAACGCGATCTTCGTTCATGGCAGAAGAAATGAGAAGGGCCGTAAAGGACATGCTGGAGCTTAGCAAGTTCTACGAAAGAGAGACGAAAAGAGGCCCAGAAATCATGGAAATACGAGAAGGCAGCAAAAAGCACAAATTCGTAGAGTTCCTGAAAAAGATGATGGACAACATCCCCGAGGAGGAATTGGAGACATTTTACGAGCACGCAGATCTTCTCGCGGCGGGTCTACAGAACCTTAGGAGCCACCACATCCCGGGCTGGTATTTTAAGGGTGACGAACTGCCCTTCGATGCGCAGGAAAGGATCAAGAAGATGGTGGCTAACCTTGGGCGGCTACGCCCCGTTCTCGAGAACGTTCCGAAAAAGTACAGGAAAGATGCTCTCGCCGTGTATATTCAGGTCTCTCTCCTCCATCCCGTAGGGCCCGAAAAGGGCCTAGAACTCCTATCCAAGATAGCAGAAAGGGGAAAGTGGAATCGCCTGAAAACCATATGGAGCATTGGATTAGTAAGCAGGAACTCGACACATCACCTTGAGGAAATAATATCCAAGGATATGCTGGGCGAACACGAGGAAGAAATACTTGACAAGCTCGAAGAGGCGGTCTGGAGGATCCACGAATCTCGCAAACATAAGGAACCTCATCAGATCGCAATGAAAGTAACATCGGCGCTGAGCAAAGTGGA
The DNA here is from genome assembly GCA_030445695.1 of Candidatus Iainarchaeum sp. Lineage (GTDB taxonomy): Archaea > Iainarchaeota > Iainarchaeia > JAADDC01 > JAADDC01 > SZUA-1452. The sequence continues at coordinate 29,130 of JASUTF010000006.1, forward strand.
GGATCCGGCCCTTCTAAAGGTAAAGATCCCGGAGTCAAGAAACGGAAAAGAACCTACCCTGCTGGAGGAAATAAAATATCACCTGGGCAAAATGGCGGAGGAGCCCGAACATGCGGACTATCACGCACAGAAGATACAAAAAGCGGTGGGCACCGCTATCGACAAAATAATATCGCAAAGAAGGAGGAAACGCGGATGAAAATGGTGTTCCTCGTCCGGACAGATCTGGGCATGGGGAAGGGGAAGACGGCGGCACAGGTGGCCCACGCGGCCGTTGAGCTCTACAAAAAAGCGCTGCACAAGTGTCCAGACAAACTGAGGAAATGGGAGGAAGAAGGGGCAAAGAAGGTGGTTCTGAAGGTCTCCTCAGAGGCGGAACTGATGGAATACTTCAAGAAACACGCATCTGACTTCTGCTCTGTCCTCATAAGGGACGCGGGACACACGCAGATACCGCCGGGAACGATAACGGTGGCGGGATTCGGCCCGGACGAGGATGAGAAGCTGGACAGGGCGTTCGGACACTTAAAGCTCCTCTAGGTATTCTCGGACAGAAGAATAGAACTCCCTGAGGAGAGGAAGGGCCGTTCCGAGAAGGGAGGCAACGCGAACCGGGTTCTCGACCTCCCCCGACTGCACGGAAGCGTTCAGGTGAATGATCTGAGAGGCGGTCTTCGGACGTTCTGAGAAAATTATGCGCACGCCCTCCTCCCAGTCGCCACGGGGAGAAACAGAGGAGGCAATGAAGCGAACATCGGAAAACGCGTCACGGAGAACGTCCATGACCAGGGGGTAGAACGTGTCCATGGAAAAGGAATCCGCCTGCATCTCGCGAAGGGCATTTATGAGGAGGTAGAGGTGCTTCAAGCGTGTTATCACGCCAAGAATGGAGGGAAAGAGATATTTAAATGTGCCCGTCCCCGCAAGACGGGGCTTCACTCCGCCGGCCTACGCACCGGCGCTCCACCCCGCAGGACGTGTGGACGGGCGGTCCGCATAATCCCGGGACATCACCAATCAGTTCCCGGGGTCTCTTCATCCCGTAGAAAATGGAGCGGAAGGTAAGAAAAGGTCAGCCCTGCCTGGGTTCATCACCTTCAGCAGTGGCTAAGGTCATCATCCCGTAAAATACAGAGAAAGGGAAAATTTATGGTATGCCCAGAATGCATATATAGAATAAATCCCTTCCTTGATTATGGCCACTGTTCACGAGCTTTACCACAGGATAAAGGAATTCAAGCCCATGGTAGAGGAACACCCAGAGGTAAAGCAAGGAAATGCTCTCCGCATATACGCTCTCTCAAAAACGTTCCACCCGTCTGCGGAGAAAAGGTTAACAGAAACCTACGAGGACCCGATAGCAGGCACGGTTGAGATGAAACCCATGCCAAGGGACCTGGCAGAAAGAATGCGAAACATGCTCGGCGCAATGGGAATTACACAGGTCAAAGACGTAATATTTGCCATACCCAAAAGGGACGACCCAGTACAAACCAAGCATATTGTAATAAAGCTTCCAGAACCACCAGGACTTGAAAAATTCTCGATAGAAGTTTCCTGGACGGGCAATGAAGATCCGGACATGAGAATTGTGGCGGAGAAGACTCTAAAAGAATACCACCCAGAAGTACGGATGCATATAGAGCCCAACAGCATAGAAATCCGTGCAAACAGCTGGGAAGAGGAAAAAATACGCAAGATCGCCCAGGAAGAATTCCAAAGAGTGCTTGAAAGGCTTCTCGAGCACAACGAAGGAAAGGGTCTCCCATATCACGTAGAAATTCACTCCAACGTAGACATATCCGAAAAACGGCCCATATCCTTCAGCCTGCAGGGGAAGAAAAGAGGAACACGGATCCATGCAGAGTATAACTACTGGAAGGGGCTAAACTCACTGGAGGAAAGGGCCAAAAAAGAAAAACTAGAAGAGGTCGGACAAAGGATGGTGCAACTCATGGAGGCAGCGGAACAGGCACACCGATCAATATTGAACAGAATACGGAGCAAGAGATGAGACGAGAATAAAACCACTTTCTCCATCAATATACCCGTGCCGAGGAGAAAGACGAAGAACCCGGAGAAGAGGGTACTGAAGATCATAAGGGATGCAGACGTCATTCTGGAGGTCCTTGACGCGAGGTTTCCTGACCTCACACGCCTTCCGGACTACGAGGCACTCATAAGGAAGATCGGAAAACCGCTCATAATCGTCCTGAACAAGGCAGATCTCGTGCCGAAGGAGTGGGCGGAGGACTGGAAGAGAATCCTGGAGAGGAAGGGGTTCCCCGTTGTTTTTGTATCCTCAAAGATGCGGTGGGGGACGAGAATACTCAGGAACACGATAAAAGAGGTGGCACCCAAGTTCCCTGTTCTCGTGGGCGTGATCGGCTACGCAAACGTGGGAAAATCGTCGCTCATAAACATCCTGAAGGGGAAGACGGCGGCGCAGGTGGCCCCCATACCCGGTTGGACAAAGGGTGAGCAGATCGTGAGGATTTCGAGGAAGATCTACCTCATCGACACGCCTGGAATAATTCCAATGCGAGATCCCACAAAACTGGTGCTCATCGGCTCCTACGACCCCAACAGAATGGAAGACCCTGAGCTGGCGGCGGAAATACTTGTAAGGGCCCTCCACGCGATGGACCCCGGGTTCCCCCCAACCCTCGAGGAGTATGCCAGCCAGAAAAACTTCCTGCAGAAGGGTGGGGTACCGGACACGCACCGCGCGGCCATAGATATTCTCACGAAATGGCAGAAGGGAAAGATCGTCCCAAAAAGCACGGACTGGTTGAAGAAACTGGAAGCAGAGGTAAAGGAAAAGAGCGAAGATTAAAATCCTGGGCTCCCAATTATTAGCGATGGATACTTACAGGGCGGTCATCGAGGATCTCAAGAGAAACTTCGGGAGGGTGTTGATATTCGGCTCAAGGGCAAGAGGAGATGCGCTAAAAACGTCAGATCTGGACATAGTCGTAGTGGACCCATCATTCCGCGGCATGAAATATTGGGAAAGAATAAGGGCCGTTCGCAAAACAATATACCATATCCTGGAGAGGCATCCAATAGATGTAGATATAATTGCATTGACCCCGGAAGAGTTCGAAGAGCTGCAGAAAAGTAGAACAAACATCATAGGATACACGACGGAAAGAGGCGAGCTTGTTGAGACCTGAAACAAAAGAGTGGATACGGCTGGCGCAACGAGATTTTGATGCCGCACAGGTACTATTCGGGCGCCAAATATATGACCTAGCGGTGTTTCACGCACACCAAGCCGTGGAAAAAGCACTAAAAGCACTGTGGATTGAGAAATACAGAGAAGAACCGCCAAAAACGCACAACATCCAGTACCTCGCAAAAGAGCTCGGCCTTAACGTGAGAAGCGCAGCGGCAGAAATCGCGGACGCGTACTACGTGACAAGATACCCTGTGCCCGGGGTAGGAACGATAGAGATGGATAGAGCAACTGCGGAGAGAAAGATGAACGCTGCGAAAGAAATATACGACAAAATAATAAAGATCCTTCTAAAATAAAACGGACTGCTGCCCGAGAATGACGTCGAGGGTGGTGGTTAGCCGCCTCACGTCCTCGAGGCGTATGCCGTAGTGCTTCTCCTTCTCCTCCAGATACTCCAGCGGGATGAAGAACCAACCCTCCCGTGGATACTTCCACGCGATGAAAACGGGGGTATTCGCCCGTTTAGACCATTCCAGCATCTTCTCATACTGCTCCCGGCGGACAAAGAGTTCTTCGCGGCTCCATGCCTTGCACTCAAAGGCGACGGCGCGGCCATTGATGATCGCAACCACGTCAGGGGAGTATGAGTTCCCCGAGCCGGCGGAACGTACCACCGCAGCACCCTTTGACCAGAGCAAACGCATAAGTTCCCTTTCGGCATTGGCACCCTTCCTGTAGGTCACAGGGATAATAAAGAGGGGGAGAACATAAGCTTATCGGCGGATGACGAACGCCCCCTTCACCATTTAAAAATAAAACCACGCCCATTGTATCGGCTGCGCCGAGGGTGGCCGCTCGACAAAACATGAAAAGCGGTCAACCAGGCGCAGTACATCCTTCCCTTCACGCGTGGTGTTCATCATGCTCACCCAGGTCGCCGATAAGCTTCTAGAAGAGCTTAGCGATCCCTCTGCCGATTTTGTGGTTGTGGTGGAGGGAAAAAAGGACGTGGAGGCACTACGGCGGCTTGGGATTCTACGCGTGGAGATGCTGAACCACTATCCGAGCGTAGTGGATATGGCAGACGCCCTCGCCGAGAAGGGGATAAAACGCGCGGTAATCCTGACGGACTACGACAGGACGGGAAAGGCGCTGGCATACAAACTCGGTGCCGCACTGATGTCCGCAGGAATACACGTCGACTGGAAGGCGAGGGCCAAAATACGGAGAGAGTTTCACGTTACATACATAGAAAACCTCGACAGGATCGTCGAGGCAATGGAAAGAGGTGAGAAGAATGGGAAAAATATATATCGACTCGGTAAAGTATCTCATTCACGCAAACATTGAAGTTAAGGGCCTTGTTGATAAACCAGACGTCATCGGTGCCATTTTCGGCCAGACGGAGGGTCTTCTGGGCGATGAGCTCGAGATGCGCGAACTCCAGAAGACGGGGAGGATCGGGCGCATAGAGGCAGACCTCCAGCACAAGAACGGGAAGACCACAGGAACCATCATAGTTCCGTCCGGTCTCGGCATGGTTGAGACGGCAATCATTGGTGCAGCCCTGGAAACGGTGGATCGTGTCGGCCCATACGAGGCGAAGATCAAGGTAGAACGCATAGAGGACACGCGAGACGTCAAGAGGAGATACATCATAGAACGTGCAAAGGAGCTCCTGAACAGGATGCTCGAAGAGGAGATACCCGACACGAAGGAGGTCATAGAGAAGGTAAAGAGCGATCTCCGCATAAGCGAGGTGACTGAGTACGGACCGGAGCGGTTGCCGGCCGGTCCGGAGATAGATGAAGCAGAGGAGATCATCGTGGTAGAGGGCAGGGCCGACGTGCTGAACCTCCTTAAGCACGGAATCAAGAACGTGATCGCCATAAACGGCAACCGCGTGCCCAAGACCATCATAGACCTGTCCAAGCAGAAGACAGTAACGCTGTTCGTGGACGGCGACCGCGGAGGCGATTTAATCATCAGGGAGATGCTACAGAAAGCGGACGTGGACTTCATAACGAAGGCACCCGACGGCAAGGAGGTAGAAGAACTCACGCAGAAGGAGATCCTCAAGTGCCTGAGGAGAAAGATACCAGCAGACGAGTACGCGGCACACGTCGGTGCCAAGAGGGAGGCAGCGAAGACAAGGGCACGTCGCGTCGTGAAGAAGGAGGAAAAGCAGGAAGAGGAGAAACCGCCAGTGCCCGAGGAGTATCTAAAGACCTTCGAGGAGATCAAGGGCTCTCTCACCGCGAAGATACTGGACGAGGAAGGCAACGTCCTTGCGGAAGTGCCAGTCAGGGAGATCTGGAAGCAATTGAAAGAAATGGAGAAGGCACACGCCATCAT
>JASUTF010000020.1 GCA_030445695.1 Candidatus Iainarchaeum sp.
CTCTGTAATAAAATAAGGGAAAAGGTCAGCGCGTCACGTTGAACTCCGGCAGGCCGTGCTTCTCAAAGTAGTTTCGTACTGGTTCGAGGACGTCAATGAGCCATTCTGCCACGGCGTTCTTCAGGTCCAAGGGATGCAGTTTGCCCTGCACGAAGTCCCTCTCCAGATCCTCGTAACGATAGTACTCCACGGTTCCGCCGAACTTCTCCGGACGCTCGACAACGAGCACTTCCTTATCATCCCTTCCGCGGAGGATGAGGTTCTTCACAATGTCTATGACCGGGTTGTTCTCCACCACGCCTGCCGGGCAGTAGGCGTTCTTCATCTTTCTCCTTATTTCATCCGGCGAGTCGTGGACAAATATTGCGGTATCTGGCTTGCTCTTGCTCATCTTCAAATCTTCTTCGCTGATTTCCTTGCCCATGCGCTTGCCCGCCTGAAGACCCAAGAGTAGATGATGGTGCACGAGAACGGGCTTCTTCCAGCCGAACTTCTCCGCCACCTCCCTTGCAAGGACGTTCACCTTTCTCTGATCCATGCCCAGTTGGCACATGTCCACGTCCAGTTCGAATATATCCGTCGCCTGCATGAGGGGGTAGACGAGGAAGGACGCCTTCTGCATCTCCACCGCCTTTCTTCCCATGATGGTGCCTGCTCGCTTGATGCGGTCAATGGTCACGGCGGTGGAGATGCGCAGGAACCGCTCCCAGTACTCAGGACGTTCTATTAGCTCGGACGCCCAGACAATCTTTATGTCCTCCGCGCCCAGGAGTTCCCAGACCTTCTTGAAGTAGTTTCCCGCCTCGTGTATCTTCTCCATGTCGCCCCCTAATTTGTTGTTCAGGTATGCGTGCCAGTCGGCGAGGAGTATGACAAATTCCACGCCTGCGTCGATAAGATCCTTTGCCTTTATCGCCCTCTGAAGGCCAGATCCGATGTGTGCATAGCCAGACGGCTCAAAACCGTCGTAGGCCTTTGGGTGCTCCTTCGCTTCTAACAGCTGCCTAAGTTCTTCCTCCGTTACGATCTCCTCTGTCGGCCTTAACGCTATCAAGCGCATTCTCTCCTCAACGTCCATCTTTTGCACCTCCGAGAACATTAAACACTAGGGAAATCGGGGTAGAATCAGCGCCGCGAATAAAGGCATTCACCCACGTGGAGAATGAGGAAAGGGGTGAATAAAAACCATGGGGTTACTCGTAACGGAGTGCCTCCACTGGGTCCAGTTCCGCTGCTCGCTTCGCGGGGAGATATCCGGCGATAATGCCCACGACGAAGGAGAACACCGCCGCACCGAGCAGTAGGTCCAGTCCGAGGTAGACGTGGTAGTATGATATGCCCCCGTAGTTCACTATGGCGTATTCCGTGAGTTTTGCGAGGGATACTGCGATTGCCTCCCCGAACAACCCCCCGGCAGCCCCTATGATCCCCGCCTCCACCAGGAATATCGCCATGATCTGCCACTTCGTAGCACCCACCGCCTTCATCACTCCTATCTCCCTTGTCCTCTCTGTAACGCTCATGTACATCGTGTTCATTATTCCAACCGCGCCGACGATTATGGCTATGATCGCGATAACCAGAACGACAATGCTGACGACGCCCAGGATGGAGTTAATCGTGTTGAGCATGTCCTCCGTTGTCATGACCGTGAAGTCCTCCGTGCCCCGCTCCTGCTTTAACTTCTTCTTTATCTCCTCCGCCACCTCTTCGGGATCGGCGCCGGGGGACAGTTTTGCGACGATCGTGAGGTAAGCGGGTTCCTTTTCTCCGAGGAGTTCCTTATATGCCTCAAGGGGGATCATCACGCTCGCGTCGTCCTGTTCGTCCCCTGCCCGCTTAAGGATACCTATGATGCGGAAGCGGCGGTCGTTTATGTATATCGTCCGCCCCACTTCCAGATCGTCTGAGAAGAGTTTGTGCGCCACGTCGTTACCCACGATTGCCACGTATTTGTCTCCCTCCCTGAAGGACCGCCCGTCCTCCATGAACGTTTCCAGGAATGTTCCGTAGAGCTTTGTGAACGTCTCCGGCGTTACCCCGTAGACGATCAAAGGTCTTCTTTCGTGCCCTACGCGGACTTCCACGGTCTTTGCAGTCATGCCATCCGCGTAGTCCACGCCGTTGACGCGCTCTATTGCCTTGACGTCGCGATCCGTGAGTGGGTTTGGGGGCATGCTCATCATATCTGTCCCCGGGATTACCATGATGATATCGGCCCCAAACTGGTCGAAGAGCTGCGTTATAGCTGACTGGAAGCCCCTGCTGACGGAAACGAGGAGGACGATGGCAGATATTCCTATGATAATGCCGATTATGGTGAGTATGCTGCGGAGCCTTCTATGTCTTAACCCCTTTAATGCGAGGTTAAAAAGATCGTTCACTGCCGCATCGCCTCCACCGGATCCAGTTCAGCCGCGCTGCGTGCCGGAAGGATTCCAGAAATGACCCCGACGAGTGCGGAGAATCCTACGAGCCCTAAAACGAGGAGGGACGGGAATGCTGCCGAGTATGACTCAAGGGACGCACGTATAACCCCTTCGAGTGTTTTGACGATGCCAAAGCCTATGATTTCTCCAAACAACCCCCCGGCAGCCCCTATGATCCCCGCCTCCACCAGGAATATCGCCATGATCTGCCACTTCGTAGCACCCACCGCCTTCATCACGCCTATCTCCCTTGTCCTCTCTGTAACGCTCATATACATCGTGTTCATTATTACAACCGCCCCAATGACCAGAGATATTGCCGCTATTGTGACGAGGAGGGCCCCCACCATTCCAAGGATTTGGTTCGCCCTTTCCATTGCCTGTTCGGGCGTGATCACCCTGAAGTTCTCCAACCCTCCGTGCAGCGCCTTCAGACGCCTCTTTATGCGTTCCACCACGTCGTCCACATTGGCTCCCTCTGCAAGTTCCGCCGATATTCTCACGTATTCTCTTTCTCTCCCCGTTATCTCCTGGAAGACGGACTCGGGGATATACGCTCCAGCATCCAATGGGCTGTTGGTCTTCTTCATCACGCCCACGACGCGGAAGGGCTTGCCGTTTATGTAAACCGTGCTCCCCGGAAGGATGTCCTTGCCGAAGAGGTCGTGGGCTACAGAGTACCCGATCAATGCAACGTACCTTCCCCTGTCCGTTCTGTCCAGTATCCTTCCCGACTCAAGGTATCCGCCCAGCAGGCTCTGGAACGTTTTGTTGAACGCATCGGGGTCCACGCCAAATATCGTGATCCCCTTCTCCTCTCCCCATGCGCTTATGGTCGCATGGTCTGTCTGGAGCGCCAGGACGTTCTTCACGCCGGGCGTGTTCTCTATGGCCTTTCGGTCCTCCTCCGTCAGGACGTCACCACCCAGATTCATGCCTACCATGGTCCCCGGGATCACCGTGATCCTGTTGGTCCCCAGTTTTGACAGTTCTCCCCGAACAGTTTCCTGTAGACCGAGTATGAGCGAAACCAGTGTGAAGATCGCGGCAATGGCGACCACTATGGCGATTATTGTGAGAAATGAGCGGAGGGGCTGGTGCCTGAGCCCCCGCCATGCCAGGAAGCCATAGTCCATCACTTACGCTTCCTCCACCACCAGACTGCCCCTACAATCACAAAGAGGGCCAGGAGGAGTGCAGTGTAGTTTGCAGGCTTCTTCGGTACCTTGACGGCTATGTCATCCTCCTCTGTCTTCCGCTCGCCGTATGCCGTGTAGGTGACCTTTACGTGTATCTTCTCCTCCTCGCCCGGGTCGGAGAGGTATACCGTTGCCGTGTCGTAGTCGCCCGGGGCGAGGTCTCCTATGCTGTCCTTGCCAGCGAATGCCTTTGGACTGTTGGTCTCCACGAAGACGTTCTCTGCCGTTCCGGTGCCCACGTTCGCCACCGCTATGGTTACCTTGAGGTGATCTCCCTCCCACTTCGGCTCCTCTGCCAGGTATACGGAAATTTCCGGCTCGTCCTCCGGCAGGACAGAGAAGGAGTACGTCCTAGTCCCCGTTGGTGTCGTGAGGACCACGTTTATACTGCCCACCTCGTCGCTCTTCTCCAGTTTCCACACCACGGGGATTGTTACCTTCCCATTGGGTTGGATGGCGTTGATGTAGTGGGATGTCTGGCCACCGAGGCGCACATTGATCCCCGTTATGCTCACGGAGATCGGGCCGAGCGCCACGGATGTGAGATTCGTTATTACGAGTTCTGTGTTCTGCTCGCCGCCGCTGACCTTCTCAGGGATGTTCATCGTTACCCTGATGTCCTCCCTCGGCGGGACGCATTTCACGGAGTAGTTCACCGTTTCGGAGAATGCTTCCGTCCCCCTGTATCCACTTATAGTTAGAGGAATCGTGTATATGCCTCCGTTGCACTCTGGCAGGATTGTGACGTACGTTTCCTTTTCCTCGCCGCTCCCTATGTCTCCGAGGTATACGTTCGGATCCCCAAGGGCAGAGGGGACCGTGAGGACCGCGTTGTATATCTTTTCCCCGCTGTTGCTCACCGTGAACTTGACGCTCATCTCCCTGCCGCCGTACACCCTGTCCGTGCTCATCTTCACGTCAATGCCCTTGCCAGAGGTAACAGTTATGATCGGGGCGAATTGCTCCTCGTAGTGCGTGCCTGTGGTGGGGTCGTCATATTCTATCGTAACTGGGAGTACGTATACGCCCGGTTTGATGTCTGAGGGGACGGAAAAGCCGAGGACGTATGAAACGGTCCCACCCATTGCGTCTCCCACGTCTATCCTTGTGTCTTCGTCCTCTATGCTGAACTGGTCGGAGGGGCCGACCCGCATGTATATGTTCTTCGCACCGCTCGTTGCAGTGATTTCAAATATCATTTTTCCGCCTGTCCCCGGGGTTACAACGCCCGGGACTGTTTTTACGTTAAGCGTGAGCGCAAATGCGCTCCAGGAAAGCATAATCAATGCCAGTGCAACCAGCAAATACCTTCTCATTTTTCAATCACCCCTTCTATTTTCCCATCTCGGATCTTCACGATTTTTTCCGCCTCTTCGGCGATTTCAGGATCGTGCGTGACTATGACAATCGTCTTCCCCCTTTTGTTGAGGTCCTTGAAGATCTTCAGTATCTTCTCACCCGTCTTTGTGTCCAGGTTGCCCGTGGGCTCGTCCCCCAGTATGATCTCGGGGTCGTTTGCCAGGGCGCGGGCAATGGCCACACGCTGCTGCTGGCCCCCGGAGAGTTGGTTCGGGTAGTGGTAGAGCCTATGCCCCAGTCCAACCATCTCCAGGAGTTCCTTTGCCCTCTTCTCCCTTTCTCTCTTCGGCACGCCTGCGAAGAGCATGGGGAGTTCCACGTTCTCCAGCGCGTTCAGCGAGGGGCTGAGGTTGTACTGCTGAAAGACGAATCCCACGGTTTTCCTCCTCATTATGGCGCGCTCGTCGTCTGAGAGTGTGGAAACGTCCTTGCCCTTGAGAAGAACCTTCCCTTTCGTGGGCGTGTCCAGAAGGCCGATGATGTGCATGAGCGTGCTCTTCCCCGAGCCGGAGGGGCCTATGATGGCCACGAAGTCTCCCTGCTCTATGTCAAGGGATACTCCTCTCAACGCGTAGGTTGCGGCGTCTCCCTCGCCGTATATTTTCCAGACGTCGCGCACGGATATTATCCCCACGGTATTATGGTGTCGTAATAAGTTTATAACGATATCGTAACAACATTACTCCGTGGTAAAGGTATCCCTCGCCAAGTTGCTCATGCTTAAGTGGTTATCCGAGGGCCCTGCGAGCGGATACGAGCTCATGAAGAAGTATGAGGAAGCGTTCGGCCGTTCTTCCCCCGGAACGATCTACCCCCTCCTCTCCCAATTGCAGGAAAAGGGCTTTGTGGACAAGGGGGACGACGGGAAGTTTTTCCTTACTGAGAAGGGACGGAAACTGTTCTCCGAGATCGAAGAGCGCCGCAGGGAACTTATTCGAGAGGCGAGGAAGCGTTTGAAGGCGCTTGCGGACGTTTTTGAAGAGCCGTATCTGGCACGCCTTGCGGACTACCTTCCGGTTATGGAACACGTTCCCCCCAGCGTTCTTGAAGTCCTTGGAGATGTTGAGATCCTTGCCTATGAACTCGGCGAGGATGCGCTTCCCGTTCTTGAAGAGGCGAAGAAGAAGTTGGAGAAGATCAGCGGTGCGTCCAGTAGAAGGTGATCTTCTCTCCCTGATTGCTCCTCACACGTGCGAAGCAGACACGCTCCAACTGGACGATATCTCCCTCTTTCAGGCCCTGTGCCCAGTACTCTACGATGCCTGAGATCTTCTCGCCGGACGGGTGGAGGATCTCTGCGTCTATTGTTGATTCTCCCACCACTGGGACCCACTGGATCTTCTGGATGCGCTTTATCTCGTCCCCGCTGTACTCCGCCACGACCCTTTCTCCGACGTCCTTGACCGTCACATTGTAGAGGTGCATGAGGCGTATCTCTTCTCCCTTCTTCGGAACGTCCTTCCTGGCGATGAATAGGCGGTGATCTCCCTCTGGGAATTTATATATCCTTTCCCCGTACTCGGGGTGGTCCGGATGGTATGGTATTCTCGCCTCCACGGCGGGGGCGTTCTCCACGATTAACTCCACTGGATCCTCGACGAAGAAGAAGCGTTTTGCACGTTCGTCCAGCTTCTTCCTGTTAATCCCGTATATGTACTCCATGTCCACGTGGAGATCGCTCTTCTTGGGCCCTATTTCCTCGAAGAACTCCCAGAGCGTCTCGGGAAGGATGCCTCTATTTAGGAGGGCGCGCACAGTGGGTATTTTTACGTCTCCCCAGCCCTCTATTACGCCCTCGCGGAGTGCCTGGCGGATGTAACGTTTACCCATGGGTATGGAGGAGTCCTTGTCCTCCACGTGGATTCTGCCGAAGTGCACGAACTCTGGCACGTTCAGGCCGAGGGCATTCTGGATTATCTTCTGGATCTCCCCGTTGGTCTGGTGCTCCTTGCCGCGTAGGACGTGCGTTACCTCCAATCCATCTTCAACGGCGCAGGCGAAGTTGTACAGCGGATAAACGTGGTACTTGTATCCTGTCCTTGGATGGGGGACGGACGTTATTATTCTGAAGAGAACGGGGTCGCGCATGGCAGGGTTCTTGTGTGCAGGGTCTATCTTCAGGCGAAGAACTGCTTCACCCTCTCCGAAGGCCCCCTCTAACATTTTATCCCATAGTTCCAGGTTCTCCTCAACGCTCTGGTCCCTGTGCGGGCAGGCCGTTCTGTTCTCCCGGTGCTTCTTCATCTCTTCGGGGGAGCAGGTGCAGACATATGCTTTTCCAACCTCTATGAGTTTCCTCGCGTACTTGTAGTAGAGTTCCATTCTGTCGGACTCGATGATTTCTTTATCCCATTTTATGCCCACCGCCTTCAAATCTTCTCGTATGGCGTCGTAGTAGGGTAGTTTGGGCTTTGCAGGGTTCGTGTCTTCAAATCGGAGGATGAACCTGCCGTTGTACTTCTTCGCGTAGAGGTAGGAGACGAGGGCGCTGCGGAGGTTGCCGAGATGTATGTATCCCCCCGGTTCGGGCGGAAAACGGGTTACCACCGTGCCCTTAACGTTTGGCAGTTCGGGCAGCCCCTTTCTCTCCTCCTTCTTGAGTGCCGAGTAGTCGTGTTTCTCCATCTCCTTCTTCTGCTGTTCGAGCGTGAGTTTGTTCACCGCTTCAACGGCTTTCTTTACGATTGGGATGATTTCCTTTGCCCTTTCCTTTAGCTCCGGCCGCTCTACGAATATTTTTCCGACGACGGCGCCCACAGCTGCCTTTCCGCCGTGGTCCACGGCGTTCTTCAGGGCGTACTTATACGCGAGTTCATACACCTCTTTCATTCAACCACCTTCTGAACACGTCCACGATGTTGGGATCCTGGAACACAACGACCGTCGTTTCCCTGGCCGGCTCCCCCAGCGGTGCAAGGGGGATATATACCGCCTTCCCGGTTAGTATGAAGTCGAAGGGGCTTTTTACGTGTTTGCCGTTCAGCCGGTGCAGGATGTCCGAACTCTTTGGCGTTACCCCTATAATCGTTTTCTCGTCCGTTTCGTCCCCTATGATGCCCACAAGCGTTTCTGGTCTCTTGAAACGTAGGATGTAGTTGCCGGTAATTTCCTCGTTTTCGGAGAGCACGGGGATGAGCTTCCCTATGGTCTCCAGCCGCTTCTCTATGCGCTCAAGCCCCTCCTTCTTCTCCTTTATTATGAGGCGGAGGACGCGGATGGGGTCTGCCACCACGTAACGCCTAGGTCTTGTGTCAAGTTCCGTCACGTAGCCGTCTCGGACAAACTCCTCCAGAATTTCGTAGACCTTTGTTCTGGGAACCCCTGCGTGTTCCGATATGGTTTTGGCGTCCCCCTCCCTGAGACGGAAGAGTGCGTAGAGCGTCTTCGCCTCGTATTCGCTCATCCCAAGATCCCTGAGCAGGGAGACCAGCGCCTCGTCCACGTCACCACTATTGGTGACAAACGTTTAAGTGCCTGTATGAAAAATGTTGTCCCCTCCATTTTATCCATGGAGAACGTGATCCTGTTTTCGGGCAAGCACGGCGACTGGGAGTTTTCAAGGCGTTTGAACGTCCCTTCACCCGATGTCCCTGCATTCGTATCCACGGTGGCCTCAGTGGTTAACCAGAGGGGCGACTACTACATATCGGGGAGCATAGACGTTTCACCCCTTGTTTCGGCGCTGGAAGAAGTTGTGCGCACCAGGGCGGATATGGACAAGGCGATATCCTCGGCGGTCCGATCCAGATCCGTTCAGTCCGCGGTTTCGGACATCGTCAGCACCGTTGCCGCCGACTACAACCTCGACAAAAAGCCGACAGCCGCTTTCAAGGACATGCTGAAGGTCTTCTCCGTTAGGTATGTCCTTTCGGCAAAGATAGGGGACTTTGAGCACGTGCAGGACGTGGGGGAGAAGATCTCCCCGCTGGGCGAGGGCTACTTCTTTGTGGCGAACACGGGCGACTGGGTGGTGGTCAAGAAGCAGAAGATATCGGACAAGACGACCCCTGTAGACCTTCTGTTCTACATAGCATCCCTGAGCAACTCCCTGCAGTCCAA
>JASUTF010000007.1 GCA_030445695.1 Candidatus Iainarchaeum sp.
GTCAGAGAATCTGGTGTGGGCCCGTAGCTCAGTCCGGCAGAGCGCCCGCTTGGCATGCGGGAGGCCCCGGGTTCAAATCCCGGCGGGTCCACTAGAGGGGGTTGCACCCCCTTCACCCCTGCGTGCTATCTTCGCTACGCTCGACAGCCCATTGCGTCTAACAAGGTCCACTTCTTATAACATCCCTGACCACGGCGATCGTATTTCGACGAACGTCCCACGACAGTGTGAACATTCGTCTAACGGCGGCATTTAATATGCTTTTTGACGAATTTTATTACATGGGATATGTCCGCCTGGAGAGCACAGTATCCGTGGATGACAAAAAATACACCGAAAACAGGGTTATCGTACCCGTTGCAGCCGAATACGTCCTCGACCCAGAGACGAACATCGTCTACCTTAAAAAGGAGAACGGAACTACCGAGCGTATCGGCTCCTACGAATACTGGAAGCGCATTATGAAGTACAGGGCCCGGCTAACAGCGGATTTGAAGGGATCCAACGGTCATTTTAACGGCTACGGATTGTCCTGCGGCCTGTGTAACATGCATAAGAACAGCACGGCGCTTCTCAACGTCATCGCCACAAACATGTGCGACCTTCGCTGCTGGTACTGCTTCTTCTACTCTGCCATTGCAGGGTACGTCTACCTGCCCACGCTGGAGGATTTTGAAAGAATATTTGACAGGGCAATAGAGATCAACGGCTACATGCCCCCTGTCCAGATAACAGGTGGTGAGCCCGCACTCCGGGACGACCTGGCAGATATCATACGTCTCGCCAAGAAGAAGGGAGCCCCGCACATCCAGCTGAACACGAATTCTGTCTTTTACGGCATTGAATACTACAAAAACCCTGAGAAAGCCCCTGAAAGGATAAGGGAATATGTGAAAGCAGGCCTCAACACGATATACACGTCCTTCGACGGCGTTAAACCTGAAACCAACTTCAAGAACCACTACGAACTGCCGTTTGCACTGCGCAACTATTACGAAGGAGGGCTGCGTTCAATCGTTCTCGTCCCGACCGTTAGTACAATGAACCTCGATGAAATACCTGATGTCATCCGTTTCGCCGTCCACAACTACCGATGGGGCATAAAAGGTGTGAACTTTCAGCCGTTATCAATTCTTGACCGTGTTGATGAGGAGAAGAGAAAAGCACTGCGTGTAACCCAGTCAGACATCGTAGAGAAACTGGAAGAGGTCGGGCTGGGCGATATGGATATGTGGTTCCCCGTCCCCACGGTTCAGTATCTGGCAGACCTCATCTCCGGCGAGAAGTACTTCGTGCACTTCTATAACAGCGAGAAGTGCGGGATCGCGACGTATGCATTCGTAGATGGGGAGAAGCTCCGCCCGATAACCGATTTCATCGACGTGGACGGGTTCTTGAAAGAGGTGGAAGAAATTTACACAAGCTGGTTGAAGAAGGTCTACTACGGTGTCAGGGCTGCCCTTACGAAGATCCGCGGAAAGGATCCGAAGGAAATCGCCCTCGAGCGGCTGGATGATTTCATAAAGAAAGATCGTCTACCGAACGGGGCATCTCTGAAGGAAATTGTGGGTAGAGCAATTACAGAAGGATCCTACGACGCGTTGGGTGCCTTCCACGATGGGGCGCTTTTCATAGGTATGATGCACTTCATGGACTATTACAACTACGATTTCAACCGCGTGCAGCGCTGCAGCATTCACTACGGGATGCCGTCGGGGCTCTACCCGTTCTGCACCTTCAACGTCTACGCTGACAAGTACAGGGACGTGCTGCTGAAGGCGTCCAGAGTACAGGATCCAGAAGAAGAGAAGCGCTGGACAGAATACGAGAAACGGCGGGCGTTACAGGTGGCCGAGTTCAGGAAGCACCTGGATGAAATCGTCGAGCATCCGATCTACAAGGAAGCTTATGGGTTCCTTGACCTATCTTAAATTGTTCCCTGCATCTTTGTTGTATGCTATCAGAGATCTTTGTCGAATTTCCTCAGAGGGTTTTTCACGTGCCCGCCGAGAAGAAACACGAGGCAGAAACGAAAAAGGATCTGGGAAACTGCACCGTTTTGCCCGCGATGTCGCCTGAAATGGCAGGTGCCGTAAGAATAAAGTTCAAGACAGGGGGGAAGGGCGCGCGCGATTTCTCCCGGCTCCCCGTGGAAACGGGGACGGCGGTGCTGGAACGATTAGTGAGCATTTCCGAGCAGTTGGGGCGTAGCTACTGGATAACGGGCGACTTTGGCTGGCTGGTAAAGGGAAAGGACAAGCTCACATTCAGCATTTTCCCGGATCCGTGGCACGTGGTGGAAGATTTCGTGGAGGAAACGGAAGGGAGGCGCAGGTTCGACCCGCTCACCGATGCGATCATGGACGGCGTTAAGAAGTGGGATAGGTTCTACGTGCGGTACGGAGACGCCCACATGACCGGTGCCGTGATGCACGGCGACCGGCTCACCGACTTCGTGCAGCTGAAACGCCTGATCGGATCAATGAGGACGCAGTACGGGAAGATGAGGGAAGTGCTATACCAGCAGCGAAGAGCACTCCTTGAGCGGGGCCAGATGCCCTCGATCGGTTATCACGTCCTCACAATAAACTACAACGAACCGCAGATTGTAGTGATTCCCCGCGTCTTCGTGCCCAGAAAGGGAACTTGGAAAGCCATAGAGCTCCTCTACAACGCAAGAATTGTAAGGGATCTGAAGGGGGAGGCGGCGGAGCAGTTCTGGGAGACGCACAAAGAAGTGGTGGGGGAGATCATAAAGGCAATTAAATAAACGCTTCCAGCGTCCTATCCCTTTTCGGTGGCAGATCCACAACGTCCCCGTCCCGGAGTGCCACCGTTTTGACACCGAACTCTTCCTCTATCCGCCTCGCAAGGGCCCGTTCCATCTTCCTCATGGTGATCTTGGCCCCGAAGTGCTGTAGAAGGACGATCTCAGGGGTTATCTCCGAAAGGACGGAGCGCACAGTGTCCATGTTCGTGTGGGGAACCCGCTCCTCTCCGTCAAAGATCAGGTTGAATATTACGGCGTTGGGGCGGAGTTTCTTCAACTCCCTGCCCAGTTCGTCCGTATACCCCGTGTCAGAAAGGTAGGAAACGGTATACTTGCCGTCGCTGAATGTGAAGCCAACGCCGGAGGGCTCGTTGTGCCACGTGGGGGTAGTGTAAACCTTCAGATCTCCGATCCGGAACTCCTGACCGGGCTCCGCAACAATGACCTGGTCAAGCATCGCCTTATGATATTCTCCGATCACGGGCAGGAAGTCCTGGCAGCCGTTGATTGCACAGGACGAACCGATAAGAATGCCCCTCTTCTTCCTGCCGCCGTCCGCCATGCCCTCAACGAGAACGGGGACATCGTGGGAGTGATCGAGATGGGCATGGCTAACGAGGACTGCTGAAAGCTTTCCGGGATCTCCAACGACCTTGTTCAGATATACAACGGCCCCGGGACCGGGATCCACATGCACCATTGTCTCACCGGACCGGACGACAAATCCCGCGGTTCTCCTCAACTGCTTTGTCATTACGAAGCGTCCGCCACCTGTTCCAAGAAATATGAACCTCATTTTTCCACCTCGAAGGATTCTACCTCTTTATATATGGGTCCCGACGGCGTGAGCGTGGAGCTATACAAAACAAAACGCTCAAACGTAAAGGATCCGAAGTCCAGCGATGCATCTTCACGTATCTTCCGGACGATCTCGGGGCTGAACCGCTTGACACGCCCGATGGTAACGTGCGGGTGGAACGGCTTCATCTCGCGGGGAACGCCGTGCGCAACGAGAACGTCGTCAATCATCTTGCTAACGGACACCAGCTCGTTGAAGCCCTCCTTCACACCTACCCATACGACGCGGGGACGCTCCACAGAGGGGAACGCACCAACACCGGAAAGGTGCACGCGAAACAGCCCTGTTTTGACGCTCTCCAGTGTGCCCACGATGTCAGGGATGCGGGTTTCAGGTACCTCGCCCATAAACTTAAGCGTGATGTGCAGGTTCTCCCGCTCCACATACTTGATTCCCTTGATACTTTGCTGCCACGAACCTATGAGACGCCAGACCGCTTCTCTCTGCTCATCCGGCAGGGGGACTCCCACGAAGAGGCGCATGTATTATTTAAAGGTGAACGGTTTTTTACTACATGCGGGTGCTCTTTGAGGAAATTGTTTTTGGGACGAAGAGAAAGGAGCAGATTGTGGATATCACAGGAGAGGTGCGCGCCGTACTGAACAGATGGGGCGTGCAGGACGGGATCGTGGTGATTTTCGCTCCCCACGCCACAGCGTCCATCGTCCTTAACGAGAACGAGCCCGGGCTGGAGAGGGATATCCTGAACCTTTTCAACCTGATTGCCCCAACGGATGCCGACTACCACCACAACAGGATAGACAACAACGCCCATGCACACCTTCGGTCGGCGGCGTTTCCGCCATACGTCGTCGTCCCCGTGAAGAACGGCAAGATGCTGCTCGGCGCCTGGCAAAGGATAATGTTCGTGGAGAACGACGGGCCCAGAGCACAGCGACGGGTCATCGTGGAGTATATGGGCGAGTAGGTAAGATCGGTATGCCCCACCCGGAGGAGGAGTTCGTAAGACAGGGGGTTCGCGAGTACATAGCTTCCGTCTTCGGTGCGCCTCCACGGTCCCTGTATCCGGGCAAGGATCCCTTGTGGTTCTGGCGGGGGCCGACGCCGGGGAGAGATACGTTCTCCTACGTCCCCCCTCCAGATGTTTTCGAAAGGATTGCCCGCGAGATCGGCATAGAAAGGGGACACACTGTCGCGCACCCCTACGCTCTGGACGAAAGCTACAAGAAACTCCTGGAGAGGCAAGGTGCGGTAGTACACTCCTTTGACCTGTCTGCCGAATCTGCCATTCGCTCCGGCTCAAAAATTGCGGATGCCGAGCGGCTCGTGGACTACACAAAGCGAAAGTATGACCACTTCTTCGCGTTTGAACCAACATCGCTGTTTCTGGCCACGTCCGGACCGGTGAAGGGTATTCTCGCACTGGCGTCCGCGCTGAACATTGCAGACAGGGTGCACATAGCGTATTCCTACAATCCGAGATCCTCGGAGCACCACATGGACTTTGAGGCGCTGTTCAGGTGGCTGGCGAATCAGTTCGGCGGCCGGGTTGAGAAAAGAACATATCCCGCGGGAAGCAGAGAGCTCTTTGCAGTGACGACCATTTCCATTCCCGACGAGGCAAAAAGAAAGCAGCTACTCGAACTTGCCCGCCTCCTCCATAAAACCGTCGTGCAGGGCCTGCCCGCGGATTATACCCGCCGCGTGATCCTCGCCGGCAAGATATCCGACGAAAAAGCAGAGACGCACAGCGCACCCCTTGAGATGGTTGAAAAACACGCGGATCGCGTGGTTCAACGCATGAAGAGAACACGATGGGGCGACAAAACGCTCTACGATGTTTTCAAGGACTTACTCCGCGCACGTGAAGAGGTTAGGAAGGAATACTCGCCGGGAAAGCCCAAGAAACCTATCTTTTAAACGATTTCTTTCCATTCTCATCTTGTCAGTTCTGGTGCCGGGGTGGCCGAGTGGTTAAGGCGCCGGTCTGGAGAACCGGTGGGGGACACCCCGCCTGGGTTCGAATCCCAGCCCCGGCGCTCATTCAAACCATTTCATTGTTTACGTGACTTCGTGTTAAGGGTATCCTCGATCTCCTTATACTTAGCTGTGGGTACGGGTTCAGAGAACCCGTGGCCGCGTTCGAGCGGCGCACTGACTACGTCAGGCGCGCTCGGAGGAACTCCGAGTCGCCAGAGAGCCTGCCTTCGTGATCCCAGCCCCGGCGTTCCCCCTTTAAACCACGATGCATAAAATTTACGGCCGGGTTCCAAGAACGAACTAAATGTAGAGCGGCGAATTCTTATGCAATCCAACCGAAGTAGGGATGTTAGAAAAATAGGGGTCCCCAATACAAAAAGATGGAATTCCAAGTTTTTATAACCGTTGGGTAGTAACATAAAAACCCCAAATGAGGGATATTATTGCCCGCGGAGGCGGGCCGGGGGCGGAAGGATGATGGTGCTATCCCCTCAGGTGGATTTTGACTCGCCCCCCACACTGCTTATAGGCGGAGGTCTGTTTTTCCTTATGACGAAAGACCCGGGGTGGGGGTGGATTCTGATCCTTCTGGGCACAATACTTGCACTGAAGGCCTATGAGAGCAGGTGTTGGGAGAACTAGTGCACTTCTTTTTTATCTGAACGCAAACCGAAGAGAAAAATAGTAAAAAGTGTGACGTCCGCTAACGACGCCACAACAGCAAAAGCAAAACCAGGACAAGCATTCCTGTACCTATTGCTATCGGGAGTGCTCCACTACCGAGTAACGCAAGACCTGTGGGTCCGGTATTTCCCGTTCCTTCTTCCGGCGCTGGCGCCACGGGTGGCGGCACTGATTCGTTCAGTTCCCCTTCTGTTGTCCCTGTTTGCGGTGTCTCCGCTGCTTCCTGTTTGTTGGGTTCCGTGGCTATGGCAATCACCGAAAACGTCGTCGGGCCAGACACAAAGGTGTAAACGCCGTTGACATCGCTGACGAGTTCTGTGTTCAGTTCCTCCCACGTCCCGTTGACACAGTGAAGAATCTGCGTTGCCTCAAGGTTCAAATCGTTCTCTGCATACCACGAGGCGTTCACGTCGAAACTCACTGTTCCGCTCTCGTAGTCGCCGTTCACGGTAACGTCAAGGTAAGCATACACATTGTCGAGAGGTGCGCACTCCAGTGTGTTCGGCGGGTCTGTGCTCTCCACGACGTTCACGGTTGTTCCGGGTGCTGTGCCAAACAGCGTAACTGTTCCGTGCGCACTCGTTTCAGTGACCGTTCCGCCGGACTCGGGCGGGACGTTCTCCTCTGGCGGTGCAGGTGTAGCCCCGCCGCCTCCGAGTGTTCCTCCACCGCTTGGCGGAGGCGTCGGCTCCGGACAGTCAAGAGGACAGAGTTCTTCTGTTTCACTGCCATCGCAATGACCGTTACCGCAGAACACCATTCCTCTCGCGTCTATGTTTAACTCGTACAACGCACCGCTCTGGAAATTAATATCAACGTACTTCGTTCCTCCGATGTAGATATGGACCACGGAGTACTCTCCCGTCGGCCGTGTAACGATGAACAGGTCTGAAGCGTATCCATACGCCCCGTTCTGCACCGTTGTCTCTGTAGATGTGCCGATAACCGCCGTGATTACCGTTCCGTCCTTCGCGCCGACGACGTAGCCGTAGAACTGCATCCCCGGCTCAGGGGGACTCACTGCCCACGCAACCCCCATAAAGAAAAGGAGGAAGAGTGGCACTAGTTTAGCGTTCATTACCTCCACCATCCTCCGCCTTCGGCAGAGCGATACTTGCTGTGCACGTCTACATTGTCCTCTGTGGTGTAGACCCAGTATCCCTTGCGTGAGAACACCGGCGTCGTTCTTCTCGGACCGCCCGTCACCGTAATGGCCCAGTACCTGCCGCTGTAGTCCCTGCTGTTCCACGCGTCGCCCAGCGTGTAGACCTCCTTGGACGTCAGCGCGCTGAACGCCGTTCCTGCGTCTATACCGTCGTATGGCCTGAGGTCAAAGGCCACGGGATTCCATCCACTGTGCACTGTGAAGATAACTGAAGGCATGGGCGGATTCGTGTTCGTTTCGGGCTGGCAGTATCCCCAGATGGTAAACTCGGGATAGTCGTCAAGCCCGTTCCAGTCCACGCGTATCATGTATGCCTTGCCCTGCTCAAACGCGTTCAAATCGCTCAGCTCGGGGTGTTCTGGACGGTAAACTTTCCAGCCGTTCTCCGTGTAGAGCCAGACGCTGTCAATGCCTTCTGGCATTACCTCGTTCATCTCTTCCGTGTACGGAATCACTGGAACACCTATGAAATACCACTCCGGTTCGTCCTCCGGCATTGCCGGTCTGAACCATTCTTCGTCTTCTCTGTCCCTGAGTTCATACTCGATGGCCCAGGCGTTCTTGTGGTATTCTATGTCGTCGGAGAACGTTGTCTCGCGTCCGAAGTAGTCCACCACGTGCACCGTAAGCGTCACCGTTCCTTCCTGCATGCATTCGTAGTAGAAGTCCTCGCCGTCGTCAACGAACTCACTCATCTCGTATATGGACGTCCAGTTGTGGCCGTATGCGTCCTCGTAGGTCTCTGAATCGACTTCAAACCAGTTTCCGTCGTTGCACATGACCTCAATCGTGTTTATTGGTCCCCAGCCGTTCAGCTCGGAATGCACTTCAATGTCCCTGTCTTCCTCGTCGCACCACTCGGGGCTCTCGTCTCCGCAGCCGTTGGTTACAGGTTCCCCGTCGTCAAGCACGAGCATACCTGCAGGTTCCGTTGCGTTGAACTCAAAGCCCTCCGCTGCTCCGCCGGTGGGACGGTAAGTCGCCCTGTGGAGAACGGTTAACTTGCACGAGCCGAGCGTCGGTGGCAGTTCTTCCACGCCGAACTCCCATTCTTCGTCGTCGTGGTCTGGTTCGAACTCAGCATAGTTTGCATCCCATTCGTGTCCGTCGTACCAGTAGTGGCCGTTCGGGCCGTTGCACTCGAAGATTATGGCAACACTGCTGTCTTCCATCCAGTTCTCAAGCGTTCCGCTGAAGCCCTCTGGGAAGTCGTTGAAGTAGTTCGTTTCCCATCCGCCGACGTCTATGTGTGCTACAGGTGCTGGTAACTGTGCAACGTCAAAGTCCTCCTGCCCGTAGATGTCGATTGCCCTGACGCATATCATCTCATTGTAGTCGATGGGCTCGTTAATGTCCGCCTGCCCGAATACAGACGATATATTGCTGTAGTCCGCGGTCTCGCAGTTCCCGTCGCGGGGAACAGACGCAACACCTATGTCCACCTCTGTGGGGCCGTATCCCTCTATCTCATCGTCCTCTATATGGAACTGGGCAATCCAGCCCGAACCTCCAAGCACGAAGCCACCAAAGTCCACAGTAGGCGGACTCTTGTCAAAGAGGAACGTTGTCTGGTCTGTTGCTGTTCCGCGAACCTCCGTAACGTGGTACACCGTGAACACACAGTTGCCCTCAACAGGAGGTAGTGTGGTTACAAAATCCCACTCTGGCGGCGACAAGAACGGTTCAAGCGAAAAGTTCGTGTCACTCGTCGTCCACTGGTTTCCATCCCAGTAGTACGGACCGCACTGGACGTTGCCGAACAGACCTACCGTGTCCTGCATGTAGTTCCCGAACTGGCCAGAAAACTCTGGCCATTCGTCAGTGTAAAAGCCCTCTGGGTCGTAGATTGTAATTATGGGCTCAGGAAGCAAGTATTCGTCGTATCCAACGTTGCCCGCTGCATCCACAGCCGAAACACAAACCTTGTGCGGGAAGTCCACGGAGACGGTTACAACACTGCTGCCGCCACCATTCACATCGCCAATATGGGCATAGTTTGCATCGGCACAGCTCTCTGTCCTCCCTACGACCCCAACGTATATTCCGTATGGGTTCGCGTCGCCCATGATGAACGTTACGCTGTACTGCTTCGTTGTTGCATTGTAATCAACGTTATTCCAGTCCACCGTGGGTGCTGTATTGTCCACAGTAATCGTTACAGTATCCGTAGGCGTCAGTTCGCCTATGTTCGTGTCCCATGTGCCAGTCACGGTTATGTTGTGCTCACCGTCCGCATATGAGGCCGTGTCCAGATTGTACTCCAGCCAGACCATGGGTTGCGATGGTGAAACAGCTGTAACGGTCACGTTCGCTTCCGTTCCGTTATCCACCTTCAGATGCCCAACCAAAAAATTCGAATCAGCTATGAAGCTCTGCGAAGTGGCCTGAACCGTTAGCAAACCACCTACGTACACACCGTCTAATGGATGCGTAATCGTCGTGTCACTAAACATGTTCGCGTGCGCGCTGCTTGCAAAAATCGCTACTATTAGGAACACTCCTAAATATCGTAAATCCATATTTATTCAACTCCTGCGCAGAAGCAGGAGGATAGAAAAATCGTAACCCCGCCCCTCCGCAGTAATAATACGTATTTTTGTGCTTATAAAATAGCACGAATCTGTAATGCAGTATATTTTCGTGCGAAGAAGTTCTGGCATCTGGGGCACGTTTTTATTAACAATTGTTAAACCTTGTTACTGTGAAGAACCCGAAGACGCCGTGCGAAGTCATATTCTGGCAGATCCTCCCGGCGGTAAGGCGAGAGTTAGCAAGGGAACTCGTCAAAAGAGGGTTAAAGCAAAGGGAAGTGGCAGAGATGCTCGGGCTGACACCGGCCGCGCTGACGCAATACTTGAAGGGCAAGAGGGGAAAGACCGAACTGCCAGAGTGGATAAAGGAGAAAATCCGTGATTACGCTGGAAGAGCAGATTGCATAAACCTGTGCGACGTGTGTACGGATATCCGTAAAGACAAACGGTTTGTTGAAACGTTCCTGAAGACAAAAGGGGGGTGTATGAGTGCGTAACGTGAAGGACGACTTTCCCATACTCAAGAACAGGGATATCGTGTATCTGGACAACGCGGCCACCACGCAGAAGCCAAAAAGTGTTATTGAAGCAATCAAGGAGTTCTACGAGTATCACAACGCGAACATACATCGTGGAATCTACCCGCTGGCCCGAGAGGCAACGGAGATGTACGAAGGGGCCCACGAAAGAGTTGCAAAGTTCATCGGCGGGAAGATGGAGGAAACTGTGTTCGTCCGTAACGCGTCGGAGGGACTGAACCTTGCGGCGTGGATTCTGAAGGACAGGATAGGGAAAGGTGACAAAATCATAACAACCATGTCAGAACACCACAGCAACTTCCTGCCCTGGTTCAAGATAGCGAGGATGAGGGGCGCGAGGGTCGATGTTATCCCCACGAAGGAGGACGGCTCGATAGATGAGGAAAAAATAATCGAAGCCATTGACTCAAGGACGAAAATCGTGGCGGTTCAGCACGCGTCCAACGTGACGGGGTACATAACGGACGTGAAGGAGATAGCAAGAGCCGCCCACGATAACGGCGCAGTCATCGTGGTGGACGGAGCCCAGAGCGTCCCGCACATACCCATAGACGTGAAAAAGCTGGGAATAGATGCTCTTGCCTTCTCCGCTCACAAGATGCTCGGACCGACGGGAATAGGCGCGCTCTGGATGAAGGCGGACCTTCTCGAAGAGGGAGAGCCGTTCCTTGAAGGGGGAGACATGATAAAGGAGGTCCACTACAACAGTGAATTACAGGTCATTTACAACGACCTGCCGTGGAAGTACGAGGCAGGGACGCCGAACATCGCCGGTGGTGTGGGATTCGCCGCGGCAGTGGACTATTTAGAACGTTACGGCATGGAGAACATCCTGCCACACGAACAGAAACTGGCGAAGCGTATAATGAATGGCCTCGAGGAAATGGGCGTTCCCTTCGTCGGGCCGAGGGATATAAAGAGAAGGGGCGGCGTGGTGGCGTTCAGCGTGCCAGGAAAGAACCCGTACACCGTTGCCCTCTACCTGGGAACGAAGAACGTGTGCGTCCGTGCAGGTTACCACTGCGCGCAGCCACTTCACGAATCTTTAGGTATTAAAGGAACCGTGCGCGCATCGCTATACATATACAACGACGAAGAGGACGTTGAAAAGTTCCTGGAGGCGCTGGAGGGGATGCCATGAAGACATACGACCTGAGGAACGCGGGGGAGGGCTGTATCGACAACCCTGCGTTAGCACTATTAGACGTGTTCGCGAAGAGGGATAGGGAATTGCAAGTAATCGTAAAGGCGGAGGACATCCCCCTTGAAGTGCTCAGGGACGTGGCGAGGAGTTGCGGCTACGAAGTAAAGAGCAGCAGGGAAGAAGACGGTTTACTGGTGGCGGTGCTGGTGCGCAGTTAACAATGTTAAACCGTTTAAACACATCCCTCCTGAAATAGAAACATGAAGGTAGCAATCACTGCAATGGGTCCGGGCTTGAACGCGGCGTTCTCTCCGGTGTTTGGGCGTGCTCCATACTTCGTTATTGTTGAAGTCGATGGAGGTAACGTTTCAGAGATAAAGAGCATTCCCAACCCTGCAGCACAGGCGGCACGCTCTGCGGGAATAATAGCAGCACAGACACTCGTCAGCGAGGGAGTTTCCGCAGTCATATCCGGGTCGATAGGGCCTAACGCGCACATGGTCCTCTCGCAGGCAGGCATAGGCATGTACTCCTGCGGGGGTGCAACGGTCTTAGACGTGGCAAGGGCTTTCGCTCAGAACGCGTGCACCCCAATTACAGCGCCTGGCAGATACGGACCAGGGTACGGCAGAGGTAGAGGATGGGGCCGCGGAGGCGGCTGGGGGCGAGGGCCATGGTAGACATTGAGCACGGAGAGAGAACGGCACAGAGGGCAACCATACTCGTAGCGCTCCTTGCAACGCTGAAGGGAATCGTTGGATTCGTCACGAACTCAGCAGCAATGCTCGCCGACGCACTCCACTCCACAGTAGACGTCATGACCGCAGCGGCGACGTGGATTGGCCTTAAAATTGCGAGAAGACCGGCGGACCAGAAATTCCCCTACGGATACTACCGCGCAGAGTCGCTGGTGGCACTCCTCGTGGCTGGCATCGTCCTCTGGGGCTCCGTGGAACTGTTCCTGGATGGAGTGCATCGCATACAGCATCCGGAACTGGTTGAAATGCCATGGCTTGCGGCGGGCATGGCACTCATAGCATCTGTAACGTCATACTATATTTCCAAAATGGAGAAAGAGGCCGCGGAAGTGTCCAACTCTCAAGCACTCAAGGCAGTGTCCGTGGAATCCTTGGCTGACACGCTATCGTCCCTCGTAGTGTTCCTGGCCATCGTTGCCGGCTCGTATCTCCACGTGCCCTG
Source organism: Candidatus Iainarchaeum sp. (assembly GCA_030445695.1). GTDB lineage: Archaea > Iainarchaeota > Iainarchaeia > JAADDC01 > JAADDC01 > SZUA-1452. The sequence goes on from JASUTF010000007.1 coordinate 12,834, forward strand.
GGCTGAAGGCGTCGGTGCGCTCCTGGTAGCCGCGTGGGTCTTCAAGATCGGAGCAGAGATGCTGTGGAACGCGGTTCTATCCCTCATGGACGTGGCACCGGAAGATGTCGAAAAGGAAGTAGAAGAGATTCTGAGGCACGTGGACGAAATTACTGGATACAAAGACCTGCGACTAAGGCGTTCCGGACCAGTGGTGTTCGGCGAGGTGATTGTATTCATTCCAGCGGACGTGCCAGTGGCCAAGGCGGACGAGATTGCCCGAAGAGTCCAGGAGTACATCCTAACGGTTCCAGAAATTGAGGACTTCCGCGTCTACGTGGAGAGGGAAGAGCCCAGGAAAAAGAAAGTTATAATCCCGGTAACGGAGGATGGGAAAGTAGCAGGAACCTTCGCAACGGCACCGAAGTTCGCAGTGTTCGTGGCAGACAGCGGGATAAGGAAAGAGAAAGAGATTGAGAACATAGCGAGAAAGAGAAAGGTCCGTCGCGGCCTAGCGGCGGCCAAACTCGTGCTGGAGGAAAAGCCGTATGCCGTAATCGTGAAGAACATCGGGGAGATATCATACCACACGCTCAAGGACGCTTTAGTAACAATACACAGAACAACAGCGGAAGAACCTGAAGAAGCGGTGAAAGAGTTCCTCGAAGGAAAAACAGAGGAACTACACGCACCGACGGTGAAAAAGGAATGATTATCGCAGTAACGGGAGGAAAAGGAGGCACAGGGAAGACCACCGTAGCCCTTTCGCTTGCACTGACGTGGAGGAAGCCCGTAACGTACATAGACGCTGACGTGGAAACCCCCAACGCGGCCATTCTCCTTGGAACAGAGATGGAAAGAATCGGGGCGGCGTACAAGAGCATTCCCGTCATAGACGAGGAGAAGTGCATCAAATGCGGACTGTGTGCACATGCCTGCCCCGTTGCAGCTCTTGTCTTCATTCCCGGAAAGGTGCCCCTGTTCATAGAGGAGAACTGCGTCGGCTGCATGCTCTGCAAGGACGTCTGCCCGGTGGGAGCAATAAGAGAGGAAAAGAAGGAGATTGGAATTATACGCGAGGGGGAACACGAACACATCACGCTCTACGATGGATTGCTTGACCCAACGGAAGAGGAAGCAGCCCCACTCGTTGAAGAGCTACTGAGGAGAGCATTGAACGACGCGAAGGGAGACGTGATTATCGACACAGCAGCGGGAATCCACTGCAACGTTGCAAGGGCGATAATGCCTGCGGATAAAGTAATCATCGTGACAGAACCGACGCCCTACGGTGTTCACGACCTGGAGAAGATAGTAAAACTGGTGGAAACGCTGGAGAAGCCGTATGAAATCTACGCAAACAAGTGGGGGATTAACGGGGCATGCCAGAAAAGGATAGAGGAAATAGCGAGGGAAAAGGGCGTAAAACTTACAAAAATACAGTTCAGCGAGGATTTTGCCCGTAAATACGCAAAAGGGGCGTTCGAACCGGTGATTCAATGATCATAACGGTTGCTTCAGGAAAGGGGGGCGCTGGAAAGACAACGGTAACCGCAAGCATAGCGCATGTGCTCCCAAAGGACAAAACATACCTCTTAGACGCGGACGTGGACACGCCGAACCTGGCGCTGGCCCTTGGACTGGAAAAGCCAGAGAAAAAAGAGGAGTGGTGGGGCGGAGTCGTCTCAGAGTTTGTAGGGAACGAACCGCACCCAGAAGCATGTCCATTTGGTGCAATAGGACTGGACGGAACAGTCAACGAACTACTGTGCGAGGGCTGCGGTGCCTGTGCGAAGAGATTCCCTGAATCGTACCGGCTGAAGAACGTCCACACCGCGGACATCCTCTGGTATTCCTGGAACGGTGTCCCCCTGCTGACCGCAGAACTGATGCCGGGACGTTCAGGTTCGGGGAAGATAGTGACGGAACTGCGTATGAGAGCGGAGAAGGAGATGGCAGAAAAGGGAAGAGACGTTCTGTTAATTGATGCGGCCGCAGGCAGGGGCTGTCCGGTGATTGCATCGCTGAGGGGGAGTGACTATGCCATCATTGTGGTGGACAACACACCAACGGGTATTGAGGATGCTCTACAGGTGTTGAACGTTGTAGAGCATTTCAGCATACCCTTCGGCTACGTAATAAACCGGGCGGACATAGTGCCAGAGAGAGTGGAAAAGATTGAGGAGATTTTTGGAAAACGGAGGGGAGGAGAAAAACTGGGGGAGATTCCATACATTCAGGACGTTCTAAAGACGTATCCGCCCCCCTTCGAGCGTGTTCTGGAGTACATCAACGTGGAAGAGATTCTGAAAAAGATTTAATCGCAGAAATCACTCGTTCATCGGAAGCGAGATTGCCCACATACTGCTCTATAAGTTTCTCGACGTAAACAGATAGTGCTTCGGATGCAGGCAGCCCACGGGTCTGGAGATATAATATCTGCTCGTCGGACAGGGATAAATCACGGGAACGGTGAGACGCACGGATAACATTGTCCGTCAGGACTTCGAGCATGGGGGCAGAAACTGCAAGCCCGCCCGTGGTGTAAAAGGCGGAATCCATGTCCGCGTCTGTGCCCGATGAAGTACGGGCAACACGGATGGCTCCACGGTGCACGACAAAATCATCTGGGGCAGAAAAAACGGCGTGAGCGATGCGTATCACGTTGTCATTGCCGCTAACAAAGGCGTTCGTAATTAGGTCGCTCCTACCGCGAATGGATGCACCAGAGTATGATACGCGAGAGCCGGAACCGTTCAGGAAGAATTCGTGGTGAACATGAGTGTTAATTCCTAAAACAGCAGAGTTCACGGACAGTTCAGACGAATCGCCAAGGTGGTAACGGATGTGCAAATACTGGGAGTGCTGACCGGAGATAAAGACGGAGAGATTGACGTGAGCGCCGGGACGAACGAGCATGTCGAGGGTAGCGGATTTCGGGCCGGTAGAAGCAAGGTCCTCAATGTGCACGTTCCTATCCCCGTCCAGGCAGAAGAGAACGTGTTGAAGTGCCAAGGAATTCCTCTCCGACTCAAGGATAATTGTATCGGAGTCGGCAACGAACGCTCCGGGAAGGTGAGAGAAGTGGTATGCGAGCATCCTGTTCTCTTCAGGTTGGAAGGAGAATGACGTAAGTTTGTCCGTTGCCGTGGCGCCGGATACTTTTCCGGATGATGCGGGAAGAGAAAAGGCGTTTTCAAATGCGGACCAGTCCGTGTAACTCTTTACAGTGGGGGAGTCACCGTAGGGCTGGAATGACGTCTTCGGTAGTGCTTTTTTGGCCCGTTCGCGAATCTTTTCAATCGAAATCATCCCACACCACCGGAGAAGTCAGCGTTCAGCACCTCGCGGAGAACAGAGGCGTATTCTAACGGTAAACCACGGAGGATATCCTGGATGAAACCGAGGACGGCAAGACCCTTCGCCTCTTCCTCGTTCAAACCGCGGGACTGTAAATAGAATAATTGGTCCTCGGAGAAACGCACGGTGGTCGCCTCGTGGGTGAACACCGCAGTTGGCTCGTCCACCTGGGCGTGTGGATAAGTAGACGCCTCGCTCTCGCCGTCAAGGATGAGTGAATCACAGGAAACGTGGGAGAACGCGTTCTTCGCACCCTTCAAAATGCGAACAAGCCCGCGGTAAATGTTCACGCCGCCATCAGACGATACGCTCTTTGACACTACAGTGCTCCTCGTGTTGGGAGCCACGTGGAATATCTTTGCCCCGCCGTCCTTCACGTAGGGCCCGTGGGAAAGAGAAAACACGTTCATCGTCGTTCTCGCTCCCTCGCCGCGAAGGACAACGGAGGGGTAGACGATGGACGTCTTCGCGCCTATGCTTCCTTCCACCCATTCCACAAAGGCGTTCCTCTCCGCAATGGCCCTTTTGTTGTTGAAGTTGATGATGTTCTTGCTCCAGTTCTGCACAGTGGTGAACTTCACATAAGCGTTTTCCGCTGCGTAAATCTCAACAGCACCGTCATGGAAGGAAAATTTTCTGAACCGCGGGGCAGAACAACCCTCAATGAAATGAACCTCCGATCCCCTGTCCGCAACGATTAACGTATGCTCGAACTGTCCCTCAAGCTCCGTGGATATGTAGAAGAACGCCTCAATGGGGAGATCCAGTTTCACGCCTGGGGGGACGTAGAGGAAAACACCGCCGGACCAGAGGGCGTAGTGAAGGGCCGAGTACTTGTGCTCGGCAGGGGGAAATATGCGGGAGAAGTACTTGCGCACCAGATCGGGATAGTTAAGAACCGCGTCGTGCATGGGTTCCAGAATCACGCCTTTCTCGCGGAGAGGTTCGAGAACCCTTGAGTATATTGTCTCGCTGTCCAATGACGTTGAAAGGCCCGCGAGGTACTCCTTTTCATACTCCGGAAGGTTGAGACGCTCGTAAAGCCGGCGAATATCTTCAGGAAGTTCCTCCCAAGACGTGGCGGGCCTCACCCCGGGATCCTTGTAGAGAATTAGGTCTTCCACGTTGAGCCCTTCCACCCCGTGGATCCATTTGGGCTCGGGCAGACGGTTGTAAAGTTCCAAAGCGTTCAGACGTATCTTCAGCATCCAGTCCGGCTCGTTGTGCGCCTCGGATATCTCGCGAACAATGGAAGGGTCAATCATAGAACCCCGCCTTCAGCACGTCCTCAAGGACTTCTGGGCCGCCGGAGCGTTCAATCCTGCCATCCCTGAGCACATAAACACGATTCGGCGAGATCATCTGCAGTAGAGCTGGATTGTGGGAAACAAGGAGCACGCCCTTTTCCGCGGATACGAGATCGTTAATGATTGCCGCGATTTGCTTCAGGCCGTCCACATCCACTCCGCTGTCAATCTCGTCGAGCAGAACATATTTTTTGTTAAGAAATAATGCTTGGAGAAGCTCGGAACGCTTCTTCTCACCGCCGGAGAAGCCCTTGTTCAGCGGACGGGAGATGTAGGACGGGTCAAGGCCAACGCGGGAAGCGGCCTGCACCAGTTCAGAAAACGCTTTGGGGTCACGCTCCCTCCCGGCGGCTCGGAGGAGAACGGTGGCGAGAGTGACACCGTCAAACTCCGGCGGGGTCTGGAAAGCCAGGAACAGGCCCTTCCTTGCCCGTTCGTCTGGAGGGAGACGCGTTATATCCTCACCGTCCAGAAGGATCCGGCCAGAAACCACTTTGTATCTCGGGTCGCCCGCGATTGTTCTGAGGAGGGACGACTTGCCGGAACCGTTGGGCCCCACGAGAACCACAAGCTCGCCGGGGCTCAAAAGCAGGTCAATGTCATGAATAACGTCCTTTTCGTCGACACGGACGGAAAGGTTCTCCACCTCGAGCACGCTTTAACAGTGTTAAAAAGGGTTAAAAAGAGTTGAGGATTTTCGGAAGTTCAGCGATGCGGGACGCGTGGAAGAAACGGAAGCCAGCACGCTCGGCAGCGATTCTGTCATACTCCGTGTCCCCAACGACCACCGCGTCACTCACGCCCAGCCGCCGGGCACCCAGAATGAACGGTTCCGGATCCGGCTTCCCGTGCTTAACGTCCTCGGCGGAAACAACGACGTCAAAGTACATACCGAGGGAAGGGTTTGTGGCACCAAACACCCACTGGACAAACTTTCGAGACGCAGACGTTACCAAGGCCATAGGGTATTTGCCGTGCAACGCGTCAAGGGCCTCGTAAACACCGGGAAGAACGCGGATCATATGCAAATACTTGGGCGTGAACTCCCACTTCTTCTCGCGTATCTTCTGAACGGTAGCATCGTCCAGCTCCGGATAGAGCGAGCGAACAATATCCACGAAACGTTTGCCCACCTGCTTGCGGAACGCCTCTTCCACCCCGGGCTTGCGGAGGATGTTCAGAGCATCCAACGCGTCCAGGAAGGAGTAGAGGTGCACGTCTGTGGAATCCACAAGCGTCCCGTCAAGGTCGAAGAGGATGCCGAGCATGGATTTAAATGAAAGGAGAAAACAATATTATTGTGCTGGTAAACCGCACGAAGAACAAAATTCTCACAGAACGCGTAGATGTTGCCCACGACTTCTTCTCCCGCGCGTGGGGGCTCATGTTCCGGAAGAAATACGATGGAGCAATGGTGTTTCCCCACGTTGGTAAAACATCCTTCCACGGATTCTTCTGCTTCTTCCCCATCCTCCTCGTCTGCCTGGATGAACAGAACCGCGTCAAGGAAGCGAAAATACTGAAACCGTGGTCCGTCGTCTCCGTAAACTGCGAAACGGTGATAGAGCTGGACGCCAGAAAGGAATGGGATATAGAAAAGGGGGACGAGCTGGTCTGGGATGAAGGTTGAGGCAAGGGCAGATCTTTCGTCTGTCTGTCCCTACGAGCTGAAAGAGTCGAAGTGCGTGCACTGCAACCCTGAAGAGGCGCCCTGCGTTGTTGCCTGCCCGAAGGATGCAATATACGAGGTGGCAGACGGCGTTCTGGCCATTGATTATGATAAATGCGATGGCTGCGGCGAATGCGTGAAGGCCTGCCCCCACGGTGCCATTGTCCTGAAAGAGGGAAAGGCGTTCAAGTGCGATCTATGCCTGTCGCTTTTTGATGAGCCGCAGTGTGTCCTTGCAGGGCTGGCAGGGATCAAATACACGAGAAAGGAGCTGGAGGAGATATGGGAGACGCTGGGCTGGGCGTTCTTCGAGGACGGGGAGTATAAAGTGGATCTCCCGGAGATACGGCTGTGGGAGGCGCGGCTGCTCGGAGAGGTCGTCAGCAGATACATGAAGCTGCGCGGGGAGTTCTCGTGGGACGAAGTACTTGAGGGGCTCGAGTACGAGCAGGGAGAAATCCCAGAGGCGTCAAAGGAGCGTATTATGTGGTGGATAAGGAAAACCTATGAGGGCTATGGGCCGCTGGAGTTCCTCAACGGTCCGGAGATAGAAGAGATCGCGGTGGTGCGGCTCAGAGAGCCCATACGCATATACGTGAGGGGAGAGGGCTGGAAGACCACAAATCTTGCATTCTGGACGGAGGAGTACTTCAACGCGGTTGTAAACAGATTCGCAGCGTCCGTGGGCAGGAGAATAACGCTCAAAAACCCGAGAGTGAACGCCATCCTTCCTGACGGCTCACGTCTCCACGCGGTTGTGCCTCCCCTCTCTTCCGGACACGCCCTCACCATAAGAAGATTCACCGTGCGACGCTTCACACCGTGGGACCTCATAGAGAGGGGGACCGCAACGCCGGAACAGCTCGCCCAGATATGGTATGCCATGGACGAGGAGAAGAACGTGATAATAGCTGGCAACACGGGATCCGGAAAGACCACAACACTGAATGCGGTTCTTTCCTTCGTCCCCATAAACGAGAGGATCGTGCTGGTGGAGGAAACGCCAGAGATAGAAATCCCGCATCCCCACAGCGTCCGTCTTGTCCCCACAGAAGACGTAAGTATGCAGGAACTCGTATACGACACGCTACGAATGAGGCCGGACCGCATTGTCGTGGGCGAGGTCAGAAGACCGGAGGAGATGCGCGCACTCTTTGACACCATGCTCGCGGGGCAGGGAAAGGGATCATACGCCACCATGCACGGCAGGACGGCGGAAGAGGCGATGCGGCGCATAAGAAGCATGGGTATCCCGGAGGAGGACCTGATCGCTCTGGATCTCTTAGTGGTGCAGAGGAGACGAGGAAGGGGCAGCATGGAGGAGCGTAAGATTATAGACGTGTTCTGGCCCAAGGGAGACACCCCTCCGGAAGAGGAAATCAAATGGAGGGCAGAGGCGCTTACGGAGATCAAGGAGCGGGATCTGAGGGCATACGCGGAGGCGGTGGAGCGGTGGCGTCGCTGACGAGAACCCTGCAGGAGAAGCTGCTGAAGGCGGGGCTCAGAACGGCAGTGGAGGACTATCTCACGAGGGCTGCACTCATCCTCCTTCTCGCCACGGTGCTTGTATACGTTTTGTTCCACCCGAGACCATCAGGGCTGGCACTTTTCGTCCTTTTCGGTATCCTTGTTATCGTATATCTGCCGTTCCGGCTTGCAAGGGTCCGTGCAGAGTGTGCGGAGGCGGAGATGCCATACGTGCTGCGCACCCTCGCATCGGAAGTGGAGGCAGGCGTTCCGTACATGACCGCCCTTGAAGACGCCGCAAGATCCGGAAAGGTGCTGGGAAGGGCTATAAAGGAGGCAATAGCACTTTACAAGAAGGGAATACCCGTCGAACGGGCGCTGAAGTCCGTGGGGGAGAGCTTTGAATCCGAACGCGTTCAAAGGGCATTCATGCACATGGGCATACTCTACCAGAGCGGAAAGGAGGCCTCCGCGGTAAAGAAAATGGCAGACGAGATGATTTCCATCCACCGGGCGGAGGCGAAACGCTTCTCCGCAGAGCTGGCACTGTACACGCTTATATTTATAGCAGTTGCCGCTCTGATCCCCGCACTGTTCGAGATGTACGTTGCAGTGGGCTCTCTCTTCCTCTCCCTCACGGTAACGCCAGAACAGGCGTTCTACATCCCCGCAGTGATCATGCCGGCCCTGTCAGGGATGGTGCTCGCATGGATCTACCTGAAACTCCCCTCCTTCATGAGGCGATAGCATGCGTGGCTGGGGAATAACGATCGTGGTGACCCTTGCCGTCGCGGGGATCCTATACTCCATAAAGCCGGTCTACGCCGCCATAGCCCTCCTGCTGCCACCCGCATACGCCGTCTACTCCGAGTCCGCACGCTACTGGAGAATTAGAAAAATGGAGAACGAGCTGCCGCGGGCCCTGCTCGAACTCGCAACGCTGCCAACCCACACCCTCCGAGACGTCATAAAATACCTTTCCAGGGGCTACGGACCGCTCTCAGAGGAGTTCAGGAGGATGGACGCGCTGGTGAGGAGCGGCATTCCCCCGGAAAGAGCAATGAAGGGGGTTGCAGAGCAATCCGGATCCGTCCTGCTGGAGAGCGCCGTTAACATCATAATTACAGGGGTAAGGAGCGGGTCCCGCTGGTCAGACCTGATAAGGGGCGCAGCGGAGGACATAGAGGCAGTAATAGAGATTGAAAGGGAGAAGTCCTCTGCCCTGGCACTCCAGAAGTATGTAACGCTCGTCTCTGCAGGTGTCTTCGTTCCGGCGGCACTGGGCATAACGAGAAGGATGGTGGTTCGCCTCACGGGGGAGGGGCCGCTGACTGGGGGCCCCACGCTGCTGGCGATCCAGGACGCCGTGTGGGTGCACATCATTGCCCTCTCCCTGCTCACGGCCATATTTGTTTCACTGCTGGAGGGACGCCCGAGGAGGGCCCTATTCTACGCGGCCATCTTACTACCACTCTCCCTGGGTACTTACGTGCTCAGCGGAGGGTTCCGCATTTAAATCAGGAATGTGTATTTCCTTCGTGAGCATCAAGATAAACGTGAGTACATCGCTGAAAGGGTACACGCTCATAGTGGGCTTCCCCGGAATAGGCCTCGTGGGGCCGATAGTGGCACGCCACATCATAGATTCGCGCAGGATGAAGCTCGTGGGCACGGTAACGTCCCCCGACTTCCCTGCAGTAATGACAATAAGGAACGGCGTGGCCCTGCCCCCCGTCAGGATATACGCCGATGAAGACAGAAAAATTGCAGTGATCGTGTCGGAGATTGCCTTCTCTGAGGACAACGCCAAGAAGATGGGTGAAGCAATCGTAAAAATGGCCACGGAGCAGGGCATCGAACGCATCATATCCATAGCAGGGGTTCTTATACCGTCGGCGGGCGGGTCTGCCATATGGGGGGCGGCCAACCACCCGGACAGCGTGAAATACCTCATGAAGCACGGTGTAAGCCCTGTGGAGAAGGGGATAACCACGGGGATCTCCGCTTCGCTCCTGCTCAACGGCCAGGCAAGCTCCGTGGACGTTATACTCATTCTTGGAGCACTTCACGCAAAGGAGGACTTCAGGGCAGCGGCAGAAGTGGTCAAGAAGCTGGACGAAATGCTCGGCCTCGAGATCCCATACGAAACGCTCCTCCAGAGGGCAGAAGAGATCGAAAGAGAAGTATCCAGGATCGTGTCCCAGTCAAAGCGGCAGGACAGCCCCATGTACGGGTGATGGCATGATCGTGATAACTTGCATAAAGCCGGAGACGCTGCGACGGATACTCCAGAGAGGAGAGGCCACGCTGGAGCTCACGTCCCACCAGAACGTCTCGGCGGCGGAAGAGCTGCGCCCGGGGGACATCGTGTTCCTTGCCCGTGAAAACGAGGAGGACCTTCGCAGGGGAGTCGAAGGCATCGTTGTACGTGTCGAGAGGGTAAACGTGGACTACGTGAGGACCGACTCACCGCACGAGGACGAGTGGGAAAAGAAGAGGGCAAGGATCCGTGTCAGCTTCATAAAAACGGCGAAGGTCAACCAGGTGGCAAGGGGAAGGGTACTTACAGCAAACGTGGACACAACGGATCACTTCGTTATCGGATGATGGAAAATACCGCTGCAAGCATCATGATGAGTAGCACCGTTTCTCCGGGTTCCATGAGGGGTAATGAAAGGCCCTGCGAACGCGAACTAAGGTATGGGTTCGGCCTGAAGCTCCACGGGGCTGGAGTTGCAACAGCATTTCCACTGGCGTCCAGGGAAATCCTTATGCCATTCTTGAACGCCTCCGCAATGGGTGTAAGGAGCCCGGCCACGAAGGACCACTCCCCTGTGTCAGGATCGTAGGTCACGAACCCCCTCGGGCCCTGCATGGCCTGAACGATGCCCTTGAGCAGGCCGTCCACCAGCAACTGCGGCAGACCGTTCTGATCCACCTTCACCTGAATGGTGTGCGTCCCCTTGTCCGTCTTCACCACAAGGGCCCCCGTGTTCGGGTCCTGGTACATGTCGAGGACGCGCTCCTGCTCCACGGCACCGGGAACAACCACCGGGCCGTAGACCACACCGTCCAGGAGGGCAACGATGATGCCGTCCTGCTCACTCACAGATACCACGTGTTCGCCCTCCTCCGTGCGGAGGAGGTAGCCGTTGACGTCCTCCGAGTAGCTCTGCACCATCAGCTCCCTGCGCTGGCCCGTTGTCCTGTCGACGTAGGAAAGAATCACCGATCCCCCATCCCTATATACCCTGAGGGAACCGTCGAGCACCTCGAAAGTATCGTACTTCCCGTCGCCCTCAAGCACGGAACGGAGGATTTCATACGCCTGCTCCACGGTGAGGGATGCCATGGCATTCCTGTCAAAGATCCTCAGCCAGAGCACGCCGTTCTCATCCCTGAACAGTGCAATGGCAGCGTCTTCAGAGAGTATGGAGTTTATTCCGCCCATTTCCTTTATCAACCTATTCAAACGGTCAATCTGTTCCCTGACGTCATCGGGCGCGTTGGCAGTGGGGGTGAAGGTGACGTTTATGCCGTTCTTCTCGTCGTTGGGGCCCATGCTGATGGACTTCACGTAGTTTCCGGGGAAGTGAACGAGCCGCCTGATATGGACAAGAAGCTTCCCATCGCTGTAGTAGATGGCCCCGTTCTCAAATATTATTGACTGTAACCTGCCGATGTCCTTTTCGGACGAGTCCAGATCTACGTTCAGCGTGTTGCCCTCCGCATTGATCTCAAACGTGGAGGCGGTAACTGTAACGTTGTAGTCCGATCCCACCTCTGCACGTGAGACGTAGGCACTCCAGTCCTGCGTCGCGGCGACGACCCTGTCTCCGAAGTCCACGGTGCCCCTGTCCGTGTTGATAACGATGATGTCTCCCATTATGGACCTGAAGAACTCCGTTGTGGGCTCTCCTCCAGGAATCTTTGACGCAAAACACTGCAGAAACGAAGAGTCCTTTACAACGTAGCCGTCAGGTGTCGCCACGAATGCGGGATTCTCGGTGAACGCGGAGACGATCACCCACGCGGGAACAACGATGCCGGGAACCCTGTTGTCAACGTAGGAGAGCCGCACGAGATCCGGATTCGCTATCACGGTCGTTCCGTCAATAGTTACGCTGCCGTTCACCTTGTCAAATAGCGCCTTCCTCCCGTCACTGGATTCGCCGGATATGCTACCGTCACTCGATACTGCATTCTGAACGATCTCCCTGGGCTTTGTCCAGAGTTCAATGAGCTTTGCCGGGAAGAACTCCGCATGGGGCACACCGTCTGCATGGAACTGGACATACGCTCCCGAGTTCCTTATGCTCTCTGCAAGCGCCCTCTGCTTGAAAGCATTGATCTCAGCTGCTAGTTCCTCCGAAACGCCGCCCAAAACGCTCGAGGCCGTGTCCAGAATGGATGTAAGGGCATCGTTAGCGGTTAATTCAAAAATCTGCTGTGAGTCCTCCTGTGGCGGGACACGGATGTGTAAATAGTACCCCCCCTTCGTGTCCACGCACTCGCCGCAGTCCTTCATGAGCAGCATGGTGGCTGCGCCCGAAACCACCACTCCCGGGGCGCCCGCAACCGCGGACATGCTCTGCAGGTACGAGAGGATAAAAACGGCAGAGGCAGGGTTGTCCCCGAATATCTTGCGGGCAAACTCGTTGCTTACAAGCGGACAGGTATCGTAGCAACTCTTCCCCTCGCGCTCCGCCTCGGGAATGTCAATCTCCGTGCCGTCCCCCATTCTGAAGTTCGTGTGGTGGCCGAAGAGGATGGCCGTTGCCCCTTCACTCAATGCATTCGCGTCCTCCACCACGGATCCGAGGAACGGGGTGCTCTCCGGCCCGTGGAGCGTCATGCGACCGTCCCCGAACGTGAGCACACAGGCGGGGCAGTCCTGAGTGGAAAAGCCCGCTGAGAAAATGGCCGGCCCCATCTCGTACTTTTTCGTGTGCTCCTCCGTTAGTATAATGCCACCCGTGGGTATCTCCCTCCCCAGCATCTCGGAAATGGCCTTGTGAATGAGTGCTCCACCTGATAGGGAGATGAGGGACTTGAACGCGTCGCCGGGGTCGGAACCGTTGTTAATGAGGACGTCCACGAAGGAGTCACGGTAACCGCCCTCCTCGGGGGGATAAACAAGGGTAATCCTCCACGATTCGGGGAGGGGAAGCCCCTCCCCCAGCAGTCCGCTGAAGAAAGGCACATGGTATGCCCCGGTCGCCACAAAGGGGTTCTCGTGCGGGGCCATGGCAAGACGCTTGACAATGTAAAACGCGAGCGGCGTCACTGTATACTCGGCGGCAGCAGTGGTCCACCCGCCCTTGACGTTCTCGGCAACCACCTCGTTTATCTTGGAGGAAATTGTGGTGACCACGGGTACCTGGTCCGCCAGGTGCCCCGTGAGGCGGTGAGCGTTCTCCTTTGCATACTTTAACTTCGTAGCAAGATCGTCAAGGTCATAATATCCCAACAACCCGTGAAGTTGATCCGGCGTTGCCTTGGATATGGTATCTAAGAACGTTGAAAGCGGCACCGTCTTATATCCCTTCTCAGAAGGAACTCGAACAACAAGATCTGCATCGGTATATCCCACCTTCTTCAGTGCCTCCTGTAATGCCCCAAAGGACTCCTTCAGCTTCTTGGTATCTATTTTTGAACAGTATTCACTCTTCTGGGCGCAGAGCATAAGCGTGTCAATGTTCTTAACTACAGAGTCGCCCGTCTCGTCCAGATACGCTGCCCACATGGCTATCTTCTGCTTGTCAGACACGGGAAGGTCGTCAACACGGGACGGGCTGAAGTTGGGATCCAGAATCCCGCCGATGCCCATCTCCGGGCCGCCCTTCAACGCCACCTTTGCCCCGTCCGTGGTCTTGGCTATGTCGTCCAGTATGGAGTCCTTCACCTTGGAGACGGGGCCAGTTACCTTGCGCTTCAGAACCGTGGCCTTCTGGTATATCTTCCTCTTTGCGGAAGACGGCACGAAATTCCTCCAGACGTAGCCCCCACCCATCTCGACGATCATCTGGGCAGACGCCCCGACGTTGATATACTTGGTGAACAGGGAATACATCTCCTGGTCGCAGCCGTTGGAAGCACAGGTGGCCGTAACGCTGAAGTCCCGCGTGAGCACGACGTTCTTTATCCTCGGTCCCCCGGTGGCGTTCATACTGGCGAGCCGAACAAGGGCTTCCAGCTCCGTTTTTGCCGTGTTTAGAACTGCCTCCAATGCCTCCCGCGAAGTCCCGTACTCCATCCGGCCTTCAAAACGCTGCTGTAGTCCCTTATCATTCCCGTAGCCGATTTCCGAGTCCTTTGATATACGGAGAGTGTCGTCCAGAACGCTTACGAAGAAAACAGGGCCGATTATCGTTGTCCCCTCAGGGAAGAAATCCCCCTTGCGGAGATCCATGGCCCTGCTACCGTTGAAGTCCACGGGGTAATACGTGCCAGAGGCCTCGTCGATGACAGCCGTGCTTCCCCTGTTTATGGGAGAAACAGGTGGTCTCTCCGCAGGTCCGAAGCTATCGAGGGTTAGCACGCCGTTCTGCGAGTAGACCGCCTGAAGGAATCGCAGGTAATCCTTCGGACTGACCTGCTCGACGGAACACGTCTGTGCGTGGACCGCCGGGATCAGTAGAAGAGCTGCAAGTACCGCTCCAAGGACCAAGGGAACACGGCCACCCATACCAGCATCACCACGAGGAATGTGAAGACGGCGAGATATATCCTGGCAAAAACGGATTTGAAAGGAACGCGGTGGTAGACAAAGAACGCAGCCGAGTAGAACAGGAGAAGGTAGGGTGCAAGAACCGCCGTTGAAACAACGGAAAGGGACACCGCATCACCCAAGGGGACGGAGGGGCACTCCACCTCCCAGTTAGGAACGTCCGGAAGCGAGGGGCAGCTGTACCCCGACAAAAAGTATGCGAAGTGGGCGAGAAGGATGAAAATGATAAGATAGACGGCTCCCGCAACGAACTGCCAGAGAAGACGCTCCGGTTTTGGCAGTATCAGAAGGAGAAGATATACAATCACCGACAGAAAGAGTGCAGAGACCGCACTCCCAAAAACAGCGCGGAGAAGGAAAAAGATCAAGCCAGAAACGCCCATCAGTATTAAATACAGCCCATGTATAAAAAGAATGATGGGGATCGATGCGGTTACCAGAGCAGTGGACGCGCATATCAGGGTGGCGTCGGAATACCTCCACATCAACATAGATCCGGTCGTAGGGCGTGTTGGCCTCTCGTTCATCATTGTCCTCCTCCTCGGCCACAAGCTCATCGAAATTCTGTTCAGGAAGGGTTGCGGGCCGGCCGAGGAGAAACTTTCAGAGGGTGCAAAGAGCGGCATATACGGGCTCTTTTTCTTTTCGGCTCTGGTGATCGTTCCCCTCTTCACGTACTTGGACGTGCTCCTGGGGGCGTTCGCAGCGGTCGTTCTTCTTCTCGCACTTCCTTTCTACTATGGACGGAGCATAAGAAAGCGTTTGGAGAGGGGCAAGGAGACGAAAGAGAAGGACAATGCTAAGATCACGCACCCCGCCATGGAGGCCCCAGCACCACCGAGGAAACACGAGAAAGAAGAACCCAGAGAGAGCATCGGGGGAAAGGTCACGGGAACATTCGCGTCAATCGCAAAGGTGTTCTCAAGGGGTGAGAAGGTAGAGGAAAAGAAGGAAGCAGAGAAGAAGGTAGAAAAGCAAGTAAGGAGGGAAAAACCAGAGAATCACATAAAGAAGGAGGAGGAAGAACCGCCAAAAGAGCCCGTGAAGGCAGAAAAGCCGGAGAAAAAGGAGGAGAAGGGAGCAAAGGGAAGTCCCCTGTCCGCACTTGTTTCAATATTCGGCAAGAAGAAGGAGACGCAGAGACGAGTCGAGAGGAAGACAGAGCCGGTAAGAGTAAAGGTCGAGGAGGTAACACCAGAGGCAGTCGTGACAGTTAAAGAAGAGAAAATTCGTGAGAAGAGAAGCGTGATTCCGAGAAGAACAGCAAGCATAAAGGAGATAAAGGCGAAAAACGTTCCAAAACCCGTCAAGGAGGAGGAACTCCCTGAAAAAAAGGTGGAAGAAGAGGTAGAGCCGATCCCGGAACCGCAGGAGAAACAGGAGGAAGAGGTGCCCGAAGAGGTTGCACTGTTCAGGAAGGTAGTCGACGAATTGGAGAAAAAGTACGTGCTCGGGATTGAAGAACAGCCCAAGAAAGAAGAGGAAAAGAGGCCCGTCGAAACAAAGAAGGAAGAGGAACTCAAATACAACAAGACGGTCTACGAGCGCATACGCGAGGAGTTAAAGAAGCTCTTATTCGAGCGGGAGAGGGCGAAACTCGAAAGGGTGACGTGGCGCGAAGTGCGAGAGCTCCGTGCAAGGGCAGAGGAGGAAGCAAACAAGTACTCTGGAGCAATAGCGGAGGAGGCCGCGAAGCTTGGAGATCGCCCGAGCAAGAGGGATGTTGAAAACGCGGCAAGGCGGATATTAGGTCTGCCAGAGAAAGAGGAGAAGCAGAGGAGACCCCACAGAAGGGAGAAGGTCGCAGAGGAGAAGGAGAAAAAGGAGACCGTGGAGCAGGAAGCACCGATCACGGAAGGGGAGGAAGACCTGACGGCACTGCTCGGGGAGGAAGGAGGGGAAGAGGAAGACCTCGCGTCGCTCCTAGGAGGAGAGGAAGAAGGGGAAGAGGAAGAAGACCTCACGAAGCTGCTGGGGGAGTAGATTAACATGGGGATGTAATGGAAGAACCAGCGGGCCAGATTACCATGTGCATTCTGCCAATCACGTAGACGTCCGATCCCCCGCTCTGAAGCTTAAACCTCAGGGGAACGGAGTAGGAATACACAGGAACCCTGCCGGCAAAACCGGAGAGCCAGCCCCTGAAATCCCCCATCGTCTTCTTACAGTGATTCTCAACGGGTCTAAATCCGCTGGAAGGGTCGTGATACCAGGAGAAGATGTACGCTTCCGCACTGTCCCCCGTCCCCAACGTTATAACGAGGGCGTAGTCGTATGCGGTGCTCAGGGGCTTCATGGCGTTCCCAAGGACCTTTGCTATCGCATCCTGGGTTGTGGTGTCGTCCAGCTCGCCGTAATACGCCCTCTCCTTCAGAAAGGCCAACAGGTAGTCGGGCGCGCAGGAGGGATCTTTCTGAATGGTGGCGGTGGATATTACCCTGACCGCCTGCCTCGCGTAATAGTCAAGGAGGAGCTCGTTGGCCCGTTTGTTTAGGTTAGAACCGTAGTTCGCCGCCGAGTAGAAGAGGATGGCAGAGGCGACTCCCGCGATCAGGAGGAGGAACACCACGTCCGTGAAGGTCGCTACCCCTTTGGCCATACTGCCACCACCAGGAACTTCACGTCGTTATGGATAACGTCGCCACTGTTCTGATACGTGACGGGGAAGAATCGGATGAGAACGTCCTCCCCACGCACAGGCGGACGGGCGCCGGGGGAGACGCACGTCTTTTCCGCATTGGATGGGGCGGAGAGAGCAGAGATGCTCGACGCAAAAGAAGCAAGAGATGCATCGAGATCTGCCGGATCCACAAGATACACGTAGAAATAAACGGATGTTTCCTTCTGCTGCACCGTCCCGCAGCTCGTGTCCCAGCTGCTGTCCGTGAGAACGCCCCACTGCGCAAAGGCATCGGCCACGCGGATGAGCGCGAGGGTGAGGTCCACTTCCGTGTTCGTTCTGTTGACGGTGGATGTGGCCCAAGAAAGTGCCACGAAGAATAGGATCAGGGCTAACGCTATGGGAACCACCATGGGGACGTCCTCCAGCACGCCCTGGCCGCGCCTCAACAGAGATCACCCGTGGAACAGGAACAGCCCGTAGGGTCCTCGGATGCACAGATCGTCAACTTCATATTACCCGTCGAAAGATCAAGTGTTCGTTTAAGTATAAAATACTGCTCCTTCGTGACCGCCGAAGTGGCAAAAACGTCACCAGCGTTACCGCAGACGTGGAGTTCCACCTTCGAATCATCGCCTAAAGCAACAACTTCTGCTGACAGCGGTTTCTTCCGGACGTGATCCATTACGAGAATACCAAGATAGCAGGTAGAGCCCTTCTTGAACGCGATGATGTTCAGATCGTAAGGAATCTCCGTCTGGCCCGCACGGAGGAATGGGGGGAGTGGATACGCCCGGACCTCGGAGGTGCTCCTGACCGTGGTAACGATACGGGTCACGTCACCGGCAAGCTGTGATGAAAAGGTCTTCGCCGCCTGCTGGGCGAAGTATGAATCGAGGGAGTGCTGTATGAGTGTAAAGGCAGCTACGAGGAGAAGTAGGAAGATCAGGAGCACCATCTTGGAGAGGATGTAATCAAGCACGTTCCCACCTCACGACCTCTTCACGCAGAGGGCTATGCCGTTGGACGTCCTGAACACGAAAACGGGGAGCACCGTCCCTCCCTCCACCTCGGCAACCATGTTCACAGTGTCCGTGATGAACGGATCATAGCCCGGGGGGCAGTCACTGTGGCCGCTCTGGAGAAGGAAATACATGTACGGAGACATGCCGCGAAGGCAGACCCTGTCGGCACGGAGTGGTTCTCCCCTGACGTCGTATATCCGGTGCTGGATCCCGTAACACGTATCGGAGACCTCTCCACAAACCCGGGTGCAGTCGCCCCCTGACAGCTGCACGAACTGATACTCATGCTTCCCCGAGTTCCCGCAGTGTATAACAAGTCGGGCAGAGGACGTGGTGGGCGGCTCGGACATACCAACGCGAACTATTGCTGCCGCAAGGTCCTCCGTGCTCTGCGTCCACCTCTTGGCACAGTTCTCGGAGCCAACCATTTTAAGGACATAGAAGGCAATGGATACAACCATAACCATGGTGAAAACGGACACCAGCAGCTGAAACGGTGCCTCCACACCCCTCCTCACGGCCCACCACCGGAAACGTATGAAGCGCCCTTGGAGAACATGGGCTTGATAACGCCGAACATCAGGATAGCGGCGATAATCGCAAGCACAAGCAGGTATATGGTGTTCCACTCACCGGCTCCACGGTCGTCCATGTGAAGAAAAAGGGTTGGGGAAATAAAACGTTAACTGTCAGGTCGTGGGCGGTGTGACCGTCACGGCGCAGGCAAAATCGTTCCCACCGCACACACCATCATCACAGTAAACGTAGATCCTTGCCTTCCTGCGCTTGCTGCCCCCCGTGTACTGGATCGTCTTGTTATTGGAGTCACACTTAAAGTCGGAACCGCAAAGGCTGTTGTTTATGCCTGCAGCCCTTATTTCAGTCACCACGCAGACCATACTTTCACTGTAGCCCAGCTCGTTCTCCACGATGTTCCCGACGTTCACTATGGTGTCACGCTCGAACTCCACCTCAACGCCGCTGCCACCGCCGGACTGGATGTACTCTTCAAGCAAGGACTTCACCGCCTTTGAGGGCTGTGTTCCAGGGGGACGCACAAGGTTAAGCACGTTGAAGAGCACCATGAGGATTACCATGGCTACCACTGCGGCTATGAGTAGACGGAAAACCTCGAATGCCTGTCCCTTACGCATGGGGATCACCGTAGTAAAATGGCTCCGAGTATATAAACGCTACCCTTAGCAGCCGCCGCAGGGGTTCATGCAGGATGCACTATTTATGCAGAGCTTCGCAGCGTTGCCACACCTACAGGCGGATACGGTGGCCTTCACTGCTTTCTCGGCCCTCGCAATGCCGTTTTCCACGATAACACCGCGGCCCGCACATATCGTAACACTGGAGACACCCATTTGGTTTTTGACAAAGGATGGGGAAATCATTGTCCCGGGGCAGAGAATCACCTCCCCCCTCGTCTGGATGCAGCCGACGTCGAGCTTTGCAGCGTCGTGGAGGAGATCCACGATCTGGTCCCAGGACGTCTTGCAACCGCCGGCAACCACCGTATTATAGACAGAGTATATGGCAACGAGAAAGGCCACGGCGAAAGCCGTCCAGACGAGGTAGTTCATAACCGTGTACTCCTGCCCCCGCATCACATCATCCCCTTAACCAGCGAGAGTGACAGGTAGGTGGATAACGTGAAGAGGATCGCGGACACCACAAGGGCATAGGCAAGCTTCCTGTACATTCGGATCTTGTTGGGGCCGTCGTGCATGTAGGAAGCGAACCATACAAGGAGAGCGGTGATCTCTAGGGTATAAACGGCCACAGATATCATGAACAGCCAGTCGGGTATGGGCGGTCCCTTCACCTGCGAAAGGGCTCCCGCAGTGGTTTCAAAAAATGCCGCGGCACCTCCGACGTCAGAAAGGTACTCCACGTCCTCCGCAAGGCCAGAAGCACCGAACTGTGCCACTGAATTCACTATGACCTTCTCAAGGGCGACGGTGATGCCAAGAACGACGGG
>JASUTF010000021.1 GCA_030445695.1 Candidatus Iainarchaeum sp.
AAATTAAAAAATTGGTCGAAGGAGGCAGAACACGGACAGAATCCATATACAACACAGTAAGGGAGCTTGACGAGAGTTGTAAAAAGGTGGTATTTAACGATGCTGCTCGTCCTTTCGTTCCCGGTTACGTACTTGATGAGATGCTGGACCTCCTTGACGTATACCCCGTTGTGAAATTCTGCTCAAAAATCGTAGACTACCTTATGTTTGTGGATGATGCGGATTCGATTCAGAGAATCGACGATCGATCAAAGTGGCTACTGTGCAAGGCACCCGTAGCGTACAGAGCAGAAATTATGCGAGACGTTCTTGCAAAAAGCACCGAGGAAGACATACTGTCCGCAGAGAGCGATCTTGAGCTAGCATTAGCGAAAATCCCGGGAATAAAGATACACCCTTACGTTTCGGAAGTCTTCAACTATAAGATTACATACTTAGAGGATCTAGAAATAGTCAGGAATCTGCTAAAGTAGCTCCTGCACCGAATCTACCAGTTCTTTCTTTGGGGCAAAGATGCGGGAACGGAGTTTACGCCGGGCCTCTGCATATTCGTCCCTACCTCTAAGGACGTCGATAATAGCTTGCTTTAATTCCTCGTAAGTCCTCACTTTTGGCCCAGGGGTGGCTGAATCATAGTCAAAATACATATCTCTGTTTCGGGAGAGGTAATCCTCCAGATCGTAGCAGAAAAATACAATTGGCCGGTCCAACAAAAGAAAGTCAAAGTAAATGGAAGAATAATCGGTAATAAGCGCATCGGCATGCTTGAGTATGGGATACAAATCAGATCGTGGGTTTACTAAGTGAATTCTGTGCAGATCGCCAGGTATTTTCTGTAAAGACGAGAATACGTGTGGTTTTATCAGTAACACAGCGTTTTCTCGCTCGAGTAACTCGTCAAGGTCATGCCAATCCACCATGCGTAACACGCGCTCGTCTGATCCATCATCACGGAAGGTCGGCGCGTATACGATAACCCGTGTTCCCGAATTTTTCGCAGAAGAAACAAGATCATAAATCCCTCTATCCACTCCAATAATCTGCCCGGGCAAGTCTTCAAAGAAAACCTTGCAACGCGGGTACTCAGATACAATAACCCTGCTGGGAGGAACTCGAAACGCGGAGGAAAAAAATTTTGAGAGATCTGGAGAGGTTGCCAAAACATAATATTTGGGGTATCTAACGGACTCATAGACCATGGGGTATAATATATGGTGTAAAACGCGCGTAAGGGTGTGTTTCCTCAACAACACAAATAGTAGCGAAATACCTTTCTTAGCATCATACTCAATCTTCTTCAAAGGTATTCCATGCCAAAGATTGACAAGTAGTGCACCATTTGAGAGCCAACAATTAATGTCCTCTGAAGAGCAAGTAAAAAACCAGACACCCGCGCGTGTAGCGACAACCATACCTCCAATGGACCACTTATAGTATGCTTCAAAGCCCTTCTGACGAAGTACTCTCACGAGTTCCTTATTTGACGAAATCCATACGGCACGAACGCCAGGAACGTGTTTATTAACATAAAGATACAAATACTTCGAATTATCAGAAAAATTGCTGTGGCAATTCCCAAAAACCCAGAGATTGCGATCACGGCGAACAAAACCACTTAAGAAATACATGCCCCACAAAAAAGGCGATAAAATCAGACGTCGCAACACTGAAAGAATTCGGTGTCCAAGAGGTTTACAAGAAAGGAACCAGCGCACAAAAGGATTATCTAAGACTCGCACAAAAGGATTATCTAAGACTAATGCGTTTATAAATATACTACAAAAACAGGACAGCGAATCTAGACACGCATGATTAAAAGTACCCGTAAACGCGAGAACCCCCATACATCAACACCGCGCACCACAGTAAAGCGGGCGCCAAATGCTCTCACAACGACATTAAGTATTTTATTCCAGAAGCACAGCAAAAGAAAAATGAGGGATATTTCTCACAAATGTTCTCGGTGAGCTAAAAGAACAAAACGCACAGCAACCACAAAGCCTGCAATACCAATGCTTGTCACGGTTGCCATTGCAGCACCCACCGCGCCCCATTGGAGAATAAACAGATAGTTGAGAACAACATTCAAAATTCCAGCAACAAGGGGATACACCACCTGTTCCCGCTCACGACCGATAGCGATGAGTCCCTGGATGGAAAGTGCATAAACAAAATATGTAGGAATCAAGAAAAGCAAAACGTAAAATATTGGAATGGATTGCATGTACTCATCGCCAAAGAAAAAGAGAATGAGTGGGGGCCCCACAAAGTAAAACACTGCAATTGCTGCTACTGAAACGGCGGACGAAAGTGCAAGTAGCAAGAAGAACGTCCTCTTGAGTTGACCACGCGCCGTAGCACGGGAAAGGGTGGGCAGAGAAACCGCCACAATCGGAAGGACAGAAATGATCGATGTTACCGCGAGTTGGGCGACCTTATAGTAACCAACCGCCTCCATGGGTCTGAGTGCTGAGAGCATAATTACATCCGTCTGGGCCAGTAGCATGTGAGCGATGCCGAAGAAAAGGAAGGGAAGCGCTTCGATCAAAACATTCAAACCATATTTTTCAGACGGTTGGGCATGCTTGCGGACAACACGATAGAGCAACAGCGCGTAAAATCCGAAGACAAAAGTATATGCAAGAACCACCGGAACAAAATCGCGGACGAAATATACCAAAGCAAGAACAAGGATTAGTCGCAGAACATCGCGAACGACAGCAGGGATAACAGCACGCTCAAGCCGGTGAAGAGCGATTAATATTGATTCAAAGATTAAACCCAAAATCATAGTTGCCGAGTAAAGTCCGGCAAGAGTAAACAGCAAGATGGCTGCTTCCCGACCAAGGAAGACGTTCGCAAAGATCCCAAGAGCCACTGAAAAAATTATTGATAGTGCCACCACACGAGAAGATGTTGACAGAATAGCAGACACTAATGATCCTGCATTGTCCTGCTGTTCATCCCAGAAAGCGACGTGCCTCTGAATATAGCCGGGGAGCCCAAAGCTGAAAACGGTGGCGAGAACTCCTGCAACGGATGCAACAAAGGAAAAGTAACCCAGCTGGGCAGGGCCGAGGAAACGAGCAAGGTATATTGTGATGATTAGACCTACAAGCTTAGACCATGCACTAATAATAAATCGAGGGCCGAGATTGCGGAAGTAGCGGGTGCGGAGATAGTCCTGAAAGCCCACGAAGGTCATTGGAAGGATATCCTTAAATCAGAAGATGGCGTCTCAATGGAAGGGACAGAGATTCGTAATGCCAGAAAACGCCGTTTATTTTTGCGAAAAGAGGCAGAAATCGATCTTTCCCGGAAGAATACCTTTAAAACAATATCCGCACCACCTTTGAAACATGGTGCCCGTTGTAGGAACGGAGGGGACGCACTACATCGTAGAAGCAGCGGGTTGCTCCGAGGAGATCATCTCAGACCCGAAGAAAATAGAGCAGATATTCAAAGAAGCAGCCAGAGTAGCAAATATGACCGTAAAGGCGTCCCACTTCTTCCGCTTCAGCCAGGGCGGGGTATCCGGTGCGGTCATCGTTGCGGAGTCACATATCTCCCTCCACACATGGCCGGAAGTGGGGTACGCGGCGATAGACGTGTATACCTGCGGCGACTCCGACCCCGAGAAGGCCGTGGACTACATACTCGACAGAATAGGGGCAAAGTACGCCCACGTGTCAGAGGTGAGGCGGGGCATCCCTGAGGACGACGGGACGTTCACGCACACAATCCTCACGTGGGAAGAAAAGCGGGATAGGAATAAATAGAACGGCCACCAGCATTGTACATGATAACTCATGACCTGAAAATCGTTGGCGTGTTCTTTCTGGTAATCCTTGCTTTCATATTCTTCGCGGGAATGCAGGCGTTCCTGCAGCAGGCACAGCCCACGGAATGGAAGACGGAAGAATTCAGACTTGTGCCAGCAGAGAACCCCGAGGATCTGAACGCTTACGTCGTGAAGAGCCGCGCCACAATCTATGCAGGGGCAGAAATATATACCTTGGGTGCTGCGGTGCGAACTGCGGATGCGGCGGCGGAGTCAGCAGGTGCAGTTGAATCTACCCCCACCGCGGAACAGCCGGCCCCCGAACGGGAATCAACAACGAACGTCCAGGTTGCAGGCATTGACGAGCCGGATATCCTGAAAATAGGCGACGGAAAGGCGTTCTTCCAGTCCAGGGGAAGGGTGAAGGTAATCGACGCGTTCCCGCCGGAGGAGGCAGAGGTCCTCTCAAAGATCCCGACGAACTGGGGGACAGAACTCCTAAAGACGGACAACGTGCTCATACTTCTTGAAGGAAGGAGGATAGTGGGGTACGACGTCTCGAACCCCGAGAAGCCGGAAGAGGCGTGGAGCGTCGAGCTAAACGGCTACATAACCGACGCGAGGGAGAAGGACGGGAAGATATACGCAGTAGTGTCCGGCTACCGCGTGACCTGTCCGTACTATGCTGCGGAAGGTGTGATCGTCCCCTGCATGCGTTACTATTACCCCACAGTTCCGCTCCCGGCAGAGGTAACGTACACGGTGCTGAAGATAGACGGAGAAAGCGGAGAGGTTGAAGAATCCGTCGCACTGATCGGAACGTACGATACAACGGTCTACATGAGCGAAAATGCGATCTACTTCACATATAGGATCCAGAAACCGTACGATGAAGTCCTGTACGACTTCATACTGGAGAAGGGTGACGAGTTCCTGCCGGAAGACGTTGTGGAGCACCTGAAGAGGGTGAACGAGTACGACATAAGCATCATGGCAAAGATCGCGGAACTCCAGATCGTTCTGTACAAGTACTACGGGAGCATCCCGCCGGAGGAGCAGAGCAACGTGCAGAATAGAATTGAAAAAGCGCTGGAGGAGTACATGAGGGAGAACGGCGATAAGATAGACAGAACGGGCATAGCGAAGATATCACTGGACGACCTGAGCGTTGAGGCAACCGGGGAGGTGCCCGGACACCTGCTGAACCAGTGGAGCATGGATGAGTATGAGGGATACCTGCGCGTTGCGACCACGACGTCGGGTACCTGGCGGCAGAACTTCGGGAACAACCTCTACATTCTGGACGGAGACCTGGACGTCGTGGGGAAGATTGAGGGCCTGGAAGAGGGGGAGAGGATATACGCAGTGCGCTTCATGGGAGAAAAGGCATACGTGGTGACGTACAAGGAAACGGACCCCCTACTGGTCCTCGACCTCTCTGACCCGAAAACCCCGAGGGTCCTCGGCGAGCTGAAGATACCCGGCTTCTCAACGTACCTGCACCCGATAGGAGATAACCACATGATCGGCGTGGGCCGTGCAGACGACTGGAAGGTGAAGGTAAGCCTCTTTGACGTGTCGGACCCCGAGAATCCCGTCGAAAAAGACGTGTACTACCTGAGCGAGACGTGGAGCGACGTCATATACGACCACCACGCCTTCCTCTGGGACGCCAAGCACGACCTCCTCATACTGCCCGCCGGTACAAGATACTACCTGCTGCGCGTGAGAAAAGATGAGAAGCCGTACATAGAAGCCGTAAAGATAGTGGAGTTCGACAGCACGGCGAGGCGGGCGGCGTACATGGACGACTACGCGTACCTCTTCTCAGACGGCGAGATGGCGGTCGTGGACGAGGTCAGCGGCAAGGAAGTGAAGCGGCTGAGGGTCGAGGATGCGTGGTACCACCCGCCGATTGTCCGTCCCGAACCGGTAGGGATAGAGGAAGGCTAAATGAGGTAGATAACAGCAAAGAGCACAGCAGCCCACAGCGCGAGCCCTAGAAGGAATCCCCGGTCGTAGACCATTTTGGCGGCGTCCTCCGCAAGGTCTGGGTTCCTCATGGCGTCGTTGTACCACCTGAACAGCGTGAAGACGGCAATGGGAAGCGTGGTCACGGCGGTAATTGTCTTGTGGGGGAGGTGCGAGTCAAAGACGTAGAGCGTGTAGAGGACGAGGATTATGCCGAGCGTTACTGCGGAGAGGACGCGGAGGGTATCTGCATCGTACTGCTGGAGTGATGCACGCGCCTCCGTGGTCCTCTGGAGCTCCCCGTAACGCTTGAGGAGGGCAAGGAAGACGGCGATGAAGTAGGGGATTATGATGATCCAGTAGGACGGGTATACACCAATCGCGAAGACACCGGCCAGGGTTCGGAAGAGGAAGTTCAGGGCAAGGTCAGCAACGTCTATGAAGGCAAAACGCTTGAGGAAGAGGGAGTAAATGAGGGTGTTGAGGATGAGGGCGGAGACAGAGAGGAAGACCAAGGCGTTCACCGAGTAGGCCAAGAGTAGGGCAAGGGCAACGAGCGCATAGCCGTAGACCGTGGCAGCGGGGACGGAAATGCGGCCGGAGGGGAGCGGACGATTACGTTTCTTTGGGTGCAGGCGATCCTTCTCCACGTCGATTATGTCGTTGATCACGTAGACGCCGGAGGAAGCCAGGGAGAGGGCAAAGAATGTGATAGTAACGGAGAGGAGTGCGTGAAGGTCCAAGAACAGTCCTGCGAAGAAGATGCCGAGGAAAGCGACGACGTTCTTGTACCATTGCCAGGGGCGGACAATCTCCACGTACGGGTTCATGAGTAGAGAAGTGTCAAGGAGTATAAAAGGTTTCGAGCAGATTCTGATGTGAATGTATTGAAGCACTGGAGAGCCCTGTTCATCATCGCCCTCATTCTGCTAGCGGTCGCATACAGGGAGGAAGCGGTAAGGATTATTGAGGTAATGCGGAGCGCACCCCTCTGGCTGTTCTTCGCGGCGCTTGTTCTTGTCGTTACTGAGTTCGCGCTTCAAGCGCTCAGGATGAAACTCATATTCAAGCGAAGCTGGATGGAGATTCTCCGAGTATATGCGATCGGACACTTCGTGGCGCTTTCATTCCCGTCGAGAACGCTGGGAGAGGGGGCCCGTGTTGCTGCGTTTGCAAGGGAACTGAACGTCAACCTCGGGGATGCTGCTGCATACGTATCCGTTGAAAGGATAGCGGACATAGCAGTAATTCTTGCAGCGGCATCGCTCGTACTGGTGAACATCAACCCGCTCCTCGCCGCAGGCATAGCAGTGCTCGTGGTTGTGGGGTTCGTGCTCCTCGAGTCCGATGGCATATACGCAAAGATAATGGAGAAAAACCTGCCAAGGTTTGTTACGGACTACATAGAGCGCGGGAGAAAGATCGTGAAGGACAGGAAATTGTTTGCGGCGATCTTTGGGATCACGGTGGTCCTCTGGGCGATAGACTTCTACAGGATGTGGATAATCCTCGAAGCAATGGGTGGAAGGGTCGACTACGTGACCGTGGCATCCCTCGTTTCCCTCGCATACATCCTCGGGACGATCTCGTTCCTGCCTGGCGGACTTGGAGCGTACGAGGGAGGGCTGGCGGGGGGCCTCGTCCTGAAGGGGGTCCCATACGACGTGGCAATCGCGGCGACGCTGTACGAGCGCTTCTTCTCGTACTGGCTGTGGATCGTTGTGGGGGCGCTGGCGGGGGTCAGAAGTGGATCATCATCAGGCGCTTGACTATTGCCAGGATCCCCTGCCGCCACATGACGCGATGTGTGACCCCCTCCTTGCCCTTTAACTCGTCGTAGTGTTCTATGAACCAGTCGTAGGTGCGTATTAGCGATTCAGCGTTGGAATACTTGGGGTGCCAGTTGAACGTGCTCGTTATCTTCTCCACGGACACGTAGTGATCCTTGTCCGCCGTGCCGTAGGCCCACTCGTAGAGGGGGGAAAGATGGAGTTTGTTGAGAACGGAAAGGATGAACTTCGTGGGGCCGGCGGGCAGGTGAATGATCTTCGAGCCGGAACCCGCGTGCTTGATGAGTGCGCCGAGGTCCTCGTTCCACGTGCCGAAACGTTCCGCGCCCACGTTGTAGACGTCGTTCACGAGCTCCGGATCGCCCTCCGCCATGAGAATTTCTGCGTCCACGAGGTCCGCCACGTCCAGGAGCTG
>JASUTF010000022.1 GCA_030445695.1 Candidatus Iainarchaeum sp.
CCTCTTTACAAAGCCCTCGTGCTCTGAAACCCCCGTAACTGGGCCCAGACGTGCGAGGCGGTCGATGTCGTGGCGCATGATGTTCATGAGGAACGTCTGGATCTCGTCGTCCAGATTGTGCCCCGTGACGAGGACCGTTGCCCCCATCTCCTTTGCACCCTTGTTGAGGAAGTACCTCCGGAAAACTCCGCAGTACGTGCATGGTTGATACGGCAGTCTCTTTTCGTGCCCTCTTGTCACAATTTCGTCCAGTGATGCTCCGATTTCGTCCTTGAAAGACAGGATACGGTAGGGGACTTCCCACTCCTCTACCCACTTCTTGAAATCCTTTATCGTTATGGGCCTGTAGCCCTGAATGCCCTCGTCTATGAGTAACGCCTCGACTTCCCAGCCCGGCACCCTTTTTGAGAGGTTCTTCATGTAGTGCAGTGCTGCTAGCGAGTCCTTGCCGCCGGAGACGGCCACAACGATCTTTTCCTTCTTCCCGAACATCCTGTACTTCCGTATGGTCTTTCTGACGCGCCTGTCGAACCATTCCAGAAAGTGCTCTGGACAGTACGCCTTGCCCTCGTATTTGGCAACGTATACTGCTGGTTTTCCACAGACAGAGCACTTAGCCACCTGAAACCACCGGAACGAATGTTATTTCGTCGCTTTCATTTATCTCGTCGTCGGGAGTGACCAGTTTTCCATTCCTGCTCGGCAAATACTCTTCATACGAGATGCCCAATTCACTCATCAATTCTCCAACTGTTTTTGCGCTCGTTTCTACCTCTCTCCATTCCCCGCCCAGTATCCTCCAGCGTATCTTCATGCTTTTATCATCTCGCGACCATCTTTTATGCATGCCCTTTGAGTTCAAGGATCACGTGGCGGACATCATATTCGTGGCGCACGGGAAAACGCTGGAGGAGCTCCTTGCAGAGGCGGGCAGGGCTTTGTTCGCAGCGATGCTCGATATTGACAGGGTACAGCCCGTTGTGCAGACCTACTTTACCGTGGAGGGAAAGGACGAGGAGGATCTGCTCTACAACTTTCTGGAGGAACTCCTTGTCTACAAGGATGCCGACTCGCTTGCCTTTTCGCGTTTCGACGTTTCTGTCCGTCCTGAGAACGGAAAAATGATTGCTGAGGTCGTTGCAGAGGGCGAGAAGATTTCCCCCGAGCATAACCCCCGTGCAGACGTGAAGGCCATTTCCTGGCACGGTTTCCGCGTTTGGCGGGACGAGAAAGGATATCACGCAGAGGTGCTGCTTGACCTTTAGGTTTAAATGTTCGGTGTCCATATCCATACGGTGATCGCATGAAGGTTCACGTGAATAAGGACACGTGCATCGGCTGTGGCGTCTGCGTCGCTCTTGCACCAAAGTACTTCAAGCTCGACACGGACGGCAAGTCCGTCGCTATAAAGGAAGAGGTTGACGCGGGCGACGAGGAAACCGTGAAGAACGCAGCCATGTCCTGCCCGACGCAGTCCATCATCATCGAGGAGTGATTGCCACCACTTTTTCCCTGCTTTTCCCCCCTCTAACAATGCGTATCGCATTCTTCTTTACTCCGAAGTGCTTTGCCAGAATCTCAATCAGGCGTTTGTTGGCCTTTCCCTCCACCGCTGGCGCATCCACCCATATCTTCAGCCCGTTTTCCGTTTCTTCGACCTTCGCCCTCTTTGCGTTTGGCACGACGCGGACAAGGAGTTGCATATTATAACCCTTTTGTACGTATTTAAACGGGATGATGATTCTTCACCTATCTGAGTCGTGATGAGCTCTGGGGTAACTGACCTTTAATGTTCTTCTTCCTCCTTTTACGGGGGATGATGAATCGGACGTTCCACGGAACGGATGACGATTCTGTTACCCCCTGACCCCTTGTTCTCTCCGGTCAGCCGCGCCCTACATCATCATATTTCAGACAAGGCCGAATTCATCATCCCGTAATGTTTTCTGGGCGGTCAGTCGTAAAAAATCATCACAACCTTCAGCATTGGACTCAATCATCATTCCGCCCTTGCTTTTGAGCGCCGGGGAGGGGATTTGAACCCCTGCGGGCCAAACGGCCCACCGGATCTCAAGTCCGGCCCCTTAGACCACTCGGGCACCCCGGCGTGTGCAGATGATTATATGCCCAGTCGCTTTTTTAGGTGGTTTCGCCCGCTGGGTGGCAGGTAGCGTGCTATGTTTTCGAATAACTTTGCCGCTGCCCTTTCAGGGCCGTGCTCTCCAATGTACCTGTCAAAGTTGAGGATCTCCTGTTTTATCTTATCGGCATCTTTGCTTTTGAACCCCCTGTTGAGTGCCTTCTTGGCCTTGGGCAGTGTTTCTGCGAGGGTTGCGTATGCGTAGAGTGCGTTTATGTCGTCCCTTTCTATGGCCCTGTTTGCGTTCCGTATGAACTCCTCCTGTATATCCTCTGGCAGGTGCCTTGCGTTCTTGACTACTGTCTGCCACAGGTTGTACTTTGTTGTGGTTAGGAACTTTTTTCCGTAAAACACGAACCTGTTCTTCTTCATGTGCGTGTCGATGTCCTTCTGAATCCATTTCATTTCGTTTGGCAGCCCCACCGCAAGAATGAGTGGTTTAACATCTACGATGAACCCCTTGCTCTTCAGGAAGTTGAAGAATTCAGCCCAAACCCTTGCCTTGTGCTCTATCCTGCGGTGGTTGGACGTGAGCACTTCCCCTATCCTGAATGTTATCTGGTTGTCCAGCACGTTTATGCCCAGAAGGTCGAAGTCCGTAAGCGTCCTTTTCTCTTCCACGCCGTTCTCTCCGTTCTTCTCAATCATAACGCCCACGTCGTCGAATATGTGGTGGTTCTCGTTCAGGAGGGCTGCCGCAAGTGCGTATTTGCCGTATAATTCCTTTGGTGGCCCGTGGTGAAGCGTTACGCCCTTTATTTTTGGGAGTCGCTTCGTGTCGCTCTTTTTGTAGTTGAGCGGGAAGTGCAGGAGATATTTCTCTTTTTCGTCCCCTATGGCGAGGTTTACGGCACCGTGTTCCGCCTTCTCTTCAAAGTATGTGCGAAGTTCCCGCATGAAGTTCAGCACCCTAGGGAACTCCCACACGTCCCTGAGTTCCATGTGCACGTCTATGTAAGGGCCATATTTCGTCGATTTTTTGGGTCTGACTGCCTTTATTTTCACGCCGTGACGCTTCGCAATGTCGCGTATGACCATTTCGTGTTCCAGCATCTTCCTTCTCTGCCCTATGCCTCTCCCCATACCTCCATCGCCTCCGCCACCGTCAGCACAGGCTTTTTGAATCTTGTATAGTCATCTATGGGCACCCGTGGACATCCGGTGAACACGTAAGCGTCGTAGGGCATGCCTTCGACGTATTCTGGATAGAAGTAGTCGCAGACGAGTATATCTACCTTTACTCCTGCCTTTCGGATGACCTCCGCAACTCTTTCCGCCACGTCGGCATACATCTGACCCTTCTTCGTTGTTATAACAACGCCCACACGTTTTGCCTCCCTTGCAAGCATCTTCGCGGCCTCTCTCTGGCGGATGTATTTGTCTACGTGTGGTTCCACGTCTATGAGCTTCCCCGCCGGTGTGAGGATATACGTCCTTCTCCCCGTCTGCATTCTTGCCAGAACGCCGTGGAATATGCCATCTGTTATGATCACGTTCACGTCTGCATCCACGTTGCACGCACCCGGGTCACAGCCCAGCACCTGCCCCTCTTCCGTTGCCAGGACCCCCCGCCCGATAACGATCTTATCTCCCAACCTTTTCTTAATCTCCTTCAGGTATGGCAGGTACTGAACCGTTGTGCAGAGGGCAATTTTTCCCTCGACCTTTTTCAGCGCAGTAACAATCTTCTCAACGTCTAGTTCCAGCGTGATTGGAACGTAAATGACCGGAATTTCCGTTTTTGTTATTCGTCCAAATCGGTTGTGCCCAAAATGGATAAGAACGTCTGCCCCCAGTTTCCTCGCTTCCCCATCCTTCAAATCGCAGGCACCGAAGTTCGGGTCGATAAAGAGAAAAACGTTCTTTGCCCTCCTCTTGTGGAGCGCGTCGATGATCCGGTCTGCATACTGCTTCAGCCCCTCCGGAATCTGGACAGCAACGACTTTACCTTCTACCTCTATTTTTTTTATGGTGCTCTCCAACCGCTCTATCACAGAATCACCGCTCGTGGAAGATCCGATACCTTTTCTTCATTAGACCCTCGAGCCGCTTCGGCTCGTGGATTGAGGATTCCAGTTCGTTCAGGCGTTCATGAACATCTGACGGCGTGCCTATGCCCTGCTTTGATGTGTGGTATAGGGCCATCCACGCCAGCGTTTTGTGCTCCTCCTTTTCGAGCGATGAGATTTTCGCTGCGATTCTTTTTAGCTGGTCTATGTGTTCCGGGGTCGAAATGGTCGTTCCTGCTGTCCGGAGCGCCATGCGTGCCCATGGGTGATCACGGTATCTGTGGTAGAGTTCCACGAACTCCGCGAACTTTCGGATGTCTTCGGGGGTATGCTTAGGAGACCTGTGCTCCAGTTCCTTCACGTACCGATCGAAAGCAGACGAAATGAGCTCCTTCTCAAATTCCCTCCACTCATTGTTCGCTATTGTATCGTGCACAGAAAAGATTGCCCTTGCCTTTTCCAGATCTATGTCCTCACTGGCTGTGGCTCTCAGCGCCTTTATTATCTTCCCGCTCCTTTTGCTAAGTTCCACGATTTCCTTCAGGGTTCTCACGAACTCCTCAAATCCTCCACCGCCCTTTCGCGTGCGTTTTGCTATCGCACTCATGGATACGTTCTGCATGTAATTACCACTCCTTCAGGGTTTTTATTCAACACGGAAAAAACCGCACTTGAGGTACTGCGTTTCCGGCTGGGGGAGGTAAACGGTGTGATCCGGTGCCTGTCCCCTCAGATGCCCGAGAAGCTGCACGTGTCTTCCCGTCTTCTCCGCGGCGCCCTGTACTATTCCTAAAAAGTCCCTCGGCGTTATGGGTTGGGAGCAGGAGCACGTGACGAGCATCCCCCCACTTTCAACGAGTTTTAGACCGAGTTCGTTGATGAGAAAGTACATCTTCTTGGCACGGCTGATGTCCGCCCTCCCCTTTGCCAGAGCAGGCGGATCCAGCACGATTGCATCGTATTTCTCCCCCTTCCTAATCATTTTCTTCATGGTGTCCACCGCATCCGCCGTTATTACTTTTCCCTTCGCACCGTTCAGCCGCAGGTTCTTCTTTATCGTCCTGCTTGCCGTTCTCCCCAGCTCAACGAACGTTACGTCCCCTCCCGCAACCGCCGCGTGGATGCCAAAGCCCCCCGTTGAAGCGAAGACGTCCAGGACGCGATCCCCTTCCAACACGAGGCGTTCCAGTTCTATCCTGTTCTCTCGCTGGTCCAGGTAGAAGCCTGTTTTCTGTCCGCCCACCACGTCCACGTAGAACCTCGCGTTTCCTTCCTCTATGATCACTGGTTCCTTTCTGCCCCCGAGCAACCACTTCTCCGTCTGTGGTAGCCCCTCCTTCCGTCTTCCGCCGCCCTTTCCCTTCAGATAGACGTGTTCCACCCCGTGTCTCTGCATCTCCTCGGCAATGAACTCTAAATACTGTTCCAGCCCGAGTGTCTGGTTCTTTATCACGGCGGTATCCCTGAACCGGTCGATTACCAGCCCCGGGATGAGGTCGCCCTCTGCGAAGATCCAGCGGTATGTATCGTCGTAGATTTTACCCTTCCAGCGTGCCGTTTCTTCCAACCGTCTTGCGAGCACCTCTTCCGGCGACTCTTCCTCCCACGTGAACAGGCGGACGGTTATGGCGGACTTGGAGTTGTAGAATCCGTACCCCAGTACGTTGTTTTCATGTCGTATCTCTACCCAGTCCCCGTCCTTTGCCTCTGCCTTCTCTATGTTCTGGGCGTAGACGTGCAGGGCACCCCTCTTCAGTTCCGAAGCAGCCCCTTCGTTCACCCAGACCCTTGCCATCAGTGATGCACCGCCATCTTTATCCCAATCATGAACGCGGCACCGATGAGGAACCACATGAAGTGCCGGACACTCTTCTTCACGTCCTTTTCCCTGTGGAGTTCTGGGACGAGGTCCGATGCCCCTATGTACAGGAATCCACCTGCAGCGAACGCTAGGATCGGGGCAATTATGTTCTGCGGCGTGAAGAACCAGCCGATAACGCCGCCGAGGATGCAGGTTGCCTGGGAGAGAAACGTCCAGAGGATCGCTTTCTTCTTCTCGTAACCGCCGTAGAGGAGGACTGAAAAGTTCCCCAATTCCTGCGGCACCTCGTGCCCTATGATCAGGGCGGTGGTAATCCAGCCCGTTACGGAGTCTACGAGGAACGCAGCGGCAATAACGAGACCATCTATGAAGTTATGTATTGCGTCGCCTATGATGGTCAGTTTTGTGACGGGGTGGACCTCGCAGGCCTTCGTCTCGTGGCAGTGGTGCCAGTGTATATAGCGTTCAAGCAGGAAGAACGCAAAGAATCCCAGTATTGCTGTTTCCCCGGCGTATTCGAATTGAAGTACGGTAAGGGCCTTTGGTAGCATGTGGGCAAGGGCACCGGCGACCATTGCTCCCGCTGCAAAGGCAACGAGCGTTTTCACGATCTTTTCCAGTGTTTCCTCGCGGACGTAGAGGGAGAAGACGCCGATAAGCCCCGTTATGCTGTCCAGAAATGTTGCAGCGAGAACGCTGATAAATCCTGCCATGTTAGGAAACTACCTCGTAGTTTTTTAATTTCTCCTCACATTCCTTTTCTTTGCTGTTTGTGGGCCCGTGGTCTAGCCCGGCATGACGTCGCCTTCACGCGGCGAAGGTCCCCGGTTCAAATCCGGGCGGGCCCACTAGAGGGGGTTGCACCCCCCTTCACCCCTGCGTGTGCCGGGCACACACAAATTCCTTCGCGCCCCTACATCTCCATGCGGGGCGTGGAAGGGTCCGTAGCCTAGTCTGGATATGGCGGCGGCCTCCTAAGCCGCAGGTCGGGGGTTCGAATCCCCCCGGGCCCGCTCCTGCACATCATATCTTAATTCTTCTCTCCCTCTTTACTTGGTGGTCAAGAAAGCGCCGGAATGGGAGCGGGAGATTGGCATATACTACTATCTGACGGATTTTGACGGGGTAGGGGGCAGGATAAAGGAGAGACCGGAGGATTTTATCGTTGAAGAAGTTAACGAGCTGGGACGGGCGCAGGTACTCGTGCTCTTCGGGAAGAAGGCCCCCACTATGCCCGAAGGTTCCGGAGAGTTTTTATGGGTCGTTATGGAGAAGAGGGACTGGTCCACGGTGGACGCTGTAAATCGTATTGCCCGGATTCTGAGGATACCCGTCAGGAACATAGGTTTTGCGGGCACCAAGGACAAGAACGCCGTCACCGCGCAGTGGATCTCCATCCGTGGTGTGAAGTGGAAGGATCTGAAGGGCCTTGAGTTGAAGGACATGGCGTTCCACACACCCGTCTACATGAAGGGCCGCCTCCGGCTGGGGCACTTGGAGGGCAACTACTTCACCGTTCGCATACGCGGCGCCCGCAGCCCTGTCCCCCCCGTTCATCAGTTCCCCAACTACTTTGCACACCAGCGTTTCGGCTCGTATCGTTTCGTTTCGCACATCGTGGGGCGGCACATAGTCCGTGGCGAGTGGGAAGAAGCGGTCAGGGTGTATCTGACGCATCACAGCCCCTACGAGCCGAAGGAAACAGTGGAGGCCAGGAAACGCCTTGCGGAGGAGTGGGGCGACTGGGAAGGGGCACAATCATACTTCCCGAGGCGTTTGCGTCCCGAACGAACAATTCTTCACGCCCTTTCCAAGGGAAAATCATTTGAGTCCGCCCTGCGATCGCTGCATCCTCGTATGTTCTCCCTCTTCATACACGCATACCAGTCATACCTCTTCAACGTGATCCTTTCCCGGCGGCTTGAGCACGGTGTCAGGCCCGAAAAGGGAGATATCCTGCTCAAGGGTG
>JASUTF010000008.1 GCA_030445695.1 Candidatus Iainarchaeum sp.
ACCTGCCCCCTCTGGCCGGATCCGTCCGAGTCAGGCATACGAGCTGGCCCTTGCCGCGTCCGGCGGTGGGAAGGACGTCACGCTGTTTGACCTCTCGCTCAAGAGGTACATGGAGGCGGCGGGGTTCCCCATACACTACGGCGTCGCCTACAACCGGATAAGGCCCCCGAAGCGCATAAAGGGCGTCAAGACGAAATGAAATGGTTTAGTAGTGGGGCCGCGAGAATTCGAAGGCTCGCCGCACCGAGCCGCATCGCAAGCTCTGCTTGCGTGCACACGACAACGTCGTGATGGGGTGAGTATTAGGGGGTCGGAGACCCCCTAGATACGAATTCGCGTAAACAATGAAATGGTTTAGTAGTGGGGCCGCGGGGATTTGAACCCCGGATCTCAGGCTCCCGAAGCCTGAATGCTAGGCCAGGCTACACCACGGCCCCAGGTCAGATTCTCTGCCCTGACGACGGACGGTCTTCGCTCCCGCTCGACCGCCCACAACGGGTGTGCGTGGGATCGAAGATCCCACCCGCGGGCGTTCCACCGAAGCACTCGGTGGGCTACACCACGGCCCCAACCGCACCGATGGTGAGAATGGGGGGAAGGTTTTATATTTTGCCAAGTCGCTTCAGCTTGGCGACCTTGTGCTTTATCTGGCGGTGGGTGAGCCCGAGCGCTTTCCTTATCTTTCTCTCCGGGTCTCCCCTCCTGAGCATTTCTATGAGTTCGCGGTCCTTCTCGCTGAGCCGCCAGTACTCGCCGAGGGACTTCATGGGCATCACCCTATAATTTCTGGGCTGGGAAAAGCTTTATATACCCGGAACCTTATTTTCTCGGTGGTATTCATGAAGGAAATGCTCACCGTGAGGGTGAAGGGCCGCTACCTTGTCGTCCCCAAGCTCGTGGGTGCGTTCTTCGTGGTTGTGGCGGCTCTAATGCTTGTTTACGCCTCCCTTGATGCTGTCACGGCGTGGGACCGGGTGCAGGACGTCCGTTCCTGTGCCTCGGGGATATACTCGGACGAGGAGAAGATCGTTGACACCTACCAGCTCTGCGTGCTGAAGGGAATGGCTGCCGGTGTCTACGTCTACCCGCCCCAGCGTTTCGACGGCGGGAAGTCCGCGGTGCCCGACGAGGAGCTCTGGGCAGTTATGATGCCGAAGCTCGCGGCGTGGCTCTTCTGGGTGCTGGTGCTGATCCTTGCAGTGCTGCTCTACCAGTGGGGCAAGTTAGTGATACCCGTGGAGGAGCAGGTTCAGGAGGTCGCAGATGTCCCGAAGCCCGCCGAGACGGAGAAGAAGCCCAGAAGAAGGACTGCAAGGAAGAAGGCATCTACTACGAAGAAGTAGCGTCCAGAAACCCCCTGTACTTCCTTAATATCTTTCTTATGATCTTCCTTCTGTCCAGTCCACCCATCTCGAAGGCCACTTCCCGTATGCTTTTCCCTTGCGCTATCTTTTCCAGTATCGCCCTTTCCTCCGGGTTTTTCACGATGCCCCTGTTCAGCGCCTCCTCTGCGATCTCCCTCGGTGTAAGGCCCCTGTAGTGCATCTCCTCCGGGTCCAGCGGTGGATCGAACACGTCTGTGAGTTTAAACTCCACCACCGTGAGCATCTGCTCCGGGTTCTTGCCGTAGGTCTCTTCTAGCATTCTCTTTAACCTTTCGAGGGGGATCCCCTCTTTTCTGGCCTCCTCCTCTCCGATTTCTCCCATCCGCTTCTTATACACGCTCAGGATTCTCGCCTTCCCCACGATCTTTCCGCCAGAGTGGATGAAGACCTCTTCGCCGGGCTGGAACCGTGCAAACCGCCTTATGGTTATCCTCTTCTTCCCCGACCGGACGAGCGGCCAGAACTCCTGCTTGAGCATGATGTAACGCACGATCTACAAAATCCATACATGTTTTTATGCGTGTTCTCCGTTATACTCGCATGCGACTGCGGGTGAAGCGTCTGGACATAGAGGCGGACAAGCCCATTGTGGTGATGCACGAGGAAGATGCCCGCCGCGTGGGCACATACCCCGGTGGCAGGGTGGAGCTGCGTCACGGGGACAGGACGGTTGTTGCCATAGTCAACGTGACCAAGAGGGCAGTCAATCCCGGTGAGATCGGGCTGTATGCGGACACGTGTGAAGAGCTGGACGGAGGGCTTGATTACGTTGATGTGCAGCCCACGTCCGAGCCCAAGAGCGTTATGTATATACGTAAGAAGCTGGACGGCAAGCACCTCTCCCCGGGCGAGATATACGAGATCATAATGGACGTGGTGGAGGAGCGTCTGACGTCCGCGGAGGCAGCAGCGTTCGTGGCCGCCTCTTACATCCACGGGTTCAACATGGACGAGACGGTTGCCCTGACGGAGGCCATAGTGGCTTCTGGCGATATCATAGAGATCTCCAAGGGCCCCGTTGTGGACAAGCACTGCATAGGCGGCGTCCCTAACAACCGAACAACCATGCTCTTCGTCCCCATCATGGCATCCCTTGGTTTTTACGTGCCCAAGACGTCCTCCCGAGCCATCACTTCCCCCGCCGGCACGGCGGACACCATGGAGGTCCTTGCCCGCGTCGATCTCTCTGCGGACGAGATAAAGGAGATCACGGAGTCCGTGGGCGGCGTCATGGCGTGGGGAGGGGGGACAAGGATCGCCGCAGCGGACGACAAGCTCATTGCCATCCGCCGGCCCCTTGCCCTCGATCCGCGTGGCATGCTCCTCGCGTCCATCATGGCGAAGAAGCGTGCTGTCTCCTCCGACTACGTCCTGATAGATATCCCCGTGGGTCCCGAGGCGAAGCTCTCCTCCGTCCGCAAGGCAGATGAACTTGCCGAGCAGTTCGTCATTCTGGGTCACCGCCTCGGTATGAAGGTTCGTGCGGTGCTCACGGACGGCTCCGCCCCCGTTGGCCGCGGTGTCGGCCCCGTTCTCGAGGCAAAGGACGTGCTGGAGATACTCCACGGCGGGGGCCCGGAGGACCTGAAGAAGAAGGCGGTGGAACTGGTGGCCCATATGCTGGAGTTCGTGCGTGGCGTGCCGTTCGACGAGGGTTTGAAGATTGCGGAGGGGCAGATACGCTCAGGGGAGGCGCTCAGAAAGATGAAGGAGATCATAGAGGCGCAGGACGGCGATCCTGACGTGCGTCCGGAGGATCTGAAGCCCGGGAAGTATTCGGAGACCATATATGCTGAGAAGGACGGTGTGGTCCGCTACATATCCAACAGGGGCATCGCTTCCCTTGCGAGGACCGCGGGGGCCCCCTTCGCGAAGGGAGCCGGCGTATACATCCACGTTTCCCGCGGGCAGCGTGTGAGGAAGGGGGACCCGCTCATCACGGTGTACGCTGAGTCGGAGAAGCTGCTCAGGGATGCCCTCGCCCTGAACGTCTCGCCTGTACGCATAGAGTGATTTTTATATTACCTCCCACTTTTTTCTGCGATGCTCATCTCCTCATGGGATGACGTGGTGAAGCACTACCCCGACGTTGCGAGCCGCGCTGACCAGCCGGAAGTGGACGCCATAAGGGAGTACCTGAAGTCCGGGGGGATAATAAAGACGGACGACTCGGCCAAGGAGTTCCGGATCGTTTACCCCACGAAGAAGATGGTGGAGGACAGGATAGCTGCGCTCCGCCGCCAGAGGACCTACTTTCTGAAGGAGATCAACAAGCTCCGTTCCCTTGAGCGGGACTTCACACCCATCCGGCTGGCCTTTGACCCGCTTTACATTGCTCACAATGTGCGTATGCTTGCTGACCGAAAGTACCGGGAGGAGTTTCGGCGTCTCGGCTTCTCTTGGGAGCACTTCCTGGATCCGAAGACAAGGAAGATCATAAAGCAGTTCATGGACGATCCGGACTACCGTTCCCGCGTTCTCCAGGCACTGGACGAGTCCCCCGTCTACCGAACCCGGAAGTTCGGGACCATATCCGAGGCGGCGAGGACGACCCGCCGTGAGTTGATAAACAAGAAGCTGGAAGTCCTCCAGAAGCGTGTGCGGGACCTCGAAAAGCAGATAACCGTTTTGAACCTTCTTAAAAGGTGGATGTAGTGGACATTGTTTCCGAGGTCCTCCGCCGCCATAACTTCGAGTCATTAAACCCCGTGCAGGAGGCGGCGGCCCCCCACGTTCTTTCAGGGAGGAACGTCGTCGTTTCCTCTCCCACCGCATCCGGGAAGACGCTAATAGCCGAGATGGCCATTCTCCGTG
Source organism: Candidatus Iainarchaeum sp. (assembly GCA_030445695.1). Taxonomy (GTDB): domain Archaea; phylum Iainarchaeota; class Iainarchaeia; order JAADDC01; family JAADDC01; genus SZUA-1452. The sequence goes on from JASUTF010000008.1 coordinate 4,200, forward strand.
CTGTTAGTTCCGGCAAGAAGGCAGTGTACACGTGCCCGCTCCGCGCCCTTGCCTCCGAGCACTACAAGGAGTTCAAGTCCCTCTACCCGGAGTATAAGGTGGCGCTCTCCGTGGGCGACTTCGACTCCGCGGATCCCTGGGCGAAGGACTACGACGTCATATTCACGACGTATGAGAAGCTGGACTCCCTCGTGCGGCACGGGGCGCCCTGGCTCTCTGACGTGGGCGTCCTTGTGGTGGACGAGGTGCACGAGATCGACTCTAGCAGGGGACCCACCATAGAGGTTCTCCTCACCCGTTTTCTCCTGAGGAAGGCAGTTCAGGTGGTCGCACTCTCCGCGACAATCCCCAACGCCTCTGAGATAGCGGAGTGGATAGGTGCGGAGCCTGTTCTTTACGATTGGCGTCCCGTGGCACTGCGGGAGGGTGTCCTCTACCAGAAGGCCATCCTGTTCTCCGACGGATCAGCCCACGAGGTGAGGAGCGACGCCACGGACGACCTGATAGCCCTTGTGGAGGAGACGCTCTCCATGGGGAAACAGATCCTCATATTTACCATGACGCGGAAGAACGCAGAGGCGATTGCCAGGAAGCTCCGCCCAGTTGTCCGCCGCTTTGCCCGATCCAGGTCTTTGCTGCGGAAGCTGTCCGACAGGATCCTCCACGCCCTTGAAAGCCCCACCTCCCAGTGCAGGGAGCTGGCGGAGGACGTGCTCAACGGGGTTGCCTTCCACCACGCGGGCCTCGTTTCGAAGCAGAGGGAGGCAATCGAGGATGCCTTCAGGAAGGGCCACATACTGGCCGTCGTGGCGACGCCAACGCTGGCAGCCGGCGTCAACCTGCCCGCCTTCCGGGTCCTGCTCCATTCCGTGAAGCGTTACGGGGGGACTGGGTACGAGATGATCCCCGTCAGGGAGTATAAGCAGATGGCAGGCCGCGCGGGGAGGCCCAAATACGATGATCATGGCGAGGCGGTCATACTGGCCCGTGATGACGGACAGGTCCAGGAGTTTCTGGAGCACTACATACTGGGCGAGCCGGAGAACGTTTACTCCCGTCTTGGGGCGGAGACGGCCCTGCGCTTCCACACGCTGGCACTCATTGCCACTGCTCCGTCCACAGACAGGGACCACCTCTTCCACTTCTTCTCCAACACGTTCTACGCCCTGCAGTACGGGGAAGTGGACGCGGTGCTTGAACGCGTCGAGGGGATCCTCCAGTGGCTTGAGAAGAACGGGTTCGTCCGCATCGGCGACCGCATCGTGGCGACGGATCTCGGTAAGAGGACTGCGCAGCTCTACATCGACCCGGTCACCGCCAAGTCCTTTGTCGACTTCATAAGGAAGCCACGCTTCGGCGAGATCCCCTTCCTATACACGGTTGTGGACACGTCCGAGATGCGGCCTTACCCGCCCGTCTCAAGGAAGGAGGAGGACGACCTATGGGCCCTTGCAGAGGAGTACAGGGACGAGATACCCGTGGACTTCCACTCCTGGGAGTTCGACGACTACTACTTCCTGAACAAGTGGAAGCTCGTCCTGATCCTCCACGGCTGGATCAACGAGATGCACGAGGACGATATACTGATGAGGTATGACGTCTCCCCGGGTATACTCAGGGCCTACGTGACGAATGCAGAGTGGCTGGCATACTCCATGGGCGAACTGTCCAAACTGCTCGACGAGAAGAGGGTGTGGCGTTACTCCGACCTGATGTCCAAGCGCATACGTTTCGGCGTCAAGGAGGAGCTGCTGGAGCTCGTTCAGCTGAGGGGAATTGGAAGGGTTCGTGCAAGGAAGCTTTATAATGCTGGGATACGTAATGTTCATGATCTGGCGAAGGCGGATCCTGCGAGGGTGGCCGAGATCATCGGTCCGAAGGTGGCCAAGGACGTGCTCCGCCAGATAGGGCGGAAGCTCTCCGAGCAGGAAGAAAGAACCATGAAGTCGGCTGCCCTGCGCGACCAGACGACGCTGGACATGTTCACGGAGTGATGGTCATGGAGGAACTTCAGGTATTGCGGGACGATGAGACGAGGCGTGTTATCATTGGGAGAAAGGCGTCTCTCTTCTCGCGTGAGGGGTTCAGGGGGGCACTGCACGTAGGCAGGGTCGAGGAGGAGGGGCCCCTGAAGGGATACGACGTTTACGTCGATGCACTCTACCCCCACGTCATATTCGTCGCCGGTGCCCGCGGTTCTGGAAAGTCCTATACGCTGGGGGTCTTCGTTGAGGAGCTGGCGGAGAAGAACCCATACGTGGGCGTTGTCGTCATCGATCCCGTGGGCATCTACTGGTCCATGAAGCTGCCCAACCGACAGAGCGAGGAGATACGGGCGCTGACGTCCTGGGGACTCACCCCGAAGGGCTACGACAACGTGAAGATCTTCATACCAGTTGGTGCGGCGGGCTCCGTGCCTGAAAACACGTATGACGCCCTCTTTGCCCTGAAACCGTCCATGCTGACGGTGGACGACTGGGCACTGACCTTTGGCATCGACCGTTTCTCTCCATCGGGCATGCTTTTGGAAAAGGTGCTCGAGTCCGTCAGGAAGGAGTACGGGGACGACTACTCCCTCGAGGACATCATAGCGAAGCTCGAGAAGTGGGAGGAGTTGAGGGACAAGGAGAAGGGGTTCAAGCCGGAGACGATACGTGCTCTTTTGTCCCGTTTCTACGCTGCACGATCCTGGGGCGTTTTCTCAGACGAGGGAACGCCGCTCACGGAGATATCGAAGCCGGGCATCGTCTCTGTCATAGACGTTTCCTTCCTGGAGGAGAACGTGGGCGCCCTTGTAATAGGCGTCCTTGCCAGAAGGATCCTGCACGCCAGGAAGATAGCCACGAGAAAGGAAGCAGCGAAGATACTGAACGTCCACGGGGGCGGCAGGGGGGAGACGGACATACCGCCCACGTGGCTGGTAATCGACGAGGCACACATACTCATCCCCGCGGGCAACAGGAAGACCCCCGCAACGGACGCGCTCATCGAATACGTGAAGCAGGGGAGGAGGCCGGGCTGTTCCCTCCTCTTCGCCACCCAGCAGCCGGCGGCCATTGACTCCCGCGTTCTTTCGCAGTTAGACCTGCTCTTCGTTCACAAGCTCGTGTTCTCCGACGACGTGAAGGCGGTGGAGAAGCGTATGCCCACCGTTCTACCCAAGGAGTATGCGGGCGTGTTCCTGAAGCGTCTGCCCATCGGTGTGGCACTTGTGGGGGACAGGGCGGACACCACTTCCCGTGCTTTCCTTGTGCGTATCCGTCCACGCCGCAGCCAGCACGAGGGCAGAGAGATAGCGGTGGACATGACGGTGGCCGCATCTCCCCCGCCCGAGCAATCCGAAGGGGGTAAAAAGGAGAGGGGCACAGATAATAACATGGCGATCATTTCCAGGGAAAGGGAAGAGGGGCCCATCCGCGCCCGTGCCGTCATATCCCGTATCATGGAGGACAAGGCACGTTCCATGTTCAAGTCCTACGGCAAGGGCATCATAGGCAGGATATTCGGCGGTGGAAACGAGATCGTGTCCCTCGAGGTAAAGTTCATCCCCGTCTGGGAGGTGACGTATTCCGTCTTCGCCGAGCCGCGGCGCGTGGAGACAGGCGTGACGTATATCGATGGTTACCACGGCGAGTTCATACACGTGAACAACAAGGGGAAGATCTTCTTCTCCCGCGGGCTCAAGCACATATACAAGCTCCCAAGGAACCAGACGAAGATTATTGCCTTCCTCTACCACCGTGGGAAGGAGGGTGCAACGCTCTCGGAGATCATAGCCAGGGGGCACGTTCCGGCTGACCTTGCGGAGCGGGACGTGGAACTCCTGAAGGGATCCCAGTTCATACGCGAGGAGAACGGCAGATACTTCATAAACATGGATCTCATGCTTCCTTTGGATCCGACAATGGGTGTCCTCGCATCCTTCGGGCGTCTCCTTACAGCAGAGACGCAGATAAACCCTGATGAGGTTCTTCCCGCGAACTTCGGAAAAGAGCGCGTGAAGGAACTTCTGCCGGCCCTTTGGGGAGGCGTCATAGTGAAGAACGTCTCCGTCATCTACCGCCCCGTCTGGCTGGGCATCATAAAGCGTGGTGGAAGGCAGTATAAGGTCATGCTTGACGCGGTAACGGGGGTCTTTGAGAAGGAGCTCCCCGTTCTGGAGGGAAAGAAGAATGAACGCCGTTGAATTTGCCGAACTGCTCCCGAAGAGGGGGACCATAGCGGTATCCGGAGGCAGGTATGAGGACGAGATCATAAGCGCCGTCGCCTACGTGAACAGCGAGGGAGGTGATCTGAAACTCATACCGCTCTCCCCCATGCAGATACAGCGGGCCCTTGAGCTGGGCATACCCACGGTCCGCGGATACCCCACGTATTTTATCCTTCAGGCGGAGTACAAGGGGCCTGACTACCTGCTGCAGTCGCAGACGGCGTCCGTATTCGCCGACCGCATCATGTCCAAGATGGCGGAGCACGTCTGGGCCTTCGTCACGAGGAACGTCAAGAAGACCCTCGTGGAGGCGGTTCCTCAGTTTCTGGACTACACGCTGGACGAGTTATCACTATACGGAGAGGTGGAGGAGCACTTCAAGAACTACATGGGCCACGTCCTCATCCGGCTGAAGCCCTTCGAGGAGGACTTTTTCCACCTGGCACACACGCTACGCGACATTCCGGGCGTCATAGACGTTGGTATATACTTGGAACCACCAGAAAAAGTGCTTGTGTTTAAATAAAGGGCCTCAGTGGCCCGTCACAGAAACGATCTCCGGCTTCTTCATGCGCTTCGGTATGACGAAGTGGTGCTCAAGCCCGCACTCCTTGCACTTCGCAATGAACGTGGGCCTCTTGTTCTGCTTGTAGACCTGTGTCACCTTGTGTGCCTTGATCTTGTTGGCACCGTATCCCTTGACCTTTTGGGCCTTCTTGTGGCGCTCACCCCACGAGAGACCGCGGGGCTGCTTCTTCTTGAACTCGCGGATCGTGTGCTCGGTGTGCTTGCCGCACCTCGGGCAGTAAAGCTTGATGATCTTTGGTATCTTCATGATCATCACCACGCAGAACTACGTAGGATTTGGCGAAATAACCTTTTTATTACTACGCCATGAGCGTCTTTTCGAGGACCGAGACGATCTTTCCGGGGCTGAAGAGCAGGCGTATTATCCTCGTGTTCCCCCTGAAACCCTTCCCCGCCTGAACAACGTTCAGCAGGCCGTACATGGAGAGTTCAGATATGTACTCGCGGAACCATCGGTCAGAAACTGGCTCCCTCCCCAGCTCCTTTGCCAGGCGTGCGTACGCCTCGTAGACCTCCCCCGACGTCAGGACCACGTCGTCTGACCCGAAGGTCGTCTGCCCCTTCCTCGTCAGGGTGAGTTTCGCCACGGCCAGCAGGAGGATCTGCTCCTGTTCCGGTAACGCTTCGATCATTTCGAGTATTATGTCCTCCTCCACCCGCTCCTTTGCCTTCTCGACGTGCTCCTCCGTGACGACGGATGCGCTCTCCTCGTCTGCCACGTCTCCTGCCCGCAGCAGGAGCTGGAGCGCATACCTCGCGTCCCCCGACTGCCTTGCCGCGTAGGCAGCGGTCAGCGCAATGGCACCTGGGCTTATGGCCCCCTCCCTGAACCCCTCCTTCGCGCGGTCCTCCAGAATCCTCCTGAGCCCCTCCGCGTTATAGGGCGGGAATATCATCTCGTGCTGGCAGAGCGTGCTCTTCGTTCTGGGGTCTAACGAGTCCTTCAGGGTGAGGACGTTGGATATGCCTATGAGGGAGATGGAGCCCCTTTCGAGCTCGTCGTTTGCTCTGTTGAGGGCGTAGACCGTCTCCGAAATGCCTTTCAGTTTGTCTATCTCGTCCAGGACTATTATGAGGCGCAGGTCCCTTTCCCTTATTACCGAGAGGATCCTCTCGTAGATGTATGCGGTGCTCAGGCCCTGGAAGTTCTCCCCCGGCATGAGTTCCGTCCCTATCTTTATGAAGACGCGGGACCGCGTGTTGTGTATCCTGCAGTTGATGTAGACGGTCCTGACGGGTATGCCCTTCCTCTCGGCGAACTCCCTCAACTTCCGGAGGACATACTTCGTCACCACGGTCTTCCCGGTCCCCGTTTTCCCGTATATGAAGACGTTTTCCGGCTTTCTGCCAGATAGTATGGGTGCCACGGTCTTTGAGAGCTCCTGAACCTGCTCTTCACGGTATGGGAGGTTCTCAGGGACGTAGTGCGGGGACAGGGCGTCACGGTTTTTGAACACTGTGTTCTTGCTGAGGTGTTCGGCGAAAATTTCCTCAACGTCTTCCTCTGCCATGTCCCCCACCTAAACCGTTATTAATCTCTTTGTGCGAATGTTCTTTATAGCAATGGTGAGGTGATGATCGATGGGTTTCCTTGACAGCATATTTGGTGGCAAGAGAGAGGAACCGGACATCGAGGAGTTCCTGAACTCCCTTGGTGAGGAAGAGGAGGTCGAGGAGGAAGAGGCAGAGCGCTACGTCAAGCCGATACAGCTCAACTCCGTTCAGGACTACGACAAGATCATGGCTGAGGTGAACAGGGGTAACATCATACTGCTCAACATCCGCCCGCTCGCGACCAAGAACGCGGTGGGCCTCAAGGAGGTCGTTTCCCGCATCAAGGAGTCAGTTCTCGAAATGGGCGGTGACATAGCGAGGATAACCGAGTTCTACGTCCTCGTTACGCCTCCGGGCATAAAGATCGTCAAGCGTAGATCGCGATGAAACTCCAGTACCCCGCCCCCGTCCTTTCCTTTCCCCTCGAGTCCGTTTCTAAGGTAGTTGCGGATACCCTGAAGAAGAAGCACTGGCACCGCTTCACCGCGGGCACCATGAAGCTCGTCTACGTGCCCGTATACATCTTCACCTACGAGGCGTTCTACGAGCAGAACGGCGTGGTGGTCAACGAGACGTCGGGCAAGATCGCCATAGACGCGACCAATGGCAACGTCTGGGAGTCCGTTCCCTACGTCCTGGACGAGATGCCCGTGGAACTGGTGAGAGAGACACGTCACGAGTACAAGATGGACGTCCTGAACCCCTCCCTCTCCAAGGATGAGGCGAAGGACCTCGCAACCGTTAAGCTGTCTGCCATGCTCGGCGTGCCCCGCCAGAACATAAAGATCGTGGGTGGCGAAATCATCCTCTGGCCCCTCTGGCGTGTCTGGGTGGACGTGCGTTCCGGCACGTATAGGATTGACGTGGACGGCGTTTCTGGCATGGTGTTTGGTGCGGAGAGGGTCCCCGTCAGGGAACGCGGCTGGTACGAGATCACGGAAGAGGTGCTCAGTGAGTTAAAGCAGCCCTCCGCGTGGGTTCGCTACGTGAACCTCCTCGCCGACACCCTGCACGTCCCCCGCTGGGCCGTCTGGCTCGTCATCGTTCTCCTCATACTCCTCGTCGTTAAGTGGGTGATACCGTGAGGAGGATACCCACGTATATCCCCGGGCTGGACTCCCAGATCGCGGGGGGCCCGCCTGAGGGGTCGATGATACTCGTGCGCGGTGAGCCCGGGACGGGCAAGACGATCCTCGTTCTCCAGTCCATTTACAGCGCCGCCCTGCAGGGGGAGCCGGGCATATACTTCACCTTCGACGAGACGCCCCAGAACCTCGCCTGGTACTCCGCCACCTTCGGCTGGAACATAGGGGCCCTGCAGCAGGAGAAACGCTTCTACATATACTACCTTTCCGAGTCGGAGTACGAACGTTTCCGCCCGGAGCGCGTGGACACGCTCAAGCAGCGCCTCGAATACATCATCAAGTCAACAGGCGCGAAGCGTGTCGCCATCGACTCCATGACCACGATCTCCCACTACCTCGTTAACGCCCTCGGACTTTCTACGGAGCTCCAACTCCGATCCGCGATTCTCCCTGTGGTGAAGGCCCTTAACGACCTTGCTAAGTCCCTCAACATCCTCCTCTACCTGGTCATTCACCCCTCCGACCCAGGAGCGCCCGTCTACGAGGCCCTGTCCGACGGGGTCTTTGACCTCGTCTACTACAAGGACATCGGCGGGATAACGCAACGAGGCCTCCGCATAACGAAGCTCCGTTCAACGAAGCACCCCCTGGACATTATCGGCGTCTGGGTGGGCAAAGAGGGCCTGGAACTCGAGACGTTGTGATATCTTCTTAACCTTTACCGGCAGTATTTTCATCTGGCCAAGGAATTTGGCCCGGGCCCGCAGCTCAGGGGCCGACGCGGCCCGCGGGTCCGCGGGTGGGGTCTGCGACCCCACGCACATCTGTCAGAGAATCTGGTGTGGGCCCGTAGCTCAGTCCGGCAGAGCGCCCGCCTCGCACGCGGGAGGCCCCGGGTTCAAATCCCGGCGGGTCCACTCACCATTCTTCGTCCTTGCTCGGTGGTAACACCCTTTATTCATGGTATAAAAACCCGCGTGCACCGTTTTTTACGATGGGCTTCCCTAAATTCTCGTTCACACCTGCTCAGCCGCTCCCCAACGACCAGCTTAAACGGATACTGGAGAAGCTCGAGTCCATAGAGAGGGAGCTCCTTCTCCTCAAACGCCGCGTTGCGGAGCTGGAGGGCAAACCCGTTCAGCCAAGGCCTCTTCGCGTTCCCGAGCCGCAGACACCCATATCGAAACCCGTCCCAGCCAAGGACGTCGGAATGGTCCTCCTCCCCCACGTGGACGTGGGTAACGTCCGGGTGATCGAGACACTGCTGGACTGGGTCCAGTTCATGCTATCAAAAGTGGGGCACGAGGGGTTTGACGATCTGGTGAACTACTACGTGGAGATCGGCTGGATATCCGACGAGGTTGCCGAGATCCTCCGAAGGTATGCCAAGGGCATGAACGTGGAAGGAACGCAGGCGTATATGCTCCCGGAGGACCATACGAAGTCCCTTGACTATATTACTCGCATTCAGGAGGCGATGAGATGATACTATCTGTTGTTTCCGGAAAGGGCGGTGTGGGGAAGACGTTCACGTCCCTGAACCTCGCAGCAATCCTCTCAGAGATGGGACAGCGTGTGCTCGTCGTGGACACGAACTTCACGTCTCCCACGGTCGCCACACACTTCGGAGTGACGCCGGATACTCACACCATTGACGAGGCGCTCCAGAAGGGCACTTACAACCCAATGGACCTCATATGGATCCATCCCGCCGGATTCCACTTCGTCACGCCGTCCTTCAACATGGTGGCCCTCGACGACCAGGCGCTTCACACGATCTTCGAGATACTACGGCCGCTCTATGCCAATTACGATACTGTCATCCTCGACGGCCCCGCAGGCGTTGGCAGGGACGTCTACTACACGATCATGAACTCCGATGCAGCCCTGATCATAGCAAACCCCAACTACCCCTCTCTCTTCAACGCCCTGAAGACGCACTACTTCGCAAAGCAGCTGGGCAAGATGGTGCCCGGTGCCGTGCTGAACATGTACAAGAAGGGCACTATATCCCCTTCCGAGGCGTCCCAGATACTCGAACTCCCCATCCTCGCCGTCGTCCCCGAGGACCCTGCCGTGAAGGAGGCGCTCCAGAAGGGTCAGCTCCTTGTCCAGTACAAGCCGTCCTCACCGGCCGCGAGAGCACTCTACGATCTGGCGGAGGCACTCACCGGGAGGAAAGTTCAGAAGAGGAAGAAATCAGGGGGCCTGGGCGAGATACTGAGCAAGATCAAGGACTGGCTCCTTTCCTGAAAGTTTTTAATTCTTTCTCTCCCTCCCCTCGATAGTTTTAAATGGGTTATCTGGCAGATGGTATTCAGGCCAGGCCTATACTTTTTGGTGAATTTGCATGGCGGGGAAGCGATCCATTCTGGACCATGTCTTGGTGCCCAAGTGCCGTATTCTCAAGGAAGACGAAGTGGAGGAGCTTTTGAAGAAGTATGGCGTTTCCAAGGATTCGCTCCCGAAGATACTGGCGGACGACCCTGTTGTGAAGGAGCTGGGCGCCAAGAAGGGAGATGTTATTGAGTTTGTCCGGAATTCACCCATTTCCGGCAAGGCGCTCTATTACCGAGTGGTGGTTTGAGGGGATAATATGGACAGGTGGGCAGTCATAGACGCGTATTTCCGAGACGAGACGCTGGTTTCCCAGCAGATAGAGTCGTATAACCAGTTCGTTAACGAGACGATCCCGGAGATCATAGAGGAGAATCAGGTCATAGACCCAGAGGTCGGCGATTTTCAGATAGAACTCAAAGGCGTTCACATAGAGAAGCCCATGGCCACGGAAATAGATGGTTCTGTTCGCCGTCTCTACCCCATGGAGGCGCGCATCCGCGACAGGAACTACATGGCCTCTATTTACCTGGATATGGTCGCCATCCGCCGCGGCGTGGAACTCCAGCGGGCACGCATGCGCATCGGTGAGCTTCCCGTTATGGTTAAATCCGATCTTTGCTGGCTCAAGGGCCTTTCCCCCAAGGAACTCATCGACCTCGGAGAAGACCCCCTGGACTTCGGGGGCTACTTCATCATCAACGGAAAGGAGAAGATCCTTGTGGCCCTGGACGAGGCCGCGCCCAACAAGGTCTTCGTTTCCAAGGAGAACAGGTCTAACATATCGGCGGTTGCCACCATATACTCCACACGCGGCATGTATAAGGGAAGGACGAGGGTGGAACGCAGGAATGATGGTATATGGATCGCCCACTTCCCCCTCGCGCCCAGGAACCTGAAGTGGATCGTTCTTCTCCGCGCACTGGGCTTCACGGATGATCAGGAGATCCTTGACGCGTTCCTGGGAGAGAAGGAGGTGCTCAACGACGCTTTGCTAAATTTGGAGGCCTCCGAGATAAAGACGGAGGAGGAGGCCATCGACTACATCGGTAAATACGTCGCGCCCGGCCAGATAAAGGACTACCGCCTCCGCAGGGCACAGGAGGTCATTGATAACTATCTCCTCCCGCACATCGGCACGTCCCCGGAGGACAGGAAGGCGAAGGGATACTTCCTCATCCGCATGGCTGAGAGGACGTCCGAGGCGGCCTACGGTCTCCGTCCCTTCGACGACAAGGACCACCTGGCCAACAAGCGTGTCGAGCTATCCGGAAAGCTGATGGAGACACTCTTCCGCTTCGCTTTCCGCGCACTTGTCAAGGATATCCGTTTCCAGGTGGAGCGTGCCCTTGCACGCCGCAAGAAGCTCCGTCTCAACACGGTGGTCCGCCCCAACGCGTTCACGGAGGCCATCATGTACGGCATGAGCACGGGGACCTGGCCGAACCGCCGCACGGGTGTTGCCCAGAACATGAACCGCCTGAACTTCATCGCACCCATATACATGGCCCGTCGTGTTAACTCTCCACTTTCCAAGCGCAGGAAGAACTTCGAGGCCCGTGAGGTCCATGGTACCCACTTCGGTCGTTTCTGCCCCATTCAGACGCCGGAGGGTGTTTCCGCCGGTCTTATCAAGTATCTTGCCCTCACGGCGAAGGTTACCACCGCTTCGGATGCAGGCAAGATGGACCGTCTCCTGAAGAAGCTTGGAGTTAAACCGGTGATTGGATGAGCGAGGCAAAGGTATATATTAACGGTCGTCTGGTGGGCTTCCACAAGGAGCCCAAGAAGCTCGTGGAGGCCATTCGTGCCAAGCGCCGCAACGGTCAGATTCCTTACACGGTTTCCGTCACGTATTACGAGACGACGAACGAGGTCTACGTTTATACTGACGCGGGCCGTGTTGCGCGCCCCGTTATCGTTGTGAAGGATGGAAAGCCGCTCCTCACGGAGGAGCACATAAAGGCGCTTGAAGAGGGAAGGATCACCTGGAGGGACCTTGTCCGCCAGGGCATCGTCGAGTATCTCGACGCGGAGGAGGAAGAGAACGCTTACATCGCCCCTGACTACGACTCCGTCACGAAGGAGCATACGCACGTGGAGATTCACCCCATCATTATCCTCGGTTTTGGCGTTTCCATGCTCCCCTGGGCGGAACGCAACCTTTCTTCCCGTAACCTGCACGGTGCAAAGATGCTTGACCAGGGCCTGGGCCTCTACGCGGCTAACTTCCGCCTGAGAACGGACACCATGAGCTACGTTCTTTACTATCCGCAGAAGCCCATTGTCAAGTCCCGCGTTTCCGACTACATCAACTACGACCGCCGCCCCTCCGGGCAGAACATCGTCGTTGCACTCACACCGGATCTATACGCCATGGACGACGCCCTTGTCATGAACTTGGACTCCGTGCAGCGCGGTCTTTTCCGCGCCGTCTTCTTCAGGACGTATGTGGGCGTCGAGCGGCGTTATCCGGGTGGTCAGCGCGACCGCTTCGAGCTCCCCACCCCCGAAGTGTCCGGTTACCTGGGGGAGGAGTATTACCATGCCATCGGCGAGGACGGTCTCCCCATTCCCGAAACGTATGTGAAGGGCGGTGACGTTCTCATCGGCAGGACTTCTCCGCCGCGCTTCCTCGAGGAGGTCACCCAGTTCGGCATCATAGAGGAGCACCGCAACGAGTCCTCCATAACCGTCCGCATGGACGAGGAGGGCTACGTGGACACGGTACTCATAACGGACGACCCCAACGGTTCCAGGATGGTGAAGGTGAAACTCCGCCAGGAGAAGATCCCGGAGCTCGGCGACAAGTTCGCTGCCCGCGGTGGTCAGAAGGGTGTCATCGGCATGCTCGTCCCCCACGAGGACATGCCATACACGGAGAACGGTATCGTCCCGGACCTGATCTTCAACACACACTCCTTCCTCTCCCGTATGACCGTTTCTTACCTGCTTGAAATCCTCGGTGCCAAGGCGGGGGCCCTCAAGGGCGAGCACATCGACGCGACGCCGTGGCACGAGCAGCCCGTTGAGTACTTCGAGAAGGTGCTCCGTGAGCACGGTTTCAGGCCCACGGGCAAGGAGATCCTCTACGACGGTGTTACGGGCGAGGAGATGAAGGCAAGGATATACATGGGCCCCATGTATTACCAGCGGTTGAAGCACCTGGCATCCCAGAAGATACAGGCACGTGCCCGCGGTCCCGTTCAGATCCTCACGCGCCAGCCCACAGAGGGTAAGGCCCGCGAGGGTGGTATCCGTTTCGGTGAGATGGAGAGGGACACGCTCATCGGGCACGGTGCGGCCATGACGCTCTACGAGCGTCTCGTCGAGGAATCCGACAAGACGACGATCCTCATATGTGAGCAGTGTGGCAACGTGGCGGTGGACGACGCAATCCGCAAGGAGCGCTACTGTCCGGTCTGTGGATCGAGAAGGGTGCATGAGGTCGAGGTCTCTTATGCCTTCAAGCTCCTGCTGGATGAGCTGAAGGCACTGGGCATATATCCGAAGATCGTACTCCGTGACAAGGCGTGATGGGCATGGTGGCGAGAAAGACAATCGGCATGATCAAGTTTGGCATCCTCTCCCCCGAGATGATAAGAAAGATGAGCACGGTGGAGGTAAAGGTTGCCGAGACGTATGATGAGGACGGTTTCCCCATCGAAGGGGGGCTCATGGACCCCCACATGGGCGTTGCAGACCCCGGGCTCCGCTGCAAGACCTGTGGCCAGAAGATGAACAGGTGTCCCGGCCACTTCGGCAGAATCGAACTCGTCCGCCCTGTGGTGCACTCGGAGTATGCCCGCTACATCGAGTACTTCCTCAACGCTTTCTGCCCCAAGTGCGGGCGACCTCTTGTTTCTGACCAGGAGTTCACGGAGATCGTCTCTTCCCACCCCAAGAAGAAACGCCTCAAGGCACTGGCGAAGAAGGGTGCCTCCGTCAAGAAGTGCCCCCACTGTGGCTTTGAGAGAACTCCTGTCCGTCTTGACAAGCCCACGAACTTCTTCGAGGGCGATCGCCGCGTCTGGCCCACGGAGATCCGCGAGCGTCTCGAGAAGATACCCGACGCGGACCTCGAGCGTCTGGGCTTTGACCCCAAGAACTTCCGCCCGGAATGGCTGGTGCTCACCGTTCTCCCCGTTCCCCCCGTTACCGTCCGTCCATCCATCGTTCTTGAGACGGGCGAGCGTGCGGAGGATGACTTAACGCATAAACTCGCGGACATCGTTCGCATCAACCAGCGTCTGAAGGAGAACATAGACGCGGGAGCACCCCAGCTTATCATAGAGGACCTATGGGACCTCCTGCAGTACCACGTGACCACATACTTCAACAACGAGACGCCCGGAGCACCGCCCGCACGCCACCGCTCCGGCAGGATACTGAAGACGGTGATCCAGCGTCTCAAGGGCAAGGAGGGCCGTTTCCGCTACAACCTCTCTGGCAAGCGTGTAAACTTCGCCGGCCGTGCTGTCATCTCCCCTGACCCCATGCTGGACATAGACGAGGTGGGTGTGCCCGAGTGGATGGCGCGCATCGTTACCGTCCCCCTCCACGTGACGGAGTGGAACATGGACGAGGCGAGGAAGTATCTCGAGGCGAAGGACTATCCAAGAGCACTCTACGTGGTGCGTCCCGACGGTACGAGGAAGCGTGTGACAGATACGAACCGCGAGGAGCTCCTCGAAGAACTCGCGCCGGGCTACGTTATAGAGCGTCAGGTCATTGACGGTGATATCGTTCTGTTCAACCGCCAGCCCTCCCTGCACAGGATGTCCATGATGGCCCTGAAGGTCCGAGTTCTCCCCGGCAGGACGCTGAGGATCCAGCCCGCCGTCTGCCCGCCCTACAACGCGGACTTCGACGGAGACGAGATGAACATCCACTTCCTGCAGACCAAGGAGGCACAGGTTGAAGCAAGAGAGCTTATGCTCACAACGAAGCACGTCATATCGCCCCGCTACGGTGGGCCCATCATCGGCCTGACCAAGGACTACATCACGGCCCTCTTCCTCCTGACACTACCGTGGACCAAGTTCACAAAGGAGCAGGCCATGGATCTCCTCTACGCCGCAGGCATCACAGAACTGCCGGAACCGGACGAGGACGGTATGATTTCCGGAAGGGCGATCTTCTCCATGCTGCTTCCAGACGACCTGAACATGAAGTTCCCGTCCACACTCGGCAAGCACCTTGTGGCCGTCGGTCTCGCGGACAAGAAGGGCAACGGTCCCATCAGCCCGATCACCGTTATCGAGAACGGTAAACTTATCCGCGGCGTCATAGACAAGGCAGCCGTCGGTACGGGCAAGGGTCGCCTGCTGGACTACATGTACCGCCGCTACGGAGAGGAGTTCACGAAGGAGTTCACCACTCGCGTCTCCCGCATGGCAAACCGCCTGCTCTACATGTTCGGATTCACGAACTCTTACCACTCGCTCAAGACGCCGGAGGAGATTGACCGCAAGATCGATGAGATCGTTGACAGGGCGTTGAAGAAGGTCTACGAATACGTGGATCAGTATAACAAGGGCAAGCTCGAGCCCATTCCGGGCCGTGACGTGGAGGAGTCATTGGAGATTTACATCATGGTTACCCTCAGTCAGGCCGAGAAGGAGGTTCAGACGCTGCTCCAGAGGCACCTGCTGGAAACGAAGCTGGACCCAGTGCACATCCTGGACAACTTTGCCCAGATATTCTCCGGTGCACGCGGATCCTTCGCCAACATAAAGAACCTCATGGGTGTTCAGGGCCAGGCGGCTGTCCGCGAGAAGCGCCCGCACCGTGGTCTATACCAGCGTGTCATTTCCCACTTCAAGCGTGGCGATTTGGGTCCATTTGCCCGTGGATTTGCCCGCAGGAACCTCAGGGATGGCCTTACCATGGACGAGCTGTTCTTCTGGGGCATGGGTGGCCGTATGGGCGAGGTGGACAAGGGTGTGTCCACCCAGATCACCGGATACTACTACCGCCGTCTCTCCAACGCCATGATGGATCTCCTCGCCTTCCCGGACGGAACCGTCAGGGAGGTCACGAGGGACACCATCGTCCAGTTCACCTTCGGAGACGACGGCCTGAACCCGCAGAAGCTGCGTCACGGCGAGGTGCCGCTGGACGTCCTTTACGACGAAATTAAGGCAGGTGAGAAGAAATGACACTCCCCGATCACATACTCGCTCAGGTGGAGGAGTTCGCCACCAAGCATAAGCTCTCTGCCACCGAGAAGAAGAAGCTCATCAAGAAGGTAGAGGAGTGGCTGGAGAGCGCTCGTACGGAATACTGGGAGGCAGTGGGGCTCGTGGCCGCAGAGTCCATGGGTGAGCCAGCAACACAGGCAACCCTGAAGACGTTCCACTTCGCCGGTGCCGCCGAGGTTTCCGTTACATCCGGTGTTGACCGTATGCTGGAAATTGCGGACGCCCTCCGCAAGATAAAGACGCCGTCCATGCGCATATACCTTAAAGACCCGTGGAACAAGGATGAGGCAAAGGCAAGGGAGTTCGCCATATCCCTGCAGGAGACCACGCTGACGGACGTGGCCAAGATATCCGAGGACTATTTTGCGAAAGAGATATACATTGAGTTCAACGAGAAGGAGCTGAAGAACCGTAACCTCGATATGGACGACATCATAAAGAAGATCGATGCCAAGACGAAGAAGAAGGGGAAGAAGAGTGGCAACGTTTACGTCATATCCTGGAAGGGGCAGGACATCCCACTGGCAAAGCTCAGGAAGATACGGATGCAGCTGGAGCGTCTTCACCTCTCCGGCGTAAAGGGCATCCGCTTTGCAGTTGTTGGCAAGGAGGGTGACGAGTTCGTCGTCAACACCTCCGGAACGAACCTCAAGGCAGTGCTCAAGCTAAAGCAGGTGGACCACACGAGGACATACTCCAACGATATCCACGAGGTGGCCTCCGTTCTGGGCATAGAGGCGGCCCGATACATGATCATAGAGGAGTTGAAGAAGGCATACGGGGACATGGAGGTGGACCTCCGCCACTTCTCCCTGCTGGCGGACCTCCTCACATATGAGGGATACTACGAGGCCGTTGGCCGCACGGGTATTGCAGGCAAGAAAGGATCTGTGTTCGCCCGTGCCGCCTTCGAGGAGACGGGCAAGCATCTGACGGAGGCGGCACTCTGGGAAGAGGAAGAGCATTTAAAGGGTGTGGTGGAAAATCTCATAGTTGGGCTGCCAGTGAAGGTAGGAACTGGCAGGGTCAAGCTGCTTATGAAGCTGGGTGATTGACCATGGATCTACGATTCCAGATAAGGCGAGCAATGGAGACAGGCAAGGTGCTGCTCGGTTACAGGGAGTCGGAAAAATCCCTGATGAACGGGCGCGCAAAGCTCATCATACTCGCCTCCAACGCTCCCAGGGAGGAGGCGTACAGGATACAATACCTTGCGAAGGTAGGATCTGTCCCCCTCTACCGCTTCCCCGGAACAACAATAGAACTCGGCCAGGTCTGTGGAAAGCCCTTCGCCGTGTCTGTACTCGCCGTTGAAGATGCGGGAGATTCCAGCATCCTTGACCTAGCGAAGGAGGAGTGAGCCGTGCGACTGACGACAACGGAGTTCCAATATCTCTCGATCTTCAGCCAGGTAACAGGCGCGTTCGCAAAGGATTGCATCGTGGGGAAGAACACCATAACCTTCGTGGTGGGCGAGGGAGAGATGGGCCTCGCCATAGGGAAGAAGGGTGCGAACGTCAAGAAGCTCGAGCAGACGCTCGGCAAGCGTGTGGAGCTCATAGAGTTCTCCCCTGACCCTGCCCAGTTCATACGCAATGTCTTTTCCCCTGCCAACGTTCAGAAGGTGAACGTGGTTGAGAGGAACGGGAAGAAGGTGGCATACGTCATACTCGACGCTAAGGATCGCAGGGCCCTTGGCCGCCGCGTTGATGCCAAGGCCCGCCTTGCCAGGATGCTGGCATCCCGTCATTTCGGAATAGAAAATGTGGTGGTGGCGTAAATGGCAAACGGAGAATTTGCTGCTCGCAAGCTCATAAGGGATCGCAAGAAGTGGAGATGGAAGGACCGTTACTACAAGAAGAGGATATTCAGGAAGCAGCACGGTCCGCAGGACCCGCTTGAGGGCGCTCCAATGGCCCGTGGCATCGTCCTTGAGAAGCGTGAGGTGGAGCAGAAGCAGCCGCACTCCGGTCTCATCAAGGCGGTTCGTGTCCAGCTCGTTAAGAACGGAAAGCAGGTTACCGCCCACGTGCCACGCAACGGTGCCATCAAGTTCGTGGACGAGCACGACGAGGTCATCATAGAGGGTATCGGTGGTTCTCAGGGCGGCCCTGTCGGATCCCAGTGGGGTATGCGCTACAAGGTAATCATGGTCAACGGCATCTCCCTTGAGATGCTCAGGACCGGAAGAAAGGAGAAGGCGAGGAGATGATCATGGCGAGCAAGAAGAAGACAACAACGGGCAAAATACTCCTCTTCGGCCGCTGGGACACGTCCGAGGTCGTGGTCAAGGACGTTTCCCTCAAGGACTACATCTCTCTCCGGCCCGTCATTGTTCCCCACACCCACGGCCGCCACGCCAAGAAACACATGGCGAAGAAGGACGTCCCCATCGTGGAGCGTCTTATCAACAAGCTCATGCGCTCCGGCCAGGGCTCCAGGAAGCTCGGCGGTCGATACATAAGGGGCCGTGGTGGCTGTGGTAAGAAACTGCAGGCCATGAAGATCGTTGAGGAGGCATTCGAGATCGTTGAGCAGAGAACCGGCCAGAACCCCGTTCAGGTGCTCGTGGACGCCATAATCAACGCGGCACCCCGCGAGGACGTTGTCCGTGTCCAGATGGGTGGTGTGTTCGTTCCCGTCGCGGTGGACGTTTCCCCGCTGAGGGCCCTCGACGTGGCCCTGAGGAACATTGCCCTTGCCGCGTTCTCAAAATCCTTTAACAACAAGGTGTCCGCGGCTGAGGCCCTTGCCGAGGAGCTCATAGCCGCTGCTCAGAACGATCCGAAGTCCTTCGCGGTAACACGCCGCGAGGAGATCGAGAGAATCGCAAGGCAGTCCAGGTGATGATCATGGGTAAGATAGAGGAGATAATCAAGAGAATGAAGGACGTCATGTACGTTACAGACCAGATAAGGAACATAGGTATCGTCGCCCACATTGATCACGGTAAGACGACGCTGACAGACAACCTTGTGGCCGCTTCCGGCCTACTGTCCGAGGATCTGGCAGGGAAACAGCTGGTCATGGACTTCTACGAGATGGAGCGTGAGCGTGGTATCACCATCTTCTCAGCGAACATATCCATCCTCTACGACTGGAAGGACAAGGACTACATCATCAACATCATCGACACGCCGGGACACGTGGACTTCGCGGACGAGGTCATTCGTGCCATGCGTGCCGTGGACGGTGTCATCCTCGTCGTCGACGCCGTCGAGGGTGTGATGCCGCAGACGGAGACGGTTCTCCGCATGGCTCTTTCCGAGCGTGTCAAGCCCGTCCTCTTCATCAACAAGGTGGACCGTCTCATCAACGAGCTCCAGGTAACGCCGCAGCAGATGCAGGAGCGTTTCATGGAGATCATCCGCGAGGTGAACGACCTTATACGCAAGTTCGCCCCGGAGGAGTTTAAGAACAAGTGGCAGGTCTCGGTGAATGACGGTTCCGTCGCATTCGGTTCTGCCTACCACAACTGGGCTCTCTCCGTCCCGTACTCTCAGGAGACGGGCGTTACGTTCAAGGACGTCTATGAATACCTGCAGCGGGATCGGCAGAAAGAACTGGCCAAGAAGATCAAGCTCTACGACGTTGTCCTCCGCATGGTGATTCAGCACCTGCCGTCCCCCGTGGAGGCGCAGAAGTACCGCATCCCCTACCTCTGGAAGGGGGACATTAACAGCGAGGTCGGGCAGCAGATGCTCAACGTGGACAAGAACGGGAAGCTCGTCATGGTGATCACGGACGTTTCCGTCGATCCCCACGCCGGAGACGTTTCTACGGGCCGTATCTACTCCGGTACGCTCCGCCGTGGCATGGACGTCAAGCTGATCAACGCGAAGCGCGACGCCAGGATACAGCAGATCTCCCTCTACATGGGTCCGCACCGTGTCGTCGTCGATGAGGTCCCAGCTGGCAACATCGCCGCTGTCGTCGGTATAAAGGACGTATACGCCGGTGAGACCATAGCAGAGGAGGAGATCCCGCCCTTCGAGTCCTTCGCCACGAAGCTCGAGCCCGTTGTGACCGTGGCCATCGAGGCGAAGAACCCCAAGGACATCACGAAGCTATCAGAGGTTCTCCGCAGGATTGCAAAGGAGACGCCCTCTGTGCGTGTCGAAATCAACAAGGAGACGGGAGAGCACCTGGTCTCCGGTATGGGCGAGCTTCAGTTAGAGGTCATTGTCCACCGCGTGGAGCACGACAACAAGATCCCCGTGAACGTTTCACCGCCCACCGTCGTCTACCGTGAGTCCGTGAAGAAGGTCTCACCCATCGTGGAGGGCAAGTCGCCGAACCACCACAACAAGTTCTACATACACGTTGAACCATTGGAGCCGAGCGTTCTCGAGGCGCTCATGGAGGGCAAGATCCCGGAGGGCAAGTACAAGCCACGCCAGTATGAAAAGGAATACGTGGAGGCGGGTATGAACCCCGACGACGCCAAGAACGTCTGGGCAGCATACAATCACAACGTCTTCGTCGACCGCACGAAGGGTGTCCAGTACCTGAACGAGGCAAAGGAACTCATTATCCAGGCGTTCCAGGAGGCCATGGACGACGGTCCACTCGCCCGCGAGAAGGTGATGGGTGTCAAGGTCGTGCTCGACGACGCGGTGCTCCACGAGGACGCCGTGCATCGCGGTCCTGCACAGGTGATCCCTGCCGTCAAGCGAGCGATATACGCGGCCATGCTGCAGGCAGAGCCCTTCCTCTACGAGCCCAAACAGTATGTCTTCATATACGCGCCGCAGGACTACATGGGCGCCATCAACAAGGAGCTCCAGAGCCGCCGCGCTCAGATACTTGACATCCAGAGCGAGGGGGAACGCCTCGTCATAAAGGCGAAGGCGCCCGTCAAGGAGATGATCGGTTTCGCGGCAGCGATTCGTTCAGCGACACAGGGACGTGCCTTCTGGACATACGAACCGGCAGGGTTTGAGCCGCTCCCCAAGGATCTCCAGGATGAAGTGGTCCGCCAGATCAGAACGAGAAAGGGCGAGTCCCCCGAGCCGCCCAAGCCGGAGGACTTCCTGGAGTGATACCATTTCCCTTATAATTTTACCCTATCCAAAATGGTAGAGATGAACAAGGAGGTGTGAAATATGCCCAAGGAGAAGCCCCACCTGAACCTGGTGTTTATTGGTCACGTCGACCACGGAAAGTCCACAACGATCGGCCGTCTCTTCTATGACCTCGGGCTTATCGACCAGCGTAAGCTCGAGGAGCTCCGTAAGGAGGCGGAAGAGAAGGGTAAGGCAGGATTCGAGTTCGCATACGTTATGGACAAGCTCAAGGAAGAGCGTGAGCGAGGAATAACTATAGACGTCGCATACCGTGACTTCGAGACGCCCAAGTACTACTTCACGATTATCGACGCACCCGGCCACATGGACTTCGTCAAGAACATGATCACGGGTGCAGCGCAGGCAGACGCGGCAGTGCTCGTCGTCGCAGCATCCGAGGGTGTCCAGCCGCAGACACGCGAGCACTCCATCCTCGCAAAGACGCTCGGTATCAACCAGATGATCGTGGCTATCAACAAGATGGACATGGTCAACTACGACCAGAAGAAGTACGAGGAGGTCAAGGCAGAGGTCGAGAAGCTCCTCAAGGGCTTCGGCTACGACATGAACAAGGTGCAGTTCATCCCGATCTCCGCTCTCAAGGGCGACAACGTCGTCAAGAAGTCCGAGAACATGCCGTGGTACAATGGGCCCACGCTCTACGAGGCCTTCGACAAGCTCGAGGAGCCACCCAGGCCCATTGACAAGCCGCTGCGCATCCCGATCCAGGACGTCTACTCCATCAAGGGTGTCGGTACGGTGCCTGTTGGCCGCGTCGAGTCCGGTGTGCTCCGCGTTGGTGACAAGGTCCTCTTCATGCCGGTGAACAAGACGGCAGAGGTCAAGTCCATCGAGATGCACCACGAGCCGCTCCAGGAGGCAAAGCCCGGTGACAACATCGGTTTCAACGTCAAGGGTGTCAGCAAGGACGAGATCAAGCGCGGTGACGTTGTGAGCCACCCAGACAACCCGGCAACCGTTGCAGCACGCTTCAAGGCACGCATCGTCGTGCTCCAGCACCCCACAGCGATCACGGTGGGTTACACACCTGTGTTCCACATCCACACGGCACAGGTGGCCTGCCGCTTCGAGCAGCTGCTCCAGAAGATTGACCCCAGGACCGGCCAGGTGGTCGAGGAGAACCCACAGTTCCTCAAGACCGGTGACGCAGCGCTTGTCGAGATCGTGCCCACCAAGCCCGTTGTGGTGGAGCGCTTCCAGGACTTCCCGGCACTCGGCCGCTTCGCCATCCGTGACATGAGCCGCACGGTGGCGGTCGGTGTCGTTACAGAGGTCACGCCCAGGCAGTGACCTCCCCTTTCCTTTTAGTTATTTCCATTTACGGTGATAATCATGATCGCACGTATAAAGCTCGCAGGGACGGACCACAGGGTCCTCGATGACATTGCACAGAAGATCATATCCATCGCAAAGCAGGCGGGCGTTAAGGTAGCCGGTCCCATTCCTCTGCCCACCAAGAAGCTCCGCGTTGCTGTTCGTTACTCCCCGGACGGGCAGGGTTCTGAGACGTATGAGCACTGGGAGATGCGCATCCACAAGAGGATAGTCCAAGTGGCCGCTGATGACCGCGTTATGAAGATGATTCTCCGCATTCCCATACCGGAGAACGTCAAGATCGAGATCAAACTCCTG
The DNA here is from genome assembly GCA_030445695.1 of Candidatus Iainarchaeum sp. GTDB lineage: Archaea > Iainarchaeota > Iainarchaeia > JAADDC01 > JAADDC01 > SZUA-1452. The sequence continues at coordinate 26,896 of JASUTF010000008.1, forward strand.
GCGGAGTGATTCCGCCACCAACATACTACTTCTGCCGCAAAAAGAAGAATTTGAGGGGATCAGTCCCCAAAGTAGCCGAACTTCCTGACCAGTTCCTTCCTTTCTCTTCTCTCTTCCTCGCTCTCCACGTGGTCCGCGGGCGTTCCATCCACCACGCCGATGACTGCTCTCCCCAGATCCGTCTCCGCCACAATCACCTGGAACGGGTTGCTCGTTGCCAAGTAAATGTTAGCAACGGTGGGCAACTGTTTGATCGCGTTCATCACATGGATGGGGAACGCGCCACGCATTACGATGACGAATACGTGTCCCGCACCGATTTTCAGTGCTATGTCCGCCGCTATCTTCTTGAGTTCCTCATCCGTGCCCGTAACTCTAACAACCTTCGGTTTTGCCTCGTTCATGGCCGCACCGAACTTCGCACCGGGCACCGAAGAGTAAACGGCGTCGTAGAGATCCTCGATGGTCTTAATCGTGAAGTTCCCCTGGCCTATGATTATCTCGTAGTCAGGCGTTCCGAAATCCAGAACCTCGATCTTTACCCCCACCATGTTTATATTATGGGAAGAGGTGCTTATAACATGTTCAACTACGTGCGCCTCGACGGCGAGTTCCCGATCATCGTTTCCGAGAAGCGTGCTGCCCGCCCCCACCTTCATAAACAGAAGAAGACAAAGGCCTGCCCCTTCTGTCCGGGCAACGAGGACATGACTCCTCCTTCCGTTCTCGAACGAAAGCGCTCTGACGGTTCGTGGTATATCCGTGTTTTTGAAAACGCATTCCCCTTTGTCCGGCCGGACAACGTGGAGGCATATGGCTATCATGAGGTGGTCGTCGAGACGGATGAGCACGATAGGCCGTTCCATTCCTTGCCCGCGGGTCATATAGCCGAGGTCATTCAGGTGTGGGGCGAGCGGGAATATTACATGTATCAAGACGAGAAGATACAGTATGTGGCCATCTTCAAGAACCACGGTGCGGACGCGGGTGCCTCCATACCACATTCACACTCTCAGATCGCGGGAATTACGTTCATTCCTCCGCGCGTTGAGTATCGGTTACGTAAGTATCCACCATCTCCCTCTATCCACATATTCTCCGGCGAGTTCTGGTCCGTCGTTGCACCTTTAACACCAAGGTTCGCATATGAGGTCCGCATCCAGCCAAGAATCCCCGTCTACCATGTTTATGAACTGAACTACGATCAACGCTTCGAGCTTGCCAGAATACTCAAGGCACTCCTCCAGAGGGTGAGCACTGTTGTGGATGCCTATAATATCGCTGTTTTTACTTCCCCCCGCAAAGGTATGATCCCCCTGCACCTCGAGATCTACTCCAGAAAAAACAAGCACGCTGGGTTCGAGTTAGAGACGGGTGCATACGTTGTTCCCGTCTCCCCTGAAACGACCGCGAAGTTCTACTCCGCGGAGGATGTATTCAAGAACGTTCTTTAATTCTTCCCATCAATCGTTTACGGGGGCCCGTAGCTCAGCCTGGCAGAGCATCCGGCTTTTAACCGGAGTGTCGCGGGTTCGAATCCCGCCGGGCCCGCATACTCAACCCTTTTATTCTCTCTGCACAGAATTTCTTCTGCCGGTCGGATCCCGTGGGATCCGGGTGCTGAGGGCAACCGATGATTTAGGGGCCGAGTGCCATGCGCCGGTAGTCTAGGGCCAGGTGCTCTGGCCGCGCGCACGCGGGTCCGGTCTGCGACCGGACGCACAACCAGGCAGACCTCGAAGCGCCGGTAGTCTAGCCTGGTAGGACGTCGGCCCCCCAAGCCGACGACCCGGGTTCAAATCCCGGCCGGCGCACTTTTATTTTCCCGGTGCTTTGTCATCTTCTTTAACCTTTTCTGCACTTCTTTCTTTGATGGATTTGGCGTCACTACTGCTTCTCGCCGTTGTCCCCGTTTCCATAGAGTTCATTGTAGCACTACTGTATCTCCTGGTTCCGAGCAGGCCGCCCAATTCTCCAAAGCACTTCAACAGGCACAGAATCGTGCAGATCACCACTCGCGACGCTCCTCCCGAGCTTCTACGGAGGACGATATCCGAGATCCGCAAGTACGATCAGGACGTCCTTATTTTCGTTGTGACGGACAATCAGAACCCCGTCCGGGTGGAGGGAAAAAACATAAAGTACCTTATTGTCCCTCCTGACTACAAAAACGGGAAGGCAAAGGCGCGGGCGTTGAACTACGCGCTGGAGTGGAAGATGCAGCACTTCCCACTGGACAGAACGTATACCCTCTTCATAGACGAGGAGAACCTCGTTTCTGAACGGTTAATGGAGTATTTGAAGCATTTCCACGGGCTTATCAGTGTTGGTCCCTCCCTTTTCCACCGGAGTGGTAGTGTTCTTGCCTGGCTGATGGACGGTTCCCGCAACGCTTCGGACGCTGTTTTCCGCCTGCTTGCCAGCCACGGCCTGCCCGCGTGGCACGGCGAGAATGTGATCATGCGGTTGGATGTGGAGGCGGCTGTGGGCTGGCGTTCCGGACTGGCAGAGGACCTTTTAACGCATCTGGCGATATTCGAGCGTTTTGGCAGGATATACTCGTGGCACGATTACCCTGTTTACTCTTTCTCCCCCATGGACCTGAAGGACCTGTTCAGGCAGCGCCGGCGCTGGCATCTCGGACTTTTTGAGGCGCTCTTCAAGTCAAAGCATCCGTTACGATTCTACTTCGGGTATAAGGTGCTTGTCTGGCTTTTAGTATCCCTCGTTATACTTATCGGGCTGCTGCACCCAGGCCTGACGATCCCCGCATGGGCAAAGGTTCTTGCACTCGTTGGTGTTGCCATGTACGTTTATGGCTGGGTCAGGAACGGTGTCCCCGCCCCCCTTGTGTTTGTGGGGGCGATTGTGCAGCCGATTCTCTTTGTGGTGGAGACCCTCACCCTCTACTATGCTATTGTCGCACCCACCAAGCAGTTTGAGATAATAAAGAAGCCCGGCTACGCCAAGATTTAAAATGATCATCTTTCATTTTTGTGAGCTGGGACCGTAGCTCAGGGGCCGACGCGGCCCGCGGGTCCGCGGGTGGGATCTCCGATCCCACGCACATTCGCTGTGGGCGGTCGAGCAGAAGCGAAGACCGTCCGTCGCCAGGGCAGAGAATCTGACCTGGGACCGTAGCTCAGCCTGGTTAGAGCGTCCGCCTGATAAGCGGGAGGTCGCCGGTTCAAATCCGGCCGGTCCCACCTATTTTATTTAAACGCTTGAAACGCTATTTCTTCGATGCGCAAGTATGATATTGAGTGGCGATCCTTCGAGGCGAACGACGGTGCAAGGATCGCGTACCGTGTTCTTGGCGATCCGGAAAAGCCGCACGTTATGCTTATTCACGGCTGGGCTGTGAGCGGCGAGTACTGGAGGCCCCAGTTCCCCCTTTCCACCGGTCTTTATCTCATCGTCCCGGATCTGCGCGGTTACGGCGAGAGCGAGGTGAAGGGACCCTTTACCATAAGCAGGATGGTTGTGGATCTTCTGGACCTTGCCAGGCGCGAGGACGTGCGTTTCATCGTCGGTCACTCCATGGGCGGGGCCATTGCCCAGCAGCTCGCAGCAAACTTTCCTGACATGTTCGACGGTGTGGTTCTCGCCTCCACCTTTGCCCGATTCGGCTCGCCGTTCTCCGCGAAGTTCTTCGAGAAGGCAGTCCCACTCCTTAACAAGATAGATCTCCGTTCTTTTGCCCGTTTTGCCACAAACTTTTCTTACAACGTGGACAAGAGGACAAAACTCTTCTTCTACAGGCAGTATCTTAAGTGCAACAAGGAGGTTGTTCTCGAAAACGCCAAGGAAATCCTCAGTTATGACGGCACGTGGAACCTGCCCGCCATCGACTCCCCTGTTCTGATCATACACGGCGACCACGACCCCGTTGTCCCCCCTAACCACGCCGACTATATAGCGGATCATATCGTGGACGCCCACGTCGTCATCGTCCGTGATGCGGGCCATGAGGTGAACTACAACGATCCCGATCTCTTCAACACGCTCGTTTACGGTTTCGTGCAGTCGGCAGTGGATGGTGTGCTCAAGCAATAAAAACATTCCCACTCTTTCATTCTTCTGCTGATCCGACCTGGGCCCGTAGCTCAGGGGCCGACGCGGCCCGCGGGTCCGCGGGTGGGGTCTGCGACCCCACGCACGTCCGGTCAGAGAATCTGGTGTGGGCCCGTAGCTCAG
>JASUTF010000009.1 GCA_030445695.1 Candidatus Iainarchaeum sp.
GGCAGGAATCTCATTCGCACTCCTGCCAGCGCCCCGTAGTTTGCCAGCGCCTCCTCCACCGCATCTTCCCACGGCTGCAATGTCCTGTCTGCGTGCATGATCGCGTGGAAGATCTCGTGCCGAAGCAGGTAGCCCCAGACGTCAATCATTCCAGGCAGCGGCACCTTTTTCCCCGATGGGAGGAAGCCGAGGTCTTCTTTCCTGTATCTGCTGTCGAATGCAAACGCCGCCAACAGGGAATACCTGTCGATGAGGTCGTAGAACTCCAGCACGCGGTCCGGTGCGATGAGTATCTCCTCCTCCCCGTCCTTCCAGCGGTAGCACGCAACGGGTTTCCAGAACAAGTCACAGGGTTCGACCAGCGCGTTCAGGCGTTCATCGGACGGATTCTCCTCCGCTGCTCGCAGGAGATCTTCGCTCACTTTACGGACGCAGTAGTGCCTGTGCCTGCATGCCTTGTCAATCGTGCTTGCGCTCACCGCACGCACGGGTATCCTGCTCCAGATCCCGTAGACGTCGTCCAGCCACCGGGCGAACGCCTTCCTGTCCAGGTAACGCAGGTCTTCAACGCTCCAACCGCTGTCCAGTTCTTCTGTCCACATCTTCTTCACCTCCACGGCGTGTACGATGCAACCTCGCGCAGCGTCTCTAACAGCACGCCTTTTCCGTATATACCGTCCAACACGACGGCGGCGAACAAAGCAAACAGCAACGCCCCCGCTGTCAGCCAGTCCTTCAACGCTTTGTCCATCAGACCACCTTTTCCGTTTCGTAATCTATCCTCAGGACCCTCTGGAGCCCCACGGGGATCCTTTTCACGCGGCCGTCGGGCAGCCGGATCGTGCTGGTCCGGAACTGATACACCTGGCCGCCGTTCTCAATGATTTTCTGCACTCTGTCCGGCGGCAGGTCCCCCACGACGGTCAAGCTTCCATGCTGCTGTATCATTTCGAATACTTCCCAGCTCATTATCGTCTTCCGCATCCTGAGTTCTATCTCGTCTCCGAATGCCCGTGCGAGTATCTCCAGGTGCCTTTTGCTCGGCGGATTCCCACCAACCCAGATTACCACGGTCATTGCGATTCCCCCCTCACGCTGCCTTCAGCGGATTTTTCAGGAACGAGAAGCTTATCCGTGCCCCACGACCGTTTCACAGCCCCCTTGAAACTGGGATATCCTGCGATTGCCGCGAAGAGCACCCAGTCCTGGACGCGTTCCGTGTGAGGATCTACCCTGCTTAAATCCGGCACGTCCCCGCCGTTGTAGAACGCGTGTATCGCGAGCGTCGTTTCGTCCGGTTCCAGTGCAATTGCCAGTTTCGGAATCGTGGTAAGGTCAATGCACTCGAGCGCCACGTTTCCAGCCACGCCCTTGCAGTGCTTGGTGATGGTGAGCGTTTCCCTGAGAACGAGGGCCCAAGGCGTCCTGTCAGTTCTGAGGACGAACTTGTTTGCCAGTTCCTCCCTGTCCAGAACCGCCATCGCCAGCCGCATGAGTATCTTGCCCTTCGGCGTGCTGGCTCCCTTTGCCAGCTCCTCTGCCCTGCTCAGCACGCGTCCCCACCACTCTTCAAACTCCACCATTCCGATCACCCTGCAAAGACCTGCAGCCGTTTCAGGTAGTCCTTCAGACGGTTGAGCCCCCCGCTCATCAGGGCCAGCCGCATGGCCGTTACGTGATCCAAGGCGGTGCCCACGGGGTCCACCTCTGACTGCATTGCTATGCGTAGCACCGTGTCCAGTGCGTCCACAACCTCGCGGGCGATTTCTTCCGGATCTTCTGCCTTTCTCCTCTTCGGTTTCACGGCTTTTTCCCCTCCGTTGCCCACAGCACGTCGGCTGCGAGTGCCAGGTTCGGCTCTATCTTTATCCTGGACGCGGCGAGCATGTGCACGGGGTTGCCCACCTTAAAGTCCTCCTGCATGGGCAGGTCAAACATCGCCTCGCCTTCGAGGTAGTCCGCCAGGAACCGTGCCACGGGGTCATCCTTCTTTGCCTTCAACTGGAGCGTTTCCAGGGCGACTGACAGTTCGCCTTCTACCTCTATTTCCGGATCTCTTCTGCTACCGTATCCCGCGGTGATGCCCTTCATGTCGTCAACGTTCACGTCGAATGTGACCTGCTTAGTATCCGGTATTACCGTGATGATCTCTCGGAGCGTTCGCGTGGGCATTCGGCAGAGGTGCATCGTCGCCACGAGCTTTGAGATCTCGGAAACAGGTATTCCGTAGTATTCAAGCCGTCGCGGGAGTATGTGGCGCCGCAGGATTTCCATGCGCGTCACGAACCTGTCCATTTCCGTGGCAATGTCCTTTATCCTGCTCATTGCGGAGTGTTGGATGAACTGCCTTGCCCATTCCCTTGCCTCGGGATACGTCATACTCTCACCACCTTTCCAAAGGGCGGGTTTTCATCCGAGCCCTCCTCCGGAACCGCCCATATCGCCGGTGTCTTCGGCTCCCAATCCGGGAACCTCCCGTAAAGGTCTGTGAAGTATATGATCCCGTCTACCCTGAGCTGTTCCGCCTTCTCCAGCGCCTCCACGAAGGACGTTCCGCCCCTCCCGCTCATACTCATGGCCGATTTCACGTCTGACAACTTCATCACGTCGTGCACCTTCACGTCCGCGGTTATCAGGTATCCCTCCACGTCGTTCGCTTTCATCATCCTCAGAACCTCACACAGGAATTGTGAGAGCATCTCGTCGCGTATGCTCCCGCTGGTGTCCAAGATCACGGCGAGCTTTGCCCTCCCCCTCGTGTATCCCGGCATCACGATGTCCCTGTAGAGCAGGCGCTTCTGCGGGCGGCTGTATGACGTGTTCCTGTATGAAATCCTCCGCATGAACGCCGCTATCACGTCCCTCCAGTTCCTTCTGCCCCCCGTCGCCGCAACGTCGCTCACGTATTCCCCGGGCTTTGCACCGTACTTCCTTGCTTCTTCCTCTACCTGCTGCTTTGCCCGCAGGTATCTCTTCATCCTCTCGCTCTTTGGACACTGCACGGACCACTGGAACGTGGCCCCGGATCTCAGATACCTCTTTCCGTCCAGATTCGCGTGCAGCTTAAGGAACGTGGCGATTTCCTCAGCGCTCTTTCTCTCGCTCACCATCTGCATCAGCGCTTCTGCTTTCTCTCTGCTCAGCCCTGCCTGCCGCAGTGCCCTCAGCACGGCGTATCTCATCTCCTCCGCTGTTTTTGCCAGGCCGTAGTTTCTGCCCCTCCTCTCTGACAGCATTGTCGTGATGAGGAGATCTGACGCTGCGTGGAACGCGGGGTCATCTGCCCCCCGCCACACGTGCCCCATAGCCACCTGGAACAGCCCGATCAGTGCGATGTGTGCCGTTAAAGACGATGCGTGGGCTGGAACTGCTATGGTAACCTTTCCGTTTCTGTCCACTGTTATGCTCGGCGGCTCGTCCCGGCCCCGGCGAACTATCTCCGTTCTCTCCAGCACGCCCTGAAGGTAGGGGAAATGGGTCTTTACTATCTCACGCAGTCTTGACTTCGCGAGCACTTTCCTCCCCCCTTAGCAGGGAAACAATGTGCGGGGGCACCCTGTTTCCTACGATGAGCATCACGAACACTCTTCTGTCCATCTCCCTTATTTTCCAGAGCAACTGCACGTGGTACTCGTCTTCCAGGACGTTCTTCACCCTGTCGTAGTACTCCGGATCGCGGACAATCTTCCTCGCCAGTGCCCTGATCGTTCCCACCTTCCATCTGTCCGGCCTGCTCTTCCATATGCTCTCGAAGTTCTCCCAGTCCATTTCCCTCCTCTCGAGGAACTCCATGAACTCCAGCGCCGCCTCCACGCCCACTAGCCCCACCACCGTGGCGAACCATTCCTGCTTCTGCCCGCCGTCGTAGAGGTCCATGTGGTGCGAGACGAACTCCCACGTTCTGGGCGACGGGAAGTTCCTGTCGGCGAAAACGGGCACGTAGAGTTTTCCCGTCTCCTTTACGAACTCGATTACCCTTTTGTCAATCCCGTTCTCCTCAGCCCACCTCAGCCATGCGTCCATGTCCGGCACCACGTTGTATATGGCCATCCTGTTCCTCAGAGGCGCTGCCATCTCTTCAACGAACGCCCCGTCCTCTTCCCTGTTCCCCGCAGCGACCACCATCCAGCCCTCCGGCAGGCGGTAGGAGCCCACCTTCCTCTCCAGTATGAGTTGATACAGCTGCGACTGTATGTGCGGCGGCGCGAGGTTTATCTCGTCCAGGAAGAGTATTCCCTGCCCCTCTCTCGGCAGGAAGTCGGGCAGCATCCACGTCGTCGCCTTTCTTTCCCTGTCAGGGAAGGGCACGCCACGAACGTCCGCTTCCCCCAGCTGCGATGCCCGCAGGTCGATGACCGTGAAGTAGTTCTCCCCTACCTCGTCCTCCCTGAAATCAAGCCCCATCTTCTCTGCTATGATTTTTGCCGCTTCCCTGACCGCCATGCTCTTTCCTATGCCCGGGGGACCGAAGAACAGCCGCGAAACCCGTCTTTTTCTCTCGTCCAGATAGCTATTTACGAGTATCGACACCATTGTATCTACGGTGATGTCGGTGTCGTACCTGTTGTGCAGAGGTATGTTACCACCATCGCCAGGTACCATATTCCTCACCGTAGAAAATATGGAGGGAGGTTATTGAAAAAGGAACTTCATTGAAAATTCGAACTCAATGTATGAAATTCTTACTACAACATTTATAAGCAAGGGTACCGTTCTGAACATATGGGAGAATCCGGGCAAATTCCGTTCCGCGACGCCCGTCTTGAAAAGTATCTGGCTTTTTCAGAGCGGATATATCGGCCCGCGGATGTAATAAGGGAGGTTATGGGTAACGCCTACTTTTTGGTGCGATATTCTCTGGGCGGGAGGCAAAACGTGGCGCCATTCCCTATATCGGAGCTTGCAGCTTATTTCTTTGAAAAGGATGGTAGTATTAGTGAAGAAGGCATTCCCGTTGATGCACCCGAGCTTCCGGACGAATATCCAGACCTTGTGAGTGTATATTTAGAAGCTCTGAGTAAGATTCGCCCAGCTTCACGAAAAAATACCGTTGTGCTTTCCAACAAGCAGTGGAAAGAACAGATAGAGAAGCTATTTCCGCGACAGAGCGATAAACCACATCTCTGCGCATGCATGCCCGCAATTTATGTTGCGTACGGCGAAAATACGTTGGATTACTGGGGAATATACTTCAATATGCCCATTCTTGCAGATCTTTTCTTCAACATCTCCAACAAGGATCGTCCAACGTTCGTGCACACCGCATATGCTCTCGTAAGAACCGTTTCTGACTCTCTTGGCAATCGTTTGCTGGCGGATGTTTCGGTGGAAGAGATTATCGAGGATGGCTGGCGTTCATTTATCACTTTCTGGGCAAACTACTGGCTGGCCATTCACGTCCTTCAGGATATTTACATGCTGGATGGGAAGTTAGACGATTTTGAGCACCTCTTTGACCTGGAACACCTCGACGCCTTCCGTTTTGCGACCATTGCGGCTTTGCTGGAAGGCAAGAGCTTTGGTGCACAGGTCGTGGCGAGGCCTCTTCTGGATGCCTTCAAAGAGGTCGGTTCCCGTAAAAAAACGCAATCCCTGTCTGCAGATGAGCGGAAACTTCTTGATGCCATATTCCGCGTTTCCGCTTTCCTGACGAGCTACGACTATATCTCCGGCCCCGACTATCTGCCTGCGGTGTCTCAGTCGCTTCTGGGTGCAATCAATGGCAGGTGGTCAGCGTACTGGCTTGCCCACGCCTCCGGAACCGCTGACCCGATTCTCATAAAAACGGGTGATAGGTACCGGGGCGTGAGAGGGTTTGTCAGGCAATTGTAAAATGACAAAATAAAATGATAAAGGCAGGAAAGATAAAGTAAAGTGTACAGAAAAAATGCAAAAAACAGTCGGACTTTCGATTACTATCTTTGCAACGTTTTTAGCGGAAAGGCACTCTCTTAACCCGTTATAAAAAGTTGTTGTGAAATGTACATTGTGGATAAAGAAAGAGCGATAGAGCAAGATTTTCCGATGTCTGAAATCAATAGGATCAGCGTGTCTGAGAGAATAGCCCTTAAACCAATATATATGATGCATCGCATTTTCGCAAGGCGTGTGGGGTCTGTTTTCCGTGCAATCATTCTGGGAGCACTAAAGGACGCGGGTACAGACATCATGAAGGAGTTCTATCGTTCTCACAGAGACGATCCGGATACTGTAGGCAAAGTGATTCTCGACCCCATGTGCGGGGGAGGCACGACTCTCGTAGAGGGATCTCGCCTTGGTGCTACGGTTATAGGGATCGATATTAATCCCATTCCATGGTTTGTAACGAAATGTGAGTTGACTGTAGTGGATCCAAATAAGCTAAGGGATGCTTTTGTAAAGTTAGAGCAAACAGTTGGTAAGAAAATAAAGGAAATGTATACAACGAAGTGCCCGTATTGCGGAAGGGACGCGGAAATCATATATACTTTTTGGATAAAACACGTGGATTGCCCAAAATGTGGGAGAAAGGTAGATCTATTCAAGGACTTCGTTGTTACGTATGATAAGAAAGAAACGGAATACTACATCGTTTGCCCAGAGTGCAAGCACGTTTTCCGGTTGGATCATGCTCCTGGTGAACGAGAGGTTTGCCCCGCCTGTGGGCACGAGTTTTCCCCTAACAAGGGCTTCGTGGTGAATAATCATGTTACCTGCCCGCATTGTGCCCACGAATTTCGTGTTGTTGATGTTCTGCGCGAACAAGAGTCGCCCCCTGAAGCGACACCATACGCGATTGATGGGTGGTGTCCTCACTGTAAGCGTCGTTTTGTCAAGGGGTTCGATGAGGATGACCTTGCACGGCTTCAACGGGTAGAGCACGAATTCGAGGAAAAGAAGGAATCTTTGCTGTTTCCCAGAGATCCCATACCAGACGGATACAATACTAACCAGATGAAAAAGCACAACTACAGATACTGGTATCAGATGTTTAATAAGAGGCAGCTTCTAGCCCTTTCGCTTCTTCTTGACGAGATCCGTAAAATAGAGGATCAGGATATTAGAGAACTGTTTTTGCTTGCGTTTTCCGAAACTTTAAGATCCAACAATATGTTCTGCTATTATGATAAGCGCTGGGCGAAACAACTAACGCCGTTGTTTGCTCGGAAAGATTTCGCACCGGTAAACTTTCCACTGGAACAGAATGTTTGGGGCAGCAGGTTTGGGAGGGGTTCATTTGTACAAGTATTTGGGAGATTGCTTCGTGGTAAAGAGTATAATCTTCGCCCCTTTGAGCGGGTGTACTCAGGTAAGAGCGTGAAGAGAGTATATCTTGATGAAGTTATCGGCGATGCCCCGTGGGCAGTGTATTGTATGGATGCGCAGTATCTTGATAGCGCGGTTAAGACGAAGGTAGATCTTGTTGTAACAGATCCACCATATTTTGACAGCATCAACTATTCGGAGACGTATGATTTCTTTTACGTTTGGTTAAAGCAAGTACTTGATTACCCCTGGTTCAAAAGAGACACTACCATACATCCCTCTGAAGTCATTGTGAACAAGGTGCACGGAAAAACGGAGGAAATGTTCAAGCAGAAGTTAACTAACATATTTCGAAGGGCCGTGAGCGTGTTGCGTGATGACGGTCTCTTCATATTTACGTTCCACGATATTGATCCCGCTGCCTGGAAGCATATGCGGGAGATTGTTAGTGCTGCTGGCCTGCGCGTTGTAAAAATCCACTTTTATCATGGTGAAAATGTGAGTGCGGGCCATTTTGGCGGTCAAAAAAGTGTTTTCGATAGTATCTGGGTTTGTAGGAAGAAGTCGTGGGCAAAGGGGAGGCACCGTATTTCTCTGAGCGATGCTGTTTCACATATACTGCGGGAAGTTGAGGGTGTTGTTGCCGCAGTAAAAAAGAGCAGATACTTTAAACTTGACGAAAACGATCTGCGCGTCTTTGTATATGGCAAGACCGTAGAGATACTTGAGAGATATGCGGTTCCCGAAGATTTTGACGAAATCGTGCGGATTGTGTTAGATGATGAACGCCTACAGGGCATTCTGGAGCACAAGGCCGGTCGCAGGATTACGGATTATCTATGACATTCACCGGGAGGCGGGAATATGCCCTCCGGGTCTATTGTGTATTCAATCCTGCCCCTAGAAGTTATCGCTAGAGATACTGGACATTCACGTATTGCACGATTGTAGTCTCTTGCACGCAGATTATTACTTGTGATCGTCCTCTTTTCTAGATGAAAAACGTGCAGGTGCGCATCCGTTACAGGCCAAAGATCGCGTTTAAACTCCCAGTTAAATTGGTTGCTGAGATATTCTAAATATTGTATCAGTGCGGATTGAGTAGCTTCTCGAAGCGAATGCTGCTGCCCCCTTTCGTACAAATCTTCCCGGAGGTTTAGCTTACCTTGCTTCTGTCTTCCTCCTACATCTTTCCAGATGTCCGAGAGCGTGTTAAAGAAACGGCGCATCATCTTCATCGATTCTATCAGCGATAATTTCTTTCCGCCCGTATCTTGAGTGTTGCCCAGGATTCGTATCACCGGGTTCTTCTCATCCATCTTTGTGAGGAATTCCAACCAGGAAAGACAATTTTCTGGATAGTTGAACATGTTCTTAAACACTCCATCTGCGTAAATAGTCGGCGCGAGTGCATTCTTACTGTCGAAATCGAACGCACGCTGATCTTTGTGGATGAGATACAGCAGTGATAGCAAAAGATGGAATGTGCCAAAAGGATATTTTTTGCTGAAGTCCTGTTGTACGTCGTAGTTCCTTAGAATATTTGGTTGGATGCATACCTTTTCTATGCTCTTGATGAGTTCAGGCACGTCATCCTTTCGTCTTACGATCATATGGTGACCTATGCTGGGGATGCTCGGCCGTAGAATTTCCACATCAATGAACGCGTATTTAGTTAGATCTGGTGTGCCCTTTTCTTCGTCTATTCTGTTGTGATCTTCAAGTATTGCCAGTGTTCTACCGTCGTAGAATCCAACCACTTTCCATCTATTGATTACGTTTAACAGGAGTGCAGAAAGAAATCCATCAGTATCCGGGCTTATAATCATTCCATCTATCTCTTCTCGGTTTTTATATATCCATTCGTATTTTCTACCCGTCTTTATGTCGGGGACTATCTCATGTATGTGTGAAACACTCATTAGTGTATCTTGTGATTAGAACCGACTTATTAATCTGATGGTATACCAACACTATTAACTTTTTACTTTCCCGTCCCACCTCTCGTAGAACCAGCCCCTCTCCAGCGTGTGCACCGGGATTAACCGATCAGGATCAATCACATCAACCGTTCTGGCTATCTCCTCCGCGCTGGCGTGTCCGGAGGCGTGGAAGTTCCCCACGAAGAACGGTCGTTCCCTGCCAAGCATCCTGTCGTACCGCATCTCGAAGCCCACGATTTCAATCTTGTAGTGCTTCAGCCAGTTGGACATGCGCACGAAGTCGAACTCCTGCTCTTCCCCGAACGCTTCCGACGCCGAGTGCACGTAGGTTCCCCCGTCCGGCCGGATGTCCGCCAGGTCCTTCACGTTGTAGTAGTTCAGGTAGATGACGTATTCTTCCAGCCGGTTCCGCACGTCGGGAATTGTTACGAACAGGTCGGGATATGCGTCCCTGAGGTTCTTCTGCCATGCGCGCACCGTCGAGGACGCGAAGGGAAGCAGGACTTTGATTCCGTCCAGAGAACATGAGTATCCCGCGCTGTTCGCTGCCAGAAGTTTGTAGAGCAGTTTCTCCGTTATGAGCAGTGTCCTCCCGTTCTTTTTCGCCGCCTCCGCCACTGTTCGCAATCTGTCCAAGTCATTTCCGTTGAAGTTCACGAAGAGCGGCCCGTCCCTTTCTGAAAACTCTGCGTTTATTGCCTGCTGCACGTCTTCCTCGCTCACGTAGTGGTCGTTCTCCCTGCTGACGCGCGTACCCTCAATGATAAGCGTGGACACCCCTGCCTTCTTCGCTTCCTTTATGAACCGCTCTGTATCTCCGCCGTGCGTTCCGTGGAATCTGAAATCACCGGTATATGCAATTGTTTCGTCCGCCTCCACGATGAAACCAACGGCACCGGGAATGGAGTGGTCCACGGGGATTGCCTTCACGTCGAAGGGAAGCTCGTCGGCGCTCCTGATGTCTGGCTCGGGCAGTTCAGCCCTGGCGTATGGGGATGCACGCATGAATTCGTAGAACGTGTCGTCTGCTTCTCCCGTTGCATACAGAGGTCTCCACACCGGTGTTGCGTTGCGTGGTGGTTCAAGCACAAAGCCATCATCGTCCGACGGAATTCTTTGCTTGAAGTAGGTGAAGTCAGAACCGAGGTACGTCTGCCCGGTGTCCTTGAACGATTTGAGCAGGGCGAGGGAGAGCGGCGATGCGACCACGGCGATGTCTTCCCTCAAAAGTCCAATCATCCCTGCGTGGTCCGCGTGTGCGTGGGAGAGGAGAACTGCCTGCACGGGAACGTTCTTGAACGAGGAGACGTCAAGGTCTGCGGGGATCAAATCAGCGCGGTAGATGTTCAGTTTCGGAATCATGTCCAGCTCCACGTAGGTGTTTATGCCCCCAACGCTCCGTTCAACGAGGTAGTCGTGGAAATACTTGTCGGACGTGGAGAAGTTGTTGCCGAAATCAAAGAAGAAGCCCGTTTTGTCGTCTATCTGCACGTAGATTTTATTTCCACCGATGCAGTCCTTCCCGTCGTAGACCGTTATTCGCATGTGTAGTAGAGGCGGTGGTGGAATAAAAATGATCTTTTATTTGCCACACATCAAATCTTTTTAATATCACCCCAAAATAATTATTATTGAGAGAAAAAGCGGGCGGAGGTGAGGGGATCATGTTCATAAGGAAGAACGATCTGCGGGTTCTGAACGAGATTGCCTCCGGAGTTTCCGAGAGGGACGCCGGCCGGTCCTTCCGCTCCGAGGCAATGATGCTCTACCTGAACGGTCTCGTTCGATTCGTTGACGACAAGGTGGAGCTCACGGACGCTGGCAAGGTGCTTCTGGACGCCGTTCGTGGTGCGGACATAGAATCGTTGCCGGAAGTGGTTGTGGACTCCGCAGCGGTTGAGGCACTCCGCCTCTGGACTGAAACGGGCATCGTTCCCGACGAGTGGAAGCGTTTCCTTGCAAACAGGGGGCTTGTTGACGGAGAGGATATGAACGCACTGGGCAGAGCAGTCCTCGAGGCCTATGAAAGGGCAAGACCGGTCTTCGTGCTCACCAACGAGGTTATCTCCTTCCTCTCGACGGTGCCGCCGCTTGGCACTTACGACGATTTGGTTGAGTTCACGGAGCTCGGTGGCTACGGTAAGAACGTTGTCGCTGCCCTCCAGGCCATGCGATTGCTCCGCATCTCACCACCCACCGGCGGGAGGGCTTCGTACGTTATTACCCCCGCTGCCAAGAAGCTCCTGGAGGCCATGGGCCACTCTCCCAAGGTCGTGGTGTCCATCACCTTTGGTCCAGAGGAGGCGGCGGCAGTAGATGCGGAAAAAGTCATTGAATCGCTCCTCTTCTCCGGGATGGCCGACGAAGGCGGGATCACTGAGTTCGGCCGCCTGATGAGGGAGGCGTACCGTCTTACCACGGAGAGGAGAAAGCTAATCGCACCTGTGTTCCTCTCCCGCGAGGAGCACGATGTTTTGGAGGCAATCAGGGAGATTCAGCAGATTCACAGGAAGACACCATCTATTGTTTCGGACTACAACACAATTCGCGAGCGATTGGAGAAGATGGAGAGCCCTGCCGCGGAGGACCTTGGCGAACATTTACACATGCTCGAGGCGAAGGGCTTCATCTTCCGCGGCGAGGAGGACGGCAAGTTCGTCTACCTGCTAACTGACGAAGGGCGGAAAGCGTTGGCGTTCGGGCCTGTCCGTGCAGAGGCGGTCAAGGCGGTTGCATATGCACACGCCGGAGAACTTCCGTTGGCCAGGTGGATCGACATAGCAAGGGAGGACGGCGTTCTTGCCACGTACGTCACGGACAAGGGTTCCTTCTACCTTGAGCACTCCAAGAAGCGTCCCGACGTGGTTTACATAACGGGCTACGACGCGGCGGTGGTTTCCAAGGTGCCCAGGGAGAAGTACATACTGTTCGACGACCTGGTTCGTGCAGTTGCCGAGTACTACGAGGACGACGAGGAGTTAGCGAGAAGAGCCGTGGAGATCGCTGAATCCAAGAACCTGATAGATATACTGCCCAACGCTGCGGTACGGCTGACGGAGCGCGGTGACCGTCTCAAGGATATTGTGGAGATGGCCAAGTCCCGCGAGTTTATCCACACACGCTTCGCCGTAACGCCACTGGCGTACAGCATCGTCGTTGAGATGTACGAGAATGCAGACGAGGTGAACCGCATCTGGAAGAAGGCATACGATAAGAAGAAGGACTTCTACGGCGAGTTGGCAAAATGGCTCACCAACAGGGTCCGCGCCAGCGTTGAGGATGTCGTCAAGACGCTGGAGATACTGCACAAGATCGGCATCGTAGGCGAGAAGTCTCTGACAGACGCTGGAAAGAAACTGGCGGAGATTCTCAAATAACCCCTTTAATTCTTTCTTTGCTGAATATTCTGGGTGGTGGCGATGCGTGGCGTGGTCGTCTCGCACCGCCGTGGCCGGAATTCTATTCATGAGTACCAGGCAATCGTTGAGGTTGACGGTGTGACGAGCAGGGAGCAGGCCAGCACGCTGGTGGGCAAAAGGGTCGTCTGGACAACGCCCGGCGGTAGAAAATTCGTCGGGAAAGTTCTTGCGCCCCACGGGAACAAGGGGAGAGTCCGCGTGCGCTTCGCAGAGGGCGTTCCCGGCCAGATGATCGGCGATTTTGTAGAAATTTTATAAACATCCGCTTCTTCTTATCTCTGTGGGCAGGAACGTGAAGAGGTCGATATTCCTCGACATTGACGGCACTGTCTACAGGAAAACAATCATTTTGAACGCGATGAAAAGGAATCCCCGCTTCCTTCTTAGAACGATCTTGAAAAACCCGAAGTTCTTCATATACGGTGCGATGTATAAGTTAGTTCCGCTTGATGGGCTGCGTAGGCGGATCTACGAGCAGATGAGGCGCATGCCGCCCATACAGGACTTCGACGTCAAGCATATGGATCCGGAGTATGAGCGCATTCTCCGCCTCGCCGAGATGAAGGGCCACAGGGTCGTTTTTCTGACCACGAACCCGGAGGGTGTGGCTGAGCTGTGGGAAAAGTTCATCAGAGACACATTCCCCAATCTGAATTTTGAGGTCCGGCCCGTCCCCACGGTGGAGGAGAAGGAGAGAATAGTTATGGAAGAATGGAAAAAGAATCCCCACGGTGTGCACTTCTTCGACGACTCCCTGCCTGCAACGAGCGGGCTTTTCAACCGATTCAAGATGAAGTGGGACAAGTCCGTGCTTTTGGCCGAGTATGAAAAAACAGTACGAGAGATGGACGCGGAGAACGAGTTGCGCTTCAAGCAGAGAATCACAGAGCTGGAGGGTAGGACAGAAATGCGTGAAGAGGGCGAACGAATGTTTAAATTGCCCAGACGCACGAAGAAGGATTAGTGCGATCAGACGGTGATTAATAAAACGATGGTCGCATGTATTTCTTCCATGCCTGCACTGACAGGGGAAGATGTTGCCCGCTACGTTTCTGAGTATGTGAAGGTAAACCCCGCAGGCGTGGATATCGCCCCGAAGAAGATTTACAGAATTCCAGAAAATGTTGATGCCGTTCTGGATGGAAGAATAAGGGGATTCACGCGCGGTGAGGAAGTGACGTGGGACGTGTACGAAGAAATTGCCCCGAAGAACGGCTACTGGGTTCTGGAACCGGGCATTTACGTGGTAGCGTTCCCCAAGGTGGTTGTTCCAAAGGACGTTGTCGGTTTTGCATACCCCCGGAGCACGTTGAACCGTCTTGGCCTTGTTAAAGTCCAAACGGCGGTCTTTGATCCGGGCTACGAGGGAGAGTTCACGCAGACCTGGCTCGTCCCCATACGCGCGAGAATACGCGTCGGTGAGGCGTGGGTGCAGCTGGTCTATATCCGTCTTGAGCGTGAGGCGAAGGAAGGGTATAACGGCTACTGGCAGGGGGAAATGCATTGATGCAGTATGTCATTGACGCGATTGCGGGTTACCTGCTCGGATCTCTGACGTTCTGCCAGATCTTCGCCCGTCTGAGAGGGAAGGATCTCGGGAACAACCTCGGCGGCTCTGCGTATCTGCAGGTTACCCAGGACAAGGCGGGCGCTGTGGTTTGCGTTCTGCTCGACGTGCTGAAGGGTGCTGCCGCTTTTTACTTCTTCGGGCCAGTGGGCGCTGTCTTCGCGGTGATCGGTCACATGTGGTCTCTGTTCTTTGGGTTCCGCGGCGGCAGGGGCGGGGCAACCACTGCAGGCATTTTCCTGCTTGCTGACTGGAGGATACTTGTGCTTTACGTTCTTTACACGGTTGCACGCCTTCCGTTTATCCGGGAGCGTGAAAAGAGGGAAGAGTTCGATCAATGAGCAAGGGTAGCGCTTTTATTTGTCCTCCCCTTTACTGGTTACGAGTACTGGCAGATGCTCGAGGCAATCGTCGCGGCAATAGTGATCAAGTATGCAACGGTGAGATCATGAGGGCTGTCCTGTTCGCCGATGCGCACATACACGATGCGGAGACGGCAGAGCTCGTCCATCGTTTCCTCGATGAGAAGAACGACGTCTATTTTCTGGGGGATATGTTTGACGGCCCGGAGGACATGGCCAAGTACGACGGGTTCCTCGAAAAGTATGACTTTGTCTGGCTGAAGGGGAACCACGACTACTGGATGGACCTCCCCGAGCGTGTGGAACTTGGTGATTACGTTCTGACGCACGGGCACAAAGTTCTTCCCACGTGGAAAGTGGAACGGTATTTCGTTAAGTACACGCCAGCTGCACAGCGTTTTGGTCTCTTCGGCCCTGCCATGTCCTTTAGTCGACTTCTGAGGGGCAGCCCACTTGAGCGTTACTTCGGGGATGCGGTTCTGCGGCTAAAGAGCATTTTGAGGGGCTCGGAGCGACGCCCGGTGATTATGGGGCACCTGCACCACTATCTGGTGAAGGATAATATTGTTGTCCTGCCCCGTTTCCCCGAGTATGCGGTTCTTCGGGGTTCCCGCCTGGAGATCAGGAACTACCTTGACGAAATCTGACGTAGTAGAACCAGGCATGGCGGAGAAGTAGGATAACGTAGGCGGGAACCGCATACGTGTAAATCACTGCCGGAACACCCCTGATTAGCAGGTAAATGAGGTGTCTCCACTTCGTTCGCAGAATTCTGGACGTGAAGAACTCAGAGATTGCACAGAGGAGAACGAGCTCCGGGGTTATGGCGAAGAGTCCTCCGTAGTATACGGATACGGCGTTTCCACCCCGAAACCCGAAGAACAGGGGAAACATGTGCCCAAGCATCGCCACAACGAGCCCCCAGACACCGAAGAAGTGGTATGCGATAAGTCCCTTTGCGGCGTCCAGCACGCCGAGAACGACGAAAAGAACGGGGGATTTCGTGGCGGTGTATATGCTCGTTGCGCCTAGATGTCCCTCGCCGTCGCGGTGCAGGTCTATTCCCCTTATCTTTGCGTAGAGCCCAGGGAAGGAAACGGAACCCAGAAGGTATGATACGAAGATACCGAGAATGTCCATGCAGTCCTATGCGTGGAAGTTTATAAAACCAAACACGCCTTCTTTCTTCCGTGGCTCGCCTCGCTCTTGTCACGAGCAACTGCGCCTCCCGCGAGCGTTTCTTCCGTGCGGGCGGCATACGTTTTATCGCGGACATCCTTCCATACCTCGCGGAGCGGTATGATGTGGAATTCTACGTTGCCGGCGGGGAGAACGACGTTTTTGATTACCGTGGGGCGCGGGTGCACATAGTTCAATCCAGGAAGATCCCATTTATCGACAAACGTTTTTTGCCGCCGCTGGACATCGATGCGGACGTTTTCCTGTTCCTGGACTACGCGGCGGCCATATCCCGGAACGGGGGTGAGCACAACCTCGTTGTCTTCCACCACCTTGCACAGTCCTTCAACGACGAAAACCCCGAACTGTACAGAAAGTACTTCGGGCGGATTGGCCAGCGTTATCTGCAGATGGAGCGGTTTGTCCTTGGAAGAGTACAGAAGAAAACGGAGCTTGCTCTCGCCGTTTCCAACGTCTCTGTCCCTTACCTCCGGGAGCTCGGTTTTGACGTTCGCATCGTGGGCAACGGCATCGACGTCTCCCGCTACCGCCAGGGAAGGAAAGAGGACTACGCTGTGGTTATCGGGCGGCTCGTGAACTACAAACGCGTTGAGTGGGCGCTGGAGGTTGCCCGGAAGACAGGAATCCCGCTGAAAGTTATTGGAACAGGACCAATGGAGTCGTGTTTACGTAAAATCGCACCGAAGAACGTGGAGTTCCTCGGATACGTTGATGAGGAGGAGAAGATCGACATCCTCTCCCGGGCAAGGTATCTCTTCGCCTTCTCTGCTTTTGAGGGGTTCGATTTGCCCGTTATCGAGGCCATGGCAACAAAGACGGTCCCCATTGTTAGCAGGATAAGGGCGCACGAGTTCATCTTTGCCGGCGAGGATGCTGGAATTATGGTGGACTCTGTCGGTGGTGCCGTGGACGCCCTGAACCGTCTCGAGAGGGACGAGAATCTCCACGACCGACTGGCGGAGAACGGTAGACGTCTGGTGGAGACGAAGTGGAACGCTGAAATCGTCGCCGGGAAGTACATTGATGCCATTGAATCAGTAACGGGTTAATGTCATTCTGGCTGCTTTTTGGCGAGCGTGACGTATTCTCCGCGTCGCTTGACGTGCTCTATTAATCTTTTGTACGTGGGGTGGCTGCCCAACGTTTCCGAGTCACCCACAAGAACGAGCTTTCTCTTTGCCCGCGTGAGCGCCACGTTTAACCGTCTTAGATCGTTTAGGAAGCCAATATTGCCTGCCCTGTTGGAACGGACAAAGGATACGACAATCACCTCCTTCTCCCTGCCCTGAAATCCATCTACGGTGTTCACTTCAACGTCCTCCGGCAGTATTCTGGACAGGAAATCCCTCTGTGCGTCGTAAGGTGTTATCACGCCGATCCACTCTCTCTTCACACCTCTTTCGAGCAGTTGATGGACAGCCCTCGTCACGACCTCCGCTTCCACGGGGTTGTAATACGACTCGCTGCCCCTGTCTTTCTTCTCGTGCTTTGCCGGCAGTTCCCGCGTGTCCAAAAACACCAGTACTTTCGTGTCGTTCACCCCCAAGTCCCTCAGCGTTATGTTCTTCACGTTCTCCGCCGTTTTTACTTTTCCTCCGTAGAACTCCTTTGAGGGGAACTCGGCGAGACGTTCGTTCATGCGGTACTGCACCTCCAGCATTGCGGAGTGGTCTGGGCATCTTTCTACGAGCATCTCAAACAGCGTCCTTTCTAGTATCTTTGCCTTCTGCGAGAGTATCGTGGGCGGTAACTGCTTATGGTCTCCCGCCAGAACGAACTTGCGTGCCTTAGATATGGGAATCAGAACAGAGGGAATCGTTGCCTGGCTCGCCTCGTCGATTACTGCAACGTCAAAGTTGTTCGGAACGTAATCCAAGGCGGCAGAGGAATTTGTCGTGAGCACGACGTCAGAATTCCGGATTATGTCGGTGATTATTCTCTCTTCGAGCGCCTTTTTTTCTGAAACCAGTCGTTCTACTTCTTTCTGAACTTGGATCCACTCTGCCATGGCCCTCATTGTTGCGGCGTTCACGCCCCGGATTCCTTTTCCTTTTTCAGCCAGTTTTAAGATCTGTTCGTCTGTCATGCCTCTCCTAAACTTCGGAACGGGCTTTACAAGGAGCTCCTGCCGTTCCCTGAGTTCATCAATCTTGTTTTTAAGTTCTGTTAGTTTCCCGTAGTCGGGGTGTCCCTCCATCTTTGCGTAGAGTGTCGTTGAGATTAATTTATCTGAAACGCGGGCCGGGTTGCCGATTCTAACGAGCTTCACCTTGCCGGCAAGTTTTTCCACCAGGTTGTCCACCGCCACGTTCGTCTCAGCCGTTGCCAGCACTTTCTTGCCTCTTCTAACTTCCTGAACAATATACTCCGCCAGTGCCGTTGTCTTCCCCGTTCCAAAAGGCCCGTGGATAATGAAGAAGTCCTTCGCACCCAGCGCCTTGGAAATTGCACGCATCTTACTGTCGTCGAGCTCTCTGTTCACCGGCACGAACGTTGTTTCTTCTACGGGTTCTGGTTTTGCGTTTCCAATTGCCAGCTCCAGTGCCTTTTGTGCATTTTCTGGCAGTGTTTCCAGCACGTCCAGCCAGCGGCGGAACGTTGTGTCGTCCACGATCAGGTCAATCCTCACGTCTCTGCGCATCCAGTTCTGGAACTTCTGCACCGCAACGTCCACGAATCGCTTGCCGACGCGGACAACCGTTCCCTTCACGTCTGAGCGGAGCGGGTTCCCCCTTGAAATGAGAACGACGTCGCCCACGGATATTTTCGTCTTGATTTCTCGTTCTCTTCCGAATCTCACCACGTCTTGGTCCAGAAGTTCTCCAATTCTCTTTCCTCGCAGCCCCAGAATTGCATGCCCTCGTCGTTCCCTTTCCTCACCGCTCAGTCGCTTTATCTCGGACATCATTGCCGCAATCTCTGCCCTTTTTTCCTCCTTGACTGCTCGAACGAGTCGGCGGATGAACTCCTTCACGTTTAACAATACCTTCGCATTGCTTATATTGTGGATCTCGTGCAATACCGCGAGGGCAAGGTGGAGGTTCTCGTACCGAATCCAGAGGAATCGTGGAAGAGTGCAGATGTTCCCGTTTTCTTCAACCCCCGTGCCGCCCGCGTGAACCGCGATGTTTCAGTACTTGTTCTCTCCGTTCTAAGGCCGAAGGATGTTCTTGACGGCATGACCGCGTCGGGCATTCGTGGCGTTCGTTATTTCGTCGAATCAAGCGTTCCAGAGGTGTATTTCAACGATTTGAACGGAGATGCTCTCGAACTTGCCCGCAGAAACGCGGATAAGTATGGTGTCATGGGAACATTCTTCAACGAGGACTTCAATGTTCTCTGCCATACGAAACGCTTCTGGGCGGTTGATCTGGATCCTTTCGGATCTCCCGCTCCCTTTGTCTGGTCTGCCGCACGTGCGGTCCGTTCCGGCGGGTATTTGCTCGTCTCTGCCACTGACACCCGCCCCCTCTCCGGAGCATCCCCGAAGCAGGCGCTGGCGAAGTACGGGACGATTTTGCGAAAACCGGAATGGTATCCTGAGCTCATGGCGCGCGTCCTTTACTTCTTGGTGTTCCACGCGGCAGCCATCCACGGGAAGGGAATAGAACCGGTCCTCGCGTTTGCCTACGAGCATCACGTAAGGGTAATTGCCCGTCTGCGGGAGAAGCCGTCCCTAATCACAAAGAACGCAAAGCAAATTGGCTTTTACGAGGTCGACGGAAAGCAGTACGGTCCGATATGGGCAGGCCCGCTCCAGGATCATGATGTGGCTGGGGAAGCACTGGAACGCTGGGATTCGGACTATTCCAAGGCCAGCCGGAAGATTCTGGAACTCGCAGCGGTTGAGCCGGACGTTGTGGGCTACTATAACGTGCACTTCTGGGCGGAAAAATTGAAACTGAAGCAGATCCCAAAATTTGACTCGGTTCTCAACGCTTTGCGCGAACAGGGATACGTTGCCGAGCGTGTTTTGTGGTCCGATAAGGGAATAAAGACGGACGCGGATGAAGAAACGTTTGCAGAGGTGCTGAGGCGTGCAGCGAAGGATTGACGACTACCTTGTTCGTAGAAAAATCGTGCGTGAATTCATGGAAAGAGTTGGAATGCTTGTATTCCACGGCACATCTTCACGGGCACTGCCCAGTATAAACCGCCATGGGGCGGTTCTTCCCCCGTCGGATCTTGAAAGGGTTGGGATCTATGCTCAGCGCACCTCCCGCGCCCGCTATGAGGATATACGCCGGGGATCGAGGGATATCCGTGACCATGTAGTGTCTGTTACCGACGACCCCTCAGTTGCGTACATATATGCCGTCGAGGATCGGCTGTCTCGCCTGAGGGATTCCAATTATCTGGAGAACTTATACTGGGATCTTTTTACCGTGAGACAGGAGTACAGAGGAGTTTCCATGGGATGGCCGTCGCACTTCGCCTTCTCCAACATCAAGGCATTCCTTCCCATGCTAAGAAAGGGATACCATAACGTCAGGGACATTCCCCACTTTCCTGTGGTTGTTGCCGTCCCTGCGCCAAACGCTCCATATTTGCAGCAACTGGATGAGAAGATCCGCGCGGAACCCCGGGAGAGAGGGCTCGTCCAGATACCTGCACACATGGCGTTTTTCTTTGTGCCGGATGAGCGTCTTGCGGATGCGAAGAAACTACTGTGGCGCTACAAGCATCGAGTTCTACCTATCTCCCTTCTTTACAGAAGGATAAAGAGAAAATAGTTATTTGAGTAACTCCTTGACGATTCTTGCCACGACGCTGCCAGGTGCCTTGCCCTTCAGCTCCGCCATGGCTCTGCCCATGATTACGTTCATCCTCGGCTCTTCTCCGCGCTCCTTGAACTCGGTAATGATTCTCTGAACGACTTTGCGTATCTTCTCCTCGTCCAGCATCTCAATGCCCTTCTCTTTCAGCACTTCGTCCAGTGTTTTGCCCTTGGCGAGTTCTGGCACGATCTCGTCCAGCGCTTCCTTCGGATACTTCTTGTTGTATCCGTGAATGAGTTCCCTTATTTGCTCTTCACTGAGTTCCCAGCCCTGACGTTTCCAGTATGGCAGGAACGTGAGGAGGATGTTTGCCGCCGTCTTCGGGTCTGCCCCCTCTTTAACGACATCGTCAAAGAGGAAGACATAGCGCGATTTGATTAACGTCTTGGCCTGCTCCTCGTTCAGGCCCATCTTCCTGAACTCTTCGTAGCGCTCCTCTGGTAGGGGTGGCAGGTTCGCCCGTATCTTCTCCAATCGCTCCTCCGTTATGAACACGGGTGGGACGTCCGTCTCCGGGTACATGCGTGCTGCTCCGGGTAATGGGCGCATGAAGCGTGTTGTTCCGTCCGGGTTTGGCCCCCTCGTCTCCTCTGGAACGCCGTGCAGCGCTTTCTTCAATCTCTCCTTCACCACTTCAAGCGCCTTTCTTGCCTTTTCTTCCTTGTCAACGACAATGATGAAAGCATCGTCCTCGTTACAGTTGAGTGCCGTTCTAACTGCTTTCACTTCTTCTTCGGTGATTCCGTACTTGGGCAGCTCGTCCGAGTGAAGAATGCCACCTACTTTTGCGTAGACCTTTGCATAGTCCGACAGTTCTGTCCCGAAACGCCTGCCGTTCTGTATCTCCTTTCCTATGAGCCCCTGCATTCTGGGGACGCGGATGGCGAGTGCCTTTCCACCGCTCTGGATTGTTTTCCTGACGAACTTCGCTTCTGTGTTTTCAAAGATCTCCGTGACGTCCACGATGTCCTGCTCGAAGTCCTTTTCTGTCAGACCACGGTTCTTCATCTCATCACGTATTTCAAGAAGCCCTAACTGTCTTCTCACTTCGTTCTTTACGTATTCTGGGATCAGGTCCAGTTCCTGCGCGCCTTTTATCTCTATTCGTGCGCCGCCACGGATGGAGATGTTTATGTCCTGACGGATCGTTCCTATGCCGCGTTTGACCTTTCCCGTTGCCCTTAAAATTATGCCGATGCGTTCTGCGGCGTCGCGGACCTCTTCTGGCGTGTGCATGTCCGGACCCGTGGCTATTTCAACGAGAGGAACGCCCAGACGGTCCACGCGGTAAACGATATACTCGTCAGTTCTCTCTATGGGGCGTGCGGAGTCCTCCTCCAAACAAATGGTCTGTATGCGAATGGGCGCCAGTTTGCCCTCTATTTGTCCATCTGTGGCGACGAGCATGGTTCTTTGAAATCCGGACGTGTTGGATCCGTCAATGACGATCTTGCGCATGACCTGAATGGCGTCCACGGGCCGTGCCTTCACCAGTTCGGCGAACGTTAGCGTTATATCCAGTGCTTCCTCGTTGGGCATGTGTGGCGGTTCTTCGTCCAGTTCAACGAGACAGGTGGTGTCCGTATATGCCTGATATATGTATTTCCTGCCCTTCTTGAACTCGGCGAGGGCTGCTGGGTCAAATGTTCCCATCTCCGACGCTACAGGCCGCTGGAAACGCTCGACCACCACGTCTGGCTCGTCGTCGCGAAGAATGGACGGGCAGGAGCAGAAGAGCTTGTGCGTGTCCAGTTGTTGGTGTATCTCGATCCCGCTCTTCAGTCCGACCAGATAGTATTCGATGTTCTTCACGAAGTACTCTGCTTTTTCTTTCAGTTCGTCCAGCGTCCCGTTGTTCTCCACGATTATGTCTGCTATTTCTCTTATCCTGTCGAGCCCGCGTGCCCTGTCTTCCTCCTCTCTTTCCGGGTCTGCTCCTCGCTCTCTTCTTATCTTTTCGTCTGCCTCGATCCAAACGATCGCATGTTTTGGGAAGTTATCCTTTACGAACTGAACTTCGCCCACTGTGCGGGGGCCGACCAGAATGATGGTCTCTTCACCTGCTTCCTCTGCGATCGTTAGGGCATAGCGGGTCAGGTAGTCATCTCCTTTTTCCTTTCTCCACCTGTCTGCAATTTTCCCCAGTTCCTTCTTGTCCTTTATATCCCTTCCGGCGATTGCCCTGATGAGTTCCGAATACACGATCTTCTTCCACGGCAGGTGAGACGCAAAGGAGTCCTTTCCCGAGCGTGGATAGCCCGCGACGATGATCACGTTCATGAGCATCACCAGAACGCATCCGGACGCGAGCGTTTCGTTATCTCGCCCGCATAGTTCGTGAGCATGATCTCCTTCACCTTTTCCCTATCCTTCGAATGACCCAGCGCCCACATGAGCTTAACGAGGGCCGTTTCGGGAAGCATGTCCTCCAAGTAAACGGCACCGGCTTCCATCATCTTAACGGCCGTCGAGTAGACGTGTGGGTGTACTCTCCCGAACAGGGGTTGTGGCGTTATCCCTACAAAAACACCGCTCTCCGTCGCCTCTGCTATCACGGGAATTAGTTCCTGTCTGACGTGGCCGAGGCCTGTCCCCTCGATGATCACACCGTCGTGGTTCAGCAGTATGTGCTCGAATATGTCTTTCCGTAGTCCCGGGAACGACTTGAGCAGGAAAACGTTGGAATTCGCCTTCGCATCTATCTTGAATCCTTTCTGTCCCCGCTTCTCGAACTCATGGCGCCAGATCTTGATCTTTCTATCCACAATTTTTCCACCCTTTGTTACGACGAGGGAACGGCCCACTGGTTTATCCCCAACCGTCTTGAACGTGTCTCTCCTGCTCGTGTGCATCTTCCTCGCTCTTGTGCCCGGGTGTATTGTCGTCCATGCATCGTCCATTGTTTCGTGCATGACGATGAAGGTTCCTGCGAGATCCGAATTCACGGCCACGTTTATGGCGTTGAGCAGGTTGATCGCCGCGTCGGAGGACGGTCTGTCTGAAGAACGTTGGGCACCGACGAGGACAACGGGTACTGGAACGTTCTGCAGCGCGAAGGAAAGGAATGCGGCGGTGTAGTGCATGGTATCCGTCCCGTGGGTAATTACAACGCCGTCAACCCCGTTTTTAATCATCTCCCCGACGCCCTTCGCTATCCTTACCCAGTAGTCGGGCATCATATCCTCGGAGAAGATGTTGGACACCTGTTTGAGTTTAAGGTTAGCCAGTTCGGCGATTTCAGGGAACGATAGTAAAAAGTCCTCAGCAGTGAACTCTGCCACCACTCCACCCGTTTTGTAATCCACGCGCGACGCAATCGTCCCCCCCGTTGCGACCAACGCGGCGGTGGGCAGTTCTGGATTGTGCTCAACCTTTATCGGGGCGGAATATTTTTTGGGCGGTTCTCCCTTCTCCAGAATTCTTATCTCCGTTTCAGGGGTGATCTTTATGCCGATGTTGTAGCCGTTCTTCAGTTTTATCATCAGAACGTTGTCTGGTATTTCCTCCGTGCGCGGGAGAACGGTTCCCCTATACGTAACGCCGTTTTTGACGACCTCGACAACGTCACCCGGTTCAAGTGCCATCGTAGAAAAAGGGAGGAAATGGTTTTTATCGCACTGCGTTCCACAGTTTCCACGGTCTGTTAAGCCAGTCGAACAGGTATGGATAATCCACGAAGAGCGAGTAGATGTCCGGCGGGAGCGCACTTGGAGATAGCGTCTTTATCTTCGGGTGGTTCTCGTAGCGTTCGTTCGGGATCCAGCCCTCCGTGGTGTAATACCATGCAAACCCGTGCTTCTTCTTCACGGGCTCGTAATTCGATGAGAACTCCGAGGAAACGAGGTTTGCCATGATAAGTGGTTCGTCGCCGATGTTCACCGTCACGTGCCCGTGGTTCGGGAGCATTATGACGACGTCCCCTGTCTTCGCCTCAATAACAAAAAAGTCCGACGCGTCCGGTTTCTGCTCCAGGAAGAGCGCGTGCCCCTGAAGCACCTCGTAGACCTCGGGGTATGAAAGCCCGTGACCGGCCTCCGGGTGGTAGTGCCCGTAGGTCTTGATATACTCCCTTCCTACGATGCGCGGGGGGATCACCGTTATGTCGTAGCGTATTTTGTGCTCCTTGAACTTCGCCTCGTCCTCCGGACGGTGCACGTCACGGAACATGTAGTATGCGTCTCCATCTTCCTCCGGCTCGTCGAGAAGAACGTCTTTCAGCTCGGATAGTTTTCTGACCGCACCCTCATACGTTTTCCATTCCGTTTTCAGCTTACTGCCGTTCCACTCAAACTTGAACATGTGTTCAGAACGCATCGGTGGTTTTTAATCCTTCCTCGCTTTGCTTAAAAACATTGCTGGGCATCGAGTTATATGAGTGTATATCCATCATAAATTTGTGGAGGTGGTAAGATGGTAGACATACAGAGGCAGCCGGTTGTGTTCCTCGGCGAGGGTGCCCAGCGTGTTGTGGGTCGCGATGCCCAGCGTCTGAACATTCTGGTTGCCCGCGCAGTTGCCAACGTTGTTAGGACGACCCTCGGTCCAAAGGGTATGGACAAGATGCTTGTGGACGAACTTGGCGACATTACCATTACGAACGACGGTGCTACGATTCTCCAGGAGATGAGCATTGAGCACCCCGCCGGTAAGATCATGGTCGAGGTTGCCAAGGCACAGGACGAGGAAGCCGGTGACGGAACAACAACAGCGACGGTTCTCGCAGGTGAGCTCCTCGGAAACGCTGAACGTCTCCTCGACCAGGAGATCCACCCGAGCATCATCATAAAGGGTTACCGCATGGCTGCGGAGAAGGCAGTTGAGCTTCTTGACGAGATCGGGGACAAGGTGGACATCAACGACGACGAGATCCTCAAGAAGATCGCCATGACGTCCATGACATCTAAGATCACCGACTCCCGGGAGAAGCTCGCCCAGATGGTCGTTGATGCGATAAAGATGGTGGCAGAGGAGTACGACGGCAAGATTGTCATCGACATCGACCAGATCAAGATAGAGAAGAAGCAGGGCGGCTCCATGGAGGACACGCAGCTCATAAAAGGTATCGTCATCGACAAGGAGCGAGTCCACCCGCAGATGCCCCGCCGCGTTGAGAATGCAAAGATCGCCCTTATCAACAGCGCCCTCGAGGTGAAGGAGACGGAGACCGATGCAAAGATCCAGATCACGTCTCCGGACCAGCTCCAGGCATTCATCGAGCAGGAAGAGATGATGCTGAAGGAGATGGTCGAGAAGATCAAGGAGGCCGGTGCGAACGTGGTCTTCGTCCAGAAGGGTATCGATGATCTGGCACAGCACTACCTGGCGAAGGCGGGCATTCTTGCGGTCCGCCGCGTCAAGAAGAGCGACATGGAGAAGCTCGCCCGCGCAACGGGTGCGAAGATCGTCACCCGCGTTGAGGACCTCAGCCCCGAGGACCTCGGTGAGGCAGAGCTCGTCGAGGAGCGCAAGATCTCCGGCGAGAGCATGATCTTCGTCGAGGGCTGCAAGAACCCCAAGGCAGTAACGATTTTGGTGCGCGGCGGTGCAGAGCACGTTGTTGATGAGGCGGAGCGTGCACTCCGCGACGCCATCGGTGCAGTGGCATCCGCTATCGAGAGTGGGAAGGTGGTTGCGGGCGGTGGTGCGCCCGAGATGGAGCTCGCCATACGTCTCCGCGAGTATGCACAGACCGTTGGCGGGAAAGAGCAGCTCGCCATAGAGGCGTTCGCGGATGCCCTCGAGATCATACCCAGGACACTGGCAGAGACGGCGGGCATGGACCCCATTGACACGGTGGTCCGCCTCCGCAGCAAGCACGCCAAGGAGAAAGACGGCAAGTACTGGGGTGTTGATGTCTTCGCGGCAGACATTGCCAACATGAAGGAGAAGAACGTCCTCGAGCCAGTGAAGGTCAAGAAGCAGGCAATCATGTCCGCCAGCGAGGCAGCACGCCTGATACTGAAGATCGACGACATCATAGCCGCTACGAAGAAGTCCAAGGAAGGCGAGGAGTCCGAGAGCGAGACGGAGTTTGACTGAGGGCGATCAGCCCTCCAATTCTTTTAATATTTCCACGTAGGGGTTGGTTTTCAGGTTTGCAATCACGGTCATGACTATTTCTGCCGGATCGCGCTCGAGGTTCTCCAATTCAATGATTTCGTTGCTGGTGGACACAGCGTTGCCGGTTTCAAGTATCTTCCTGTCCTTTCCGGAGGCAACGGCCACGGATCCCTTCACCACGGAAACGGTCGCCGGGTATTCAATTTGTATCTTTGCCCTTGCGCCCGGGCGGAGGAATATCTTCGCAATTGTGTAGTCCTCCGTTGACTCCACTATCTGCACGTGCCCCCATCTCATTTCTATACGGGTGTGGTAGTCCGTGACGGGGTGTTTTCTCTGTTCCAACATCTTGAATATTGTCTTCACGTCCTGCGATCTGCTGTGTGGCCCTATGATGAGTGCGTCCGGCGTGTCTATGACGAAGAGGTCGTCAACGCCGATCATGGCGACGGTTTTCCCGTTGTATGTCTCCACGAAGTTCCCGTGCGCGTCAAGGGAGATGAAGTTCGTGTTAGCCACGTTACCGTTTTCATCCTTGTCAGAGAGCTTGTGCATGAGGTCGTATGAACCCATATCGCTCCACGTGAGCGCCACGGGTATGACAGCATTCTTTTTCGACTTCTCCAGAACCTGTGATGAAAGAGAGATTGGCTCGATGATGGGATATATCCTCTCCGCGTCGCAGTTATACTTCTTGAACGTGAGGTAGACCTCCGGCGCGTACTTCTCGATCTCCTTGAGCATGAGGTTGCGGGAGAAGACGTGTATGAACGTGTTCCACAAATACTTCTTCTTCACGTAGGTTTTTGCCGTTTCTATGTCTGGCTTCTCCTTGAACTCGTCCACTTCGTACACGTTTTCGTCTATCTTTCTTCCCGGTTTGATGTATCCGTATCCCGTGTACGGCTCGGTGGGCTTCACCCCGATGGCCACGATGTGCCTGTCTGCATACTTCTCTGCTAGTTTCACCGCCTCCGCCAGCCGTTCTACCTCTTTGACGTACTGGTCAGAGGGCATGAGGGTTACAACGTCTTCGGGCATCCTGAAAAGGGCATAGAGAACGGCGGGCAGCGTGTCCCTCTGCGTCGGCTCTATGAGTATGTGGTCTTCCGGGACTTCCACACCCATCTCTTCGAGCTGGTTCCGGACGATGGTGTCGTGCCTGTCAGCCACTACGATCCATGTGTTTTCAGAATCAGTGATCGCGAGTGCCCGCTCAACCGTTTTCTGGAAGAGTGACTTTCCGCCGAGCTGGTGGAGCTTGATGAACGGTTTTGGGTAGTATTTTCTGCTAAGCGGCCAGAGGCGTGTCCCCTTCCCGCCGGCGAGGATGAGGACCTGCATGGGACCGCCTACTCAAGCGGTGCAACGTAGTTCAGCAGAAGTACGAGGGCCACGAATCCGAGTATTATTCCAAGGACCACTTTCGGTTCGAGCCGTATGCGTGTGGTGTCCACGTCAAACCGCATGATTCCCAGCATGCTCGGCGGGGTCTCCACCTTGGCTTTCTTGGGCATGTTTTGAATTGAGGGGAGATGCTTTTATACCTGGGGGTCGTTATGGTTCATATGTCAGAGGAGTCACCCGAGTTTATCCGCAGGCGTGCACGCTTTGCAGCTGATGTTGCTGGCAAGGGCGTTGGCAGGGAAAACCACCCCATCTTCGAACGCAGGACCGATGGGCGGATCCCGGGCCTTCAGAAGAGGGGTTGGATCCGCAAGGAGTACCGCGTCTTCGGTCTCGCGGGAGAACATCCCGAGCATCCATACATGCCCCTGCCACTCGCCGGCGCTGTGAGGGTCGGGGAAAAGTACATTCTGTTCCGCCTGGAGCCGGATTCGAACAGCCATGAGATCCGTGTCCACGTTCTCGGCAAGGCAGACGAAATATCCCCGGAAAACGTGACGCAGAAAATATATTCCGAGATGATAAAGCCCGTGGCGGGCACGCCCGTGAAAGAACGCGCCGTGCTTGAGCGGGAAGTAACGGCCCACACCACAAAGCCCCTCGAAGACGAGGAAGCGCGCGCTTTTGAGGAGCTTTTGAAGAGGATGTTCTTGCTGGACGCCGGCGAGGTGAAAAAAGAATACTTCGACTCCCTTCTGGAAAAGATAGGCGAGGCATACCGGCAGGTTGCTGAAAAGCTTCCGTTTACCGAGCCGGAATCAGGGCTGCGCCAGGCAAGGAAAGAATCCTCCGCGGGAGAACTGCCGGTATTCAGTGGTTACTCGGTTTTGAGAGAGATACTCGGCGGATCCGAGGAGAGAATGCCCTGGCTGCAGTTCGAGGCGCTGAAGAACATTTACAATTTCCAGAAGCGGCTGACGGGCAGGACAGATCTGAAGGCGAAGGTCAGCGGTCTGGAGGAGAAGAAACTACACACCCGCATGCTTTCAACCACGTTCCACTATATGAACATACTGAAGCGTGCAGTCCGTGAGGGAAAGCCGGCAAAGGTCGTAATTATGTATCCCAACCGGGTGAATGTTGAGTGAACCAATAAAAATAACCTTTCCTTTTTCTTCTCATGCGTGGTCAGGTCGTGAAGAACCCCACATATCAGATTGTCATCCACGCCGTTGCCATAACGCTCCTCCTTCTCGCCGCACTCACCCTGGCGACCAAGTTCGGCATGATCCACTGCTCGCAGGTGCCCTACTGGTGCTCCGGGTACCGGGCGATCATTTCCGCCATATACGGGAGGACGTATCCGGCGGTCATCATACTCCACGGCGACGAGGGTATGGGGGACCCCCGGCTTCTCTCCCGGTTGCTGGAGGACAAATGCAGGATATACGCGGACGTGGAGGACGTGGACACCGTATCCCCGGGAAACCTCGACCGTTATGACGTGGTTATCATCGAACGTGCCCGGAAGCTCTCCCCGGAGCAGATGGACATGCTCTGGGACTTCACTGCGAAGGGCGGGCGCATTCTGATTATAGGCGACGTAGGCGTGGAGCCGGAGAGCCCCGCGGAGTACGTGCAGGTGGAGGAGTTCAACGAGGAGACCAACACGACGACGAAGCGTGTTGTCAATACTTGGGACCGCCAGGACGAGTTCGGGAACTACGTGCTCTTCGGCACCCGCTTCCTGGGCCTGAAGTATCACGGGAACTACTGCGAGGACGAGGACTGCGAGATCTCCGGAACGATTTCCTTCAAGCCGGACGTCCTCACGGCTGGTCTCCCCAACTCCGCCCCGTTCCCGCTGAACTTCGCCGTTGTTGAGGACCTCAGGAGCTCCGTTCTGGGCCCCCACACCGTTGTGGCCACCATAGACAACGTTGCCCCTGTGTACGGCCAGAAGGCACCTTATCCGGCGATTATACGTACGGGCTACCGCATGATATACATGGCATTCCCGCCGGAGGATCTCTGGGAGCTTGTGGACAGGGAAACGAGGTCCGGCACCGTTCCGCCCTACGCGTCCGTCGCTCTCATCGTTCTGAACATTTGCAACTGGGCCAGTAGTTAAATTTAAATACCCGGATCCATTTTATTTCGGTGTTTATCATGTACGGCGGTAATCCTCAACAGGGTGGCGGCGGAGGAGACGATG